>NZ_JPVQ01000058.1 GCF_000772965.1 Ureibacillus massiliensis 4400831 = CIP 108448 = CCUG 49529 | reverse complement strand
TTGGGCGAAGGCCAAGCTTTTACAAAAAGTGATTTATGAAATTGATTCAAATTTATATTATTCAATATATTTTCTGAATATAGATTGTCAGAATATTCTGTTGTATGAATAGATTGCTTTATAAAAGGATTAAGTTGTCTCCAAACAGCGTTATTAACAAATAATAATATCAATCAATAATATACCCAAGACCCCGTGTTGTATTATTTATAAAATCTCTAACATACATAAAGACTTGTTCACGTTCTAAATCATGAAATAGGTTGTGATAGCTTAGCGGCCATTCTTTGAATTGAAATTCCGTTGAGGATTGGAGTAACAACCATTTTCTCGCTTGCTCAACATCCGTTATTTTATCTTGTTTTGCAGTCATAAGAAGAATCGGAATCGCTAATTGACTTGTTGAAGGTACAAACAAATTTTTCATTATTAATTGAATTTCCTTATACCAACTAACTGTCACATTTGTTTTGTAAACTAAATTATCATCCATTTCTTGATATCCCTGAAGATTATTCGTTAATGCTTTTTTATTGATATCCAATGTTAATTTCATGTTAGATGTAAGGGAGCCAAGATTCGCTAATGCACTTTTTATTAAACTTCCATGCTTTTGTAAGGCAAACCATGGCGAGCTAAGAATAACACCTGCACAAGCAACCTTGTTTTTCTTTAAATAATGAACAGCCAATGTTCCTCCTAACCCATGTCCAATCATGTAGACTGGTAATTCATATGACAATGCACTTTCCATTAAATTTTTAATATATTTAATATATTCATTTACTGTCTCATCATGAATTCTAGAATACTTCCCCTCTTCACCATGCCCTGGTAAATCACCCATTACAACATGGTAACCTTCAACTCTTAATTTTTCGATTAACCAAGCATACCAGCGATGATGCTCAAATGCACTATGTATAATAACCACTACAGCCTTTGCATGTTCTTCTGTTTCCCATTTCCACATTTTTATATTCCTCCTACCAACATATACACTAAATGTGATATGGGCATTAATACCATTTATATTTTCATTCTAAATTGTATCTGCTACGATGATAATATAATTTTACTTGGAAATGAGGAGATTTTCGATGATTTATCCTTTTAAAGAAAAAAGTCCGAATATACACAATACAGTGTTTATTGCAGATCATGCAGTCGTCACTGGTGATGTAACAATTGGTGAGGACACAACGGTATGGTTTAATACGGTTATTCGTGGAGATGTTGCACCTACAATCATTGGTAAAAGATGTAGTATACAGGATTTAAGCTGTCTTCATCAAAGCCCTAATAATCCACTAATTATTGAAGACGAAGTAACTATCGGCCATCAAGTGACCTTACATAGTTGTGTTATTAGAAAAAGAGCACTTATTGGAATGGGTTCCATTATTCTTGATGGTGCAGAAATTGGAGAAGGAGCATTTATTGGAGCTGGTAGTTTAGTACCACCAGGCAAAAAAATCCCCCCTAATACTTTAGCTATGGGAAGACCAGCAAAGGTAGTTCGTGAAATAACATTAGAAGATCGTAAGGATATGGACAGGATTATTCGTGAATACGTGGAAAAAGGGCAGTATTACAAATCTTTACAACAAAATAAATAGTTAAATCCGAATTGATTTTAATAGAAGCTGTTTTTACAGTTTCTTTTTTGTTTATAGCTACACTTTCATTTTCATAGTTTTTACAACATATTATAAATGAAGTATGAAAGGAGTTTAAAAGATGCGCCATTACTTATTAATCGGATTGACTATTGTCATGGCACCGATTGTCATTTTACTCACCCCTATTATTGTTTCTAGCCTGTTCTTAAATGATCCTGATCGAATGGTTCTCATTACATATGGAAAAAACATCATTATCTATACTTTGTCTTTTGGTATAGCTTTCCTAGCCATCTTCATCATAAAATTATTTAAAAAAATTATTAGTAAACTCCTTACCGGTATGCTTGCTCTTATTTTTATATTTTATCTAATAGGCTCCAGTGTACAATATTATATTCATATTAATGATGATTATATAGAATACAATCCGTTTTTTGGAGCTACAGAAAAATATGAATGGTCGAAAATTTCTAGAGTAATCCATGAATTACCTACTGACCAGTACGAGGAAAAATATATTTTTGAATTATATGATGGCTCAAAGTTTGAATTTATCCCAACAGCAGCCATCACAAAAGAAATGAAGATGCAGATTGATGAAAAAATATTAACAATGGACGTTTCATTTGAGGAATATTAAAACGAGGCTGATCTAATGAAATCAGCCTCGTTCATATTGAAAATTATTATAAATATAGATTTGCTTTTTCTCTTAACTTCTCTGCAATATCGGTATTTTCCCATGGTACATTTAAGTCATTTCGACCAAAATGTCCATAAGCAGCCGTTTGTTTATATATTGGGCGACGTAAATCAAGCATTTTTATAATACCTGCTGGACGTAAATCAAATAGCTCACTTACCCATTCAACAAGTTTACTTTCTGGCACTTTACCTGTACCAAACGTATCTACTGCAATAGATACCGGTCTAGCAACACCAATAGCATAGGCTAATTGAACTTCCGCGCGATCAGCTAAGCCTGATGCCACAATGTTTTTTGCAACATAGCGTGCAGCATAAGCAGCAGAGCGATCTACCTTTGTAGGATCTTTACCTGAAAATGCCCCGCCACCGTGACGTGCATAGCCTCCATAAGTATCAACGATAATTTTTCTTCCCGTTAATCCTGCATCACCTTTAGGTCCACCGATTACAAAGCGACCTGTTGGATTAATGAAATATTTTGTATCGGCATCGATAAATTCTGATGGTACTACTTCTGCAATCACTTTTTCTTTTAAATCAGATTTAATCTGTTCTAAAGATACCTCTTCATCATGCTGAGTAGAAATAACGATCGTATCAATGCGAACAGGGTGATTGTTTTCGTCATACTCTACTGTTACTTGTGTTTTCCCATCTGGTCGTAAATAGGAAAGTTCATTTGTTTTACGAACCTCTGCAAGACGGCGAGCTAATTTATGCGCAAGACTTATAGGTAAAGGCATAAGTTCAGGCGTTTCATTACATGCATATCCGAACATTAAACCTTGGTCACCAGCACCAATTGCCTCAATATCTTCATCTGTCATAGAACCTTCTCTAGCTTCAAGAGCTTGGTTAACGCCTTGAGCAATGTCAGGTGATTGTTCACCTATTGCAGTCAATACTGCTAGGTTTTCTGCATCAAAACCATATTTACCACGTGTATACCCGATTTCAGCAACTGTATTTCTGACTACACTTTGAATATCAACATATGTAGATGTTGTGATTTCACCTGCAACTAATACTAATCCAGTTGTTACCGTCGTCTCACAAGCTACGCGTGCATTTGGATCTTCTGATATAATAGCATCTAAAATTGCATCTGAAATTTGGTCGCAAATTTTATCTGGATGCCCTTCTGTTACGCTTTCTGATGTAAACAGTCGACGATTTGTCATATATATCCTCCTAAGTAAGAAGCGAGATAATTCTCGTAATTGATACGGTACTCATTACCCATGTTAAGCTCGTTTTCTAGTTACGAACTTCAAGCCGTTTTTTGCTTATAACACGAGGTTCTATCGAAAGGAATATAAAATAGGAAGTAACTAATTATAATCACTGTTGCTAATATTTTATACAAAAAAAAATTCCTTACTCACGTACTTACATGAGGAAAGGAATTACTACTTCATTACCTTTCACTCTTATCGTTCAAGGAACTTGTCATGTCCTTGCATCAGGTTGGCACCATCGCATTTATCATTTCCAATACAAATGCAGGTTGCCGGGCTTCACAGGGCCTTGACCCTCCACCAGCTCGGGATAAGAGTATCCGTTCATTTGTAAATGTTACGAAAAGAAAGTATCTTTGTCAATTAATTTTTGTCGAACGAGTAAATTGTTGAAATTGTAACAAAATTTTTTGCGATTAGTATAGATAAATAGGAACAATGTGTTATACTATTTTTGAATTAACTAACCTCCCAGACCCACGGGAACATTACAAAAAAAGGATGGTATTTAATCGATGAATTCAGTAGAAATTGCTAATGAACTGAAGGAATTATTAAAAAGTGAGAATGTTAAAGTTCAACTTTCAGTACCACAACTTGTGGAAAAAGCTACAGCTCGCGGAGAAGCTAGCCTAACTGTTCATGGTGCATTATGCGCTGAGACAGGTAAATATACTGGTCGCTCTCCTAAAGATAAATTTATAGTAGAAGAAGAAAGCACAAAGGACAAAATTGATTGGGGCAATGTCAACCGTGCGATTTCTGCTGAAGTGTTTGATAACCTATATGTAAAAGTTATTAATTATTTAAAAGAGCAAAATGAGCTTTTTGTTTTTAAAGGCTTTGCTGGTGCCGATAAAGACTCACAATTATCAATCCAAGTGATTAACGAACTTGCTTGGCATAATCTTTTCTGTCATCAATTGTTCATCCGCCCGACAGAAGAAGAACTAAACACACATAATGCTGAATTTACAATTATTGCTGCACCTAATTTCAAGGCTGACCCAGCAGTAGATGGAACAAATTCAGAAGCGTTTATTATTGTATCTTTTGAAAAGAAAGTAATATTAATCGGTGGTACTGAATATGCTGGTGAAATGAAGAAATCGATCTTCGGTATTATGAACTATCTATTACCTGAAAACGATATTCTGTCAATGCACTGTTCAGCAAACGTTGGAGAAGCTGGAGATGTTGCTTTATTCTTCGGTCTTTCTGGTACAGGTAAAACAACTTTATCAGCAGATGCTAATCGTAAGTTAATCGGTGACGATGAACACGGTTGGTCTGATAATGGTGTGTTTAATATTGAAGGCGGTTGCTACGCGAAAACTATCAATCTTTCTGCTGAAAAAGAACCTGAAATTTATAACGCTATTCGTTTCGGTTCAGTTTTAGAAAATGTTGTAATCGATAAAGATACGCGTATTCCAGATTATGACGATGGTTCATTAACTGAAAATACACGTGCTGCATACCCTATTCACTTTATTGATAACATTGTAACTCCATCTGTTGCAGGGCATCCAAAAACAATTATTTTCTTAACTGCAGATGCTTTTGGAGTACTTCCTCCAATCAGTAGATTAACAAAAGAGCAAGCAATGTATCACTTCTTAAGTGGTTTCACTTCAAAACTTGCAGGTACAGAACGTGGCGTTACTGAACCAGAACCAGTATTCTCAACATGCTTTGGTTCACCTTTCCTACCACTTCCAGCAACACGTTATGCTGAAATGCTAGGTGAAAAAATTGACGCTCATGGTGCACAAGTATTCCTAGTAAACACAGGTTGGACTGGTGGAGAGTATGGTGTAGGTAACCGTATGAAACTTTCATATACTCGTACAATGGTTCGTGCTGCCATCGATGGTAAGTTAAATGATGTGGAAACAATTCAAGATTCAGTATTTGGTTTACACATCCCTACAACTATTGAAGGTGTGCCTTCTGAAATATTAAATCCAAGAGACGCTTGGACAGATAAAGAAGCATACGATCAAAAAGCAGCGTATTTAGCTGGTTTATTTAAAGAAAACTTTAAAAAATTCGGTGATGTATCGAATGAAATCGCTAAAAAAGGTGCACCATTAGTATAAACACTGACATAATAACTTTTTAGATATATCATAAAAAATGAGGTCGGCTATTTTTCAGCCGACCTCTTTATTTTGTTTTCATCCATTCACAAATAACACGAACTGTTTTACGATTTTGAAGTGGTGGATAGTGATGAGTTAACTCTGGGTAATACCATGTTTCATATATTTTATTTTCACTTTTCAATGCATTTTCTAAGAAATATGCTTGGTCTATACTAACATTTATATCATTCATTCCATGTATGATAAGAACTGGTGCTTCAATTTGATTTATATGATAGAGTGGTGTTCGCTGTTCATATAATTCTTTTACTTTCGTTGGGGATCCACCGATAATTCTCTTTAAAGTTCTTCTCATATCCTCTCTTTCAATGTACATATACGATACATTCGACACTCCTGACCATGTGACAACAGATTTAATATCATCTCTTAATATCGCAGTCCATAATGCCATTAATCCACCACGAGAAAATCCATAGACATGAACTTTTTCTGAGTTGGTAAATTGCTTTAATACGTCTACTCCATAAACTGCATCAAAACGGTCTTCCCCAGCGAATTCATCCCTTCCTTGTCCACCTCGATTTCCTCGATAATAAGGTGCAAAGACAATAAACCCTTGCTGAGCAAATTGGGCAATTCTTGCTGGTCTCACCGCTCCAACAGATTGCAGCCCTCCTCGCAAATACAATAAAGGTTCTACACTATCAGCGAATAATGGTTTTGCAAGTAGACCTTTCACTTTTAAACCATTTGACCAATAGATTATTTCATTAATTTGAACGTTCTTGTTTGGTGAAGGATATAATCTAATTGATTCAATACTACCATTGTCTTTCATGATGTTTCACTTCCTGTAACATCTTTTTTAATCCATCATCACGCATATAAAAGCTTAAGTTAGGGTAATTTAATAATTCCTCAGTCGTAAGCCATAGCATGCCCATTGTTTCATAATCTCCGATAAAAGGATCAATTCCCTCAACTCTACCTGTATAAACTGCTTTACAAAATGGTTCGACACTATGTACTAAATAATCTGCAAACCATTTAATATCCGTAATATGTACATTTGTTTCTTCATAAACTTCTCGTACTGCCGCATCTTCTAAAGTTTCTCCTGGCTCTACCTTACCACCTGGAAATTCTACTCCCCGTCTTTTGTGAATCGTACATAACCATTTACCGTTATTATTTACCATTACTAATACGTGCTTTGGAGAAACTTTGAATTGTCCCTTTTTGAAAGATAACTCTACAAAAAATCCATTTTCATCAATAAATGTAAACATCCCTTTACTCAACTCCTATCTTCATAATAAGGGAGTAAAGGGATCATGTCATCTAATTGAAATAAGGCAATTTCTCAACAAACTCTTTTGTATCATCATCGCCAAATTCGTGTATAAGTGCATATATTTTAGCAATCCTACTATCAATTTCATGATTGGATTCATCTAAATGATATGGTAAATAAGGTAAGTGTGCTCTTACCGCATTATGAAATTCTAAAGAGTCAATTTGTAGAAATAGCCTCTCAAAAATTCTTGCCTTTTCTGAATTCATTTTCAATTCAAATTCACACGGGGTGCCTAAAGGAACATAGCTATATGAATTGTTTGCAACTGAGACATAAACTGTTGTTTCGATAACAATCACTCCTTTATGATAAGTATGGAGTGACGATGTCTTTACTATACTAAAAAAGCTAATGGCTCAAAACTGAATCATTAGCTTTCCAATTATCATTTAAATACTGAATTTTTATTTACCTAAAAAGGCATTTAACATCCATGAATGTTTTTCTAAACTTTGAAATGTTGCATTTAACATGTCTTCTGTTCGATCATCACCGTCTTCAGATGCTTGTCTCATTGCTTCCTTTATAAGCTTCATAATTGCCTTAAAATCATTTATAGTTGTTTGAACCATTTCTTCTGGCGTTTCAGAACCCGTTGCTTCTTGAACATGAGAAAGTTCCAGATGTTCCCTTAATGTTGCTACAGGTTTACCTCCCTTTGTTAATATACGTTCAGCTACTTCATCTAAATTCAATGTTACTTCATTATAAAGCTCTTCAAATTTTGCATGTAAAGTAAAAAATTGATTACCTGTTACATACCAATGATAATTATGAAGTTTTGTATAAAGGACTGACCATGTTGCAACAAGTTCATTTAACTGAGTATTTAATTTGTTTGATGCCATTTCCTTCACCTCTTTATAGTTTTATCTATATTGTAAAATTATTTTCCAGGAAATAGTTTGTCTAAAAAGAGACATTTTCCCTATTAACTCACTACCATTTCTTAATATTGCCTTTATTTATTGAAATATAACAAATGATACGTTTCTCTTTGAATAGACTTTATATCGTTTTTCAAATCATATAAAATTTCAAAAATTATTTTAGAAGATATTTTTAGTCTTTTATCTTAATGTTTATATACTTTAACTACTTTTTAAAAAATGGTATGTTTAAACAAAGAGCTAATCTTTTGATAAAAAAATTCAAATCAATTATTAAAGAAGGACGAATTATGAAGTATCCTTTTATTTGGCTAATCAAACTTTATCGTAAATACATTTCACCAATGACTCCACCAAGCTGTCGGTTCCATCCAACATGTTCACAATATGGGCTTGAGGCATTTCAAAAACATGGAGCTATTAAAGGGTTATTCCTTACAATTAAACGAATATTAAAGTGTCACCCATTCCATCCAGGTGGTTTTGATCCAGTTCCTGAAAAATGGCCTTCGAAAAAAAAATAATTTCGAAGGCTATTTTTTATTGTGTTTTTAGAAAGGATAAGTTATTATTAACAATGTTGAATTTATAAATCGTAATTATTACTATTTAATGGAGTGTATACTTATTATGAAAAAAATCCTTACTTTCCTTGTTGCAACCCTTATAGCGGTACTAGTAACGGCATGTTCAAGCTCACAATCCAAGGAAACCAATGTTGATTCAGATAAAATAGATATTTATACTACAGTTTATCCTTTAAGCTACTTTGCTGAACGTATCGGTGGAGATTATGTTAATGTTTCATCAATTTATCCTCCTGGTTCAAATGAGCATACTTTTGAGCCAACTCAGACAGATATGATTAAACTGGCAGATAGCGATTTATTCCTTTACATTGGCCTTGGTTTAGAAGGGTTTGTTGAAAATGCAAAATCTTCATTGGCAAATGAACAGGTAAAATTTGTTGCTGTAGGAGACAATATTCCTGAGGATAAGCTAAACCTATCTACTGGACATACTTTTGAAGAGGCAATTAGCGAACATGCACATGAGCATGATGAACATTCACATGACCATGAAGAACATGACCATGAACATGGTGAATTCGATCCTCATGTTTGGTTATCTCCTAGTCTTAGTCAAGATTTAGCATTATCTATTAAAGACGAATTAGTAAATGCAATGCCTGAACAAGAGCAATTATTTAATGAAAACTACGATACTTTAGTTGCTGAACTTCAATCTTTAAATAAAGAATTCGAACAATTAGTATCAGAAGCTTCATCTAAAACTTTCTTTGTATCTCATTCTTCTTTCGGATACATTGCAGGTGAATATGGTTTAATCCAAGTACCTATTGCTGGATTAAATTCACAAAGTGAACCTTCACAAAAAGAATTAATCGAAATTGTAGATTTAGCAGAAGATTTAAATGTGAAATATATATTATTTGAACAAAATATTTCATCAAATCTTACTTCTGTCATTCAAAATGAAATTGGAGCAGAAGCTCTTACATTACACAATTTAAGTGTTTTAACTGAAGAAGATATTGCTCAAAATGAAACATACTTTACATTAATGGAAAGAAATATTGAAACATTCAGAACCGCGCTGAATGCTTCTTAAGACAAAATCCCCTAATAATCGATATTCCGATTATCAGGGGATTTTTTTAATGAATTAATTCTTTCAGTTTTCTTCTCATTAATTTATTGGATCCGTTTCGAGGTAACTGTTCTACAAAATAGACTTCCTTAGGAACTTTATATTTTGCTAAATGGCCTATACAATAATCTAATAACTCTTCTTTTCTTACCGATTCGTTTAGTACGATAAAAGCAATCGGCACCTGCCCCCATGTAGTATCTTCTATCCCGCATACTCCTGCTTCCTTAACTGCGGGATGCGCCATTAAGACTCCTTCTATTTCTGCAGGATAAATGTTTTCTCCACCAGATATGATTAAATCAGTTCTTCTATCAACAACATACAAATATCCCTCATCATCTATATAACCGATATCTCCAGTATGTAACCAGCCATCTACAGTTGAGTTTTTATGTTCAAATTGACCAATATAACCCGGTGTAACATGAGGTCCTCTTATTAATATTTCTCCTTCAACAAATGGTTCATTCGTATCCGCAATCTTTATTTGATTAAAGAATAACGGTTTTCCTGATGAACCTAGTTTTCGAAGAGCATCCTCGTTTGATAAAGTTGCTGTTTGTGACGATGTTTCTGTCATGCCATAAGTTTGCGATACAGAAAGTTTTACTTTTTGCGCTCGCAATAAGTAGTTTTTTGGAATAGGACCTCCACCAGCTAAAGCTAATTTAAATTTTGGAGAAGCTTCTAAGCCTTTTTCTTCAAGTCCATGTAATATTCTTTCTAGCATTACTGCAACAACCGATATGTGAGTAATTCTTCCTGTAGAAATATCTGAAATGGTTCCTTCTGTATCAAATTTTCTATATAATTTTACTTCGTTTCCATATAATAAGGAGCGTATTAAAATTGAAAATCCGCTAATATGAAATATCGGTACTGCACAAAGCCACACATCTTCCTCTGATAAACCAATATTTAAAACAGAAGATACTGCACTTTCTTTATGGTTACCAACAGTCTGTCTTACCCCTTTTGGATATCCAGTTGTTCCAGATGTATACATGATAGAAGTCGTTTGATCTAATGTCCATTGTTCAGATATTTCGATGGGCGTTTCATGACTTTCTTCCACTTTTAAAAATGGAAGTTTATTAACCTTTTGAGGAAGTAAATGCTCATCCTCCTCATCGACAATTACTACAGAAACTTTTGCATCTTTTATTTGGTAGTCTAGTTCCTCTTTACTTAACTTTCTATTTAATAAAACCATTTCACATTTTAAATGCATACATGCTAATATCATAAAAATTAATCGAGGATGATTTTGACCCATAATAGCTACACGGCTTCCCTCTTCGATTCCTAGAGATGTGAGCTGGTAAGCGCGTGTAACAGAGATTTGTTTTAATTGCTCAAAGGACCACGACTCACCTTCAAATGTTAATCCTATTCGATTTGGTGTTAAATATGCACGTTGTAATATCCAATTAGGATACATAGTCATTCCTCCTAACGTTACTACATCTATTTTACTTCTATATTAGCTTTTCGTACAAAATAAAAAATAGTAAGGTTCTCTTACTATTTTTATGAAAAGTTAATGTGAATTTGATTTTTTCCCTTTTCTTTTACATTGTACAATGCGACATCAGCACTTTTTATAAAGTATGAATCATTCATATTTTTAGTTTTACAAATTGAAGCTCCGATACTTGTAGTTATTGGGAACTCTATATTTTCATATGAAAAAGGTTGCTTCATATGCGTTTTTATTTTCATCACAAAATTTAAAACATCTTCTTCATTTTTAGCATTATCTAATAAAACAATGAATTCATCTCCACCAAGTCGAGCGGCAATTTCATTATCATTTATTGCAGACTTAATTCGATTAGCAAACTCTATTATTGCTTGGTCACCAACTTCATGACCCCATTGATCATTAACTTTCTTAAAATCATCGATATCTAATAAAACGAGTGCAAAATTTTGCTCTTTAGTATTTAACTCATGAATTTTTTCATTAATTCTTTCTTTAAAAAAGCGTCGATTTGGTAAACCCGTCAAAGAATCATAATATGCAAATTGCTTCAATTGATTTTCATATGCCTTTTGAATTGTTACATCCCGTGCAACAATGAGCATGTGGCGAAAATTATTTGCATTATCGAAAACAGAAGTGCCATCTACATCAATCCAAATCCAGCCCTTATCTTTATGAAAAGCTTTAATTGTTACTTTAAATGGTTTTCCACTCTCAATTGCTTTATCAAAATTCTCTTCAAGTATATCGAGATAATCTTGATGTATATTTAAAAATGGTCGACCGTCCGCTACAATTTCATCTGAATTATATCCAAACATTTGAGTGCATGATGGGGATACAAATAGATAATGTTTATTTTCATCCATAAGTACAATAACGTCCTGAACATTTTCAGCAATTGTTTGGAAATCTATTTGTGATTCAGCAATTTTTTCTTTTAATTCATCAAAGGCGCTCATATCTTTAAACAGTAAAAACATACCTTTTTCTATGTTCTCTTTATCTACTGGGATAAATTGGACTAAACAGTTTATTTTACATTTATTTTTATGAATCAATGTTAGACGGAAATCTTCAAAATTGCATGTCACAGATTGTTGAAGCTTTTCATATGCAACTTCTTGATCATTTATATCAATTATAGTAGTAAAAAAAAGACCTTCTAACGTTTCTTTTGGATAGCCACATAATTGCTCTGCTGCTTTGTTTGCATCAACAATATATCCTTCTTCATTAATCGTAAAAATTGCATCTGAATTAAATGAATAAAGTGAATAATAATTAAACATATTGATTTGTTGTTCATTTAATGGCTTTAGATTGTTAACTTCATTCACTTTAATTCATCCTTTCACAAACTGATTGTTCTAATACATAATTACTATTACTATATGTTTATATTATACTAAAATCTTTATTTAATAAGCAATTAATAGAATCAGATTAGTATTATGGATATCAAAAAAATCTTATAAAAAAAAGGCAAGAGATTAATTTTCTCTTACCTTTTAGGAATTTAATTACTAAATATTTATCATGGGAATCTTGGGAATTGACCAAAGTCTGGGTTACGTTTTTCTTTAAACGCATCGCGACCTTCTTTTGCTTCTTCTGTTGTGTAGTAAAGAAGAGTTGCGTCACCAGCTAGTTGTTGTAGTCCTGCAAGTCCGTCAGTATCAGCATTCATAGACGCTTTTAGGAAACGAAGTGCAGTAGGCGATAATTCAAGCATTTCTTCACACCATTTAACTGTTTCGTCTTCTAACTGCTCTAATGGAACAACTGTGTTTACTAGACCCATATCAAGTGCTTGCTGTGCATCATATTGACGACATAAGAACCAAATCTCACGAGCCTTTTTATGACCAACAATACGTGCTAAATAGCCTGAACCGTATCCCGCATCAAAGGAACCAACACGTGGTCCAGTTTGTCCGAAACGAGCATTTTCTGCTGCAATTGTTAAGTCACATACAACATGCAGTACATGTCCTCCACCAATTGCATATCCTGCTACCATCGCTACTACTGGTTTTGGAATAACACGTATTAGGCGTTGTAAATCCAATACGTTTAAGCGAGGAATTTCATCATCCCCAACATATCCACCATGACCGCGTACTTTTTGATCTCCACCTGAACAGAAAGCTAAATCGCCTTCACCAGTTAAAATGATCACGCCAACTCTTGAGTCATCACGCGCTCGTGAAAATGCGTCAATCATTTCATTAACTGTTTTTGGACGGAATGCATTACGTACTTCTGGTCGGTTAATCGTAATTTTTGCAATTCCATTATAAAACTCATACTTAATATCTTCATAAGTATGTAAGCTTGTCCACTCTCTTGCCATTTTTTGACCCCCTTAGTATTTAGTTAGAATGTCCTTTACTATTGTAGCAAATTGTGTCGGATTTTCCACATGAATCGCATGTCCAACATTTTTTATTATAATATGCTCTCCAAAATCTAGTTGTTTCTTCATTTGCATTGCAATATTACAAAATTTAACATCAAGCTCACCTGTTAATAAATACACGGGCATTTTTAATTGGTTTAATTTACTCCACAGTGACTTTTGTGCACCTGTTCCCATACCTCGAAGACTACCTGCAAGCCCTATTTCTTTTTGGGATAGACGCTCGATTCTGATACTATTTTGAACTCTAGAAGGTAATTTTTTTTGAGAATGAAACAGCGGAATATTCTCCCACTTATTCACAAATTCGATGAGTCCATCTTTTTCAATCTTATCTGCCAATTGTTCATCAGCTTTTCTTCTTGATAGCCTTTCCTCTTCTGTTTTTAAACCGGGTGAGGCGCTTTCTAGTATTAACTGCTTAATACGACCTGGATAAGCCTCAGCGTAAGAAAGAGCAACTCTTCCCCCCATTGAGTATCCAAGCAATGAAAAAGTTTTAAGATCTAAAGCTGAAAACACATCTTCTAAATCCTTAACCTGCTCTTCCATCAAGTATCGTGAAGGATTGCTCGGTGCGTCGGTTTTACCGTGTCCTAGTAAATCAATTGCTATTATTCTTATATCCGTCGGTAATAGTGCAGCTATAGGTTCCCAGGTAGCAACACTTCCTGTAAAACCATGCAACAGTATGAGTGTATCTTCGAAAGTTTCATTCCAAACGTTTAAGTTAACGTTTACACCACGAACAGAAAGCATCATAATGCCTCTAGCTCCTTATTAATATCAGACCAAAGCTTACGATGGGAAATAACATTTTCTTGTCGATTGGTAAACGCTTCAATTAATTTTAATGAATTTCCACTTTGTCGATTTAAAATACTTTTCATCTCAGATAATTTATTCACTTTTATATATTCCATATCATACATTTTAGCTATTTGTTCAAATTGAAGGGCTGTAGGGGTACCGAATAAATCCTCATAATACTCTTTAACCGTTGCTTGAGATAAATAAGAGAATATACCTCCACCATCGTTATTAAATACAATAATCGTCAATTCACAAGGTTGATAACGAGTCGCTATTAAGCCATTTATATCGTGTAAAAATGCTAAGTCGCCAATAAGTAAATATGAATTTCGACCAGCACGTCCACTACTATAACCTAAAGCTGTTGACACAACGCCATCTATTCCGTTCGCACCTCGATTAGCAATTATTTGAATGTCCTTCTCTGTTGGCATTAAAAACGTATCAATATCGCGTATCGGCATGCTGCTACTAACAAACAAATCACTTTCATCTGGCAACTGTTCAATGATTGTACGAACCATTGCTCCTTCATCTTCTTCATGCTCAAGATAGCTAAGAACATGTTTCATAGCTATTTCCTCACTTTTACGCCACGTATTTAAATAATGAGTATCAAGTGCACTCTGAATGTCTAGTTCCCTTAGCCAATTACCGATAGAAGCATGTATGAAATGACTAGATACCGATGCTGAATCTCGGAACATTGGATCTTCATCTACTACAACGTAGTTAGTTGGCACCGATTTTGTTAAAAAGATCGTGAGAAACTTTGAAACAGGCTGTGCTCCAAATCGAATAACTGTTTCTGCAATAACCTTCTCTTTAAAGGACTCACTTTTTAAAAGCGCATCATAAGAAGAAATGATAAATTCTTTGCAATCACTAGGTATATTTGTTCTTAAATTTGATAGACTTTCTACAAGCACTGGCCATTTAACTTTTCGAATAAAGTCCCACATCACTTGTAAGTCCGTTCCCAGTGATAGCTCACCAACTACGATAAACCCTCTTTTAGTTTCATTCATAATTTTCGTTAAAAGAATTTTCGCTTCATCTGATGCTGAAATTTCACCAATTACACTGCGTTGAAAAGTAGGCTCTGGCAAAGATTCTCGAAAATTAATTAAAAGTGGTTCTCGAAAAGGCACGTTCATATGCACAGGTCCAAATGGTG
>NZ_JPVQ01000099.1 GCF_000772965.1 Ureibacillus massiliensis 4400831 = CIP 108448 = CCUG 49529 | reverse complement strand
TAGTGTTTGTAATTCTCCATCAGGTAACGGAAATTCAATTGACCATTTTACCTGTTCTCCATAGAGACGAATTTGATTAATCGCCTGCGGAGCTCCAACTTCACGTAATTCATGTGGACGATCTGCTGTAATTACAATTAATGGAACTCGTGCATTCTTCGCTTCTACAATCGCTGGAAAATAGTTCGCTGCAGCCGTTCCTGATGTACATAATAATACAACTGGCTTTCCCTTTGCCTTCGCAATTCCTAATGCAAAGAATGCTGCAGACCGTTCATCCAACTGTCTATATATCTGAATCGACTTCGTGGAAGCAAATGCATATGCAAGTGGTGTAGAACGTGATCCAGGGCTAATTACCACATCTTCAACACCATTTTGAATAAGCGCTGCCACAACTTGATAAACATAATTCGATAGAATGTCACGATTACTCATTTAATTGTCCTCCTAAAACACGCAGCATCGAACGGAATTTCACTAATGTCTCCTCGTATTCAGAGATTGGCTCTGATTCTGCAACTATACCTCCACCTGCATAAAGAATCGCACTATTTTCAATAAGTGCTCCTGATCGAATAGCAACTGCAAACTCTCCATTACCTTCTGCATCTATCCATCCAAGTGGTGCTGCATATAGCCCTCTATTCATAGGTTCTACCTGTCTTATGATTGATAATGCTTGTTGTCTAGGCACCCCTCCTAAAGCCGGTGTTGGATGTAGATCTTTTACTAGCTGTAAAATATTCGCATTATCATTTAACTGACCTTCAACAGGTGTATATAAATGTTGAATATCTCGAATTTTTAATAATCTAGGATTCTTTGGCACAGTATAATGAATACAATTTTTTGCAAATGTATCCTTTATCATTTCAACAACATATTGATGTTCCCCTAGATTTTTCGCATCATTTAATAGACTTTGACCAAGTGCAAAATCCTCTTCAGCTGTTTTCCCTCTCTTTATAGAACCTGCAATACACGATGAATAAGCTTTTCCATTGTTTACCTTTACAAGTCTCTCAGGAGATGCTCCAAAAAAGAGTAAGCCTTCTCTTTCTAGACCAAATAAATAACTTTCAGGCTGCTCATTGATAATTTGAGAAAGGACCTGTGGAGAAGTTACTTTATCTTTAAACTGTAAGGAAAGAGCTCGAGCAATAACCACTTTTTGTGCTTCTTTATTTTTAATTAAATTTGCTACCTTTTGGACAGAGTTAAGATATTCTACTTTATTACGTTCCTCATAGCTTGTAACTAATGGTTTATTATATGTTTTTACTTCTTTCACTTGTGCAGCATGGATTAAACGATCTCTCTCTTTTCTTAAGCTATCAAATTGAGCCATGCTATCATCATCATCAGTGATTAGATGAATACTTACATATGCCTTCTCATTCTGAATAACAAGCTGAAACGTCGCAACTGCAAAAAAGCTATTCGGAAAACCGTCCCATTCGCCACTCTTTTCATTTAATGGATCGAATGAAAAACCTCCAAATAGTATTGGCTGGGGTTCTTGTTCCTCTTTTACAATATTTTCAGTAAGGTGTTTCCATATTTTTTCAACATGATTATAACGATTAACATGTGCATTATT
Source organism: Ureibacillus massiliensis 4400831 = CIP 108448 = CCUG 49529 (assembly GCF_000772965.1). GTDB lineage: Bacteria > Bacillota > Bacilli > Bacillales_A > Planococcaceae > Ureibacillus > Ureibacillus massiliensis. The sequence continues at coordinate 702 of NZ_JPVQ01000099.1, read as the reverse complement.
TTCTATTGTATATGCATGACCTAGACCAACTAAAGTAAACGTTTTCTCACGATTTTGCCAAAAAAATCTTTTTCCTTTATGTTGACTTTCTCCAGCTGCAAAAAAGGCTAATGCCGATAATCTATTAACTTCTATTGTCTCAATATAGAAGTGTAACTTTGAATTTGTAGAGCCCACTTCAAACTCAGTGGTTTGTAACCACTTTTGATCCATGAAATTTCCCTCCGTCAAACTTGCTGATTCTTAAAATATTGTCTCTACTTACCTATATGATTAATTATGTTTCACCATATAGATAATACACGTTACCCTTCATAGTTTTTAGCAAGGTTACAACTTTAGATAAACCTAACAGCTTCAAAAAAACAATTCGTAACAGAGTCAATCATTTTAAGTTTAGCTTTGTATATCCTATAAAATGCTTTATTTAAATTAGCAGTATCTATTCTATCATAACACTTTTTTTTCTTATACAATATGGATTACTACTGACTATTCTTTGTTTTTATTTGGCTATTTTCGACTAGCCATAACAAAAATGTTTAATACAAGAAGTAGAATAAAAATCGAATATTTCTTGTTCAACAATCTCATATAATTCATATTAATATATTTCTATTAACACATAGATTATCTACCTTTCATTATAGAAGCATAAAAAAACACTATCGAGATTTATAAATCTCGATAGTGTTTTTTTAT
>NZ_JPVQ01000053.1 GCF_000772965.1 Ureibacillus massiliensis 4400831 = CIP 108448 = CCUG 49529 | reverse complement strand
CCTGTAGTGGACTTTCACCACCAAGTTGTAGCCCATGCCGGGCACACTATAAAAAAGAGAATTCTACTAATGAGAATTCTCTTCAGATTCATTATTCTACTACTGCAATAACTTCAATCTCCACTCTTACATCTTTTGGTAGTCTAGCAACCTCTACTGCAGAGCGAGCAGGTTTATGATCACCAAAGTTTTTTGCATATGTTTCATTCATTGCGGCAAAATCATTCATATCTTTTAAAAATACTGTTGTTTTAACAACTTTATCTAAAGATGAACCTGCCTCTGCTAAAACAGCTTTTAAGTTTTCGAATACTTGAGTTGTTTGTGCAACAATATCCCCTTCTACTAGCTGACCATCAGCAGTTAATGGGATTTGACCAGAACTATAAAATAATCCATTTACGATAATTCCTTGAGCATAAGGGCCTATTGCAGCTGGTGCATTTGTTGTAGAAACTGTTTTCATGTTAATTTCTCTCCTTTGAAAAATAATTTCCTTCGCTTAATGCGATTGTTCGATCTTTTTCGTTTACTGCATGAAGTTTAACTAAAGAATAGTAATCATCAACAAGCGTTTCATCTGCGTGCTCAGCCTCTACTAAGACAGCAATACCCGCAAGTTCACAATCAAACTCTTCTAAAAGGTTTTTCATACCATTTAGCGTGCCTCCAACTTTCATAAAATCATCTGTTATAAGTACACGCTGCCCACTCTTCATACTTCTTTTAGATAGCACCATTGTTTGAATACGGCGAGAAGAACCAGAAACATAATTAATACTTACAGTAGATCCTTCTGTAACTTTACTATCTCTACGTACTACAACAACAGGTACATTTAAATGTCTAGCGATAGAGTGTGCAATGGAGATTCCTTTTGTTGCTACTGTCATAATAACATCAATATGTTGTTCTGCAAAAACACTTGCAAAAACCTTCCCAACCCGATTCATTAAATCGGGATTCCCTAGTAAATCTGTCATAAATAAATATCCACCTGGAAGTAAACGATCCGATTTACTTAGTTCAGCGATTAATCTTCCAACGACTTCATGAACTTCTTTATCTGACATTTTTGGAATATATTTAACTCCACCCGCAGCTCCAGGTACTGTCACTAACAGCCCGATTCCTTTTTCTTCAAAAGTTTCTTTTACAATTGTTAAATCCTCACTAATGGATGATTTTGCAGAATTGTATAAATCCGAAAAAAAGGTGAGCGGTATTAGCTGATGAGGATGCTCAAGTAAATAATATGTCATATCCACAAGGCGTTCACTTCGCTTCCATTTCATGCGACCCTCTCCTAAAAATAATTTATACCTTTTTCAAACCTTATTATTGAACTATTTCATTTAGCCGAAGAAAGGTACTTAATTTATATTGAAACCATTATCAAAACACGAATATTTTATAGAAAAAGTAACACAAATGTACGAGTTTAGGCAAGTGAATTTCTTTCGCCGAGTAATCGAACAGCAAAAACCTCGTCACAAAATCCTCTTAATCCATTATAGATACGACCTATACGTGATTCGTTATCGACTAAACCAAAAACGGTAGGTCCACTTCCGCTCATTAAAACACCATCTGCACCAAACTTTTTCATTTGTTCTTTTATCATTACCACTTCTGGGTGCAACTTGAATGTCACGGACTCAAGCACATTCCCTAGGCTCTGACACATTAAATCATAATCATTTTCGTTAATTGCTCGAATCATTTGAGATGTTTTAGGATGCTCAATTCCATTTAATTGAAGTCCGCCATAAACGGATGCTGTTGAAACACCAATTTTAGGCTTCGCCAATACTATCCAGCATGCGGGTGGATTTGAAATATGTTCTATCTTTTCACCACGACCCGTTGCTAATGCAGTACCTCCATAAACACAAAAGGACACATCTGAACCAATTTTGGCTCCTAGTTCGGCTAAAGTATCTAGGGATAAGTTTAATCCCCATAATTTATTTAAGCCCCTTAATGTAGCCGCTGCATCACTGCTACCACCTGCTAGACCCGCCGCAACTGGAATTTCTTTATCGATGGTGATGGATACGCCTTCATTTACCTTATATGTATCTTTTAAGAGTTGTGCTGCTTGATATGCTAAGTTCCGTTCGTCATCGGGAACAATGCTACTTGTTGATGAGATTTTAATCAGGTTGTCCTTTCTTAATTCCAGTCCTATTCGATCAGATAAATCGACTGTTGTCATAATCATTTCTACTTCATGGTAATTATCTGGACGTTTGTATAAAACATCTAAAGTTAAATTTATCTTTGCAGGTGCCTTTACATAAAGCATTATAAATCCTCCTAAGGTATCATCTGCCCTTATTTCAACAATAATTTATAGAATTTGATGAATCATCATTATTACGATTTGCTTCAACTAATTTTAACATAGTCCTAAAAAAAATGAAGTTTATTCCATTTACGAATTCTAATAGAGCTCGGTTAATATAAAAAATAAGCCAACAACAACCATCCATTGATTGTTGTTGGCATTGTTGTCAACAAACTACTTATTCGTATTGTTTTGGTTTGCTTGCTGCGCTAGACCTTGCTCGGCCATTTCAATTGCTCGCTTTACCATATTCCCTGCATCTCGAGCGCGAATTCCGCCCCAGCCTTCACGTTCGACTACATCATAAAATCCGAGTTCTTTGGCTATCTCTTCTTTTAGACGACTCGACATGATACCTCTTCTTCTAGACATGCAGTTACCTCCTCCAGAAATAAGTAGGTTGACGAATGTAGTATGTGCACTATAAAACAAAAAACACTCATTTTACATGAGTGTTTTAAAAATATAAAAATAAGTACTAGAGATTATTTAGCAATTGCAATATGCGTATCATCTAAAAAAGTAATCTCTACTGCTTCCGTTAAAATATCTGTGTAGCTGTAAGAAACGCGTTTACATGCGTTCTCTTCTTGATCAAGTTCCACGACGAAGACTGCGTGATAAGTTTCACTTAGTACACCAGCACATTCAACCGTTTTCTTGCGACCACCGTTTGCTTTTAATAACAAACGTTTACCCAAATTACAATCTAACGACTTTTTAATGTCTGCTAAAGTTTTTGGCATTTCTGCATACACCTCACTATACCCTAGTATAGCCTAAATTTTTAAGTCTGTCAATAAAATATAATATTTTATCAGCAGACAATTATTTCTGTCAACTTATTTTGCATAAAAAATATTGTTTTTTTAGTATAAATTGACCATTTTATTAAATTACGATCTGTTAAACATAGGATATAGTGCATCAGCTAACTGTCCAAACTCTTGAATTGTCAAGGTTTCACCTCTTCTTGAAGGGTCAATTCCGCATGATTCTAAGGCTTCTACAATATGATGCTTATTTTCCTTCCCTAAGTATAGCCCTGATTGCAGATTATTAAAAATAGTTTTTCTTCTTTGTGCAAAAGATGCACGAGTTACCTCAAATAGAAAATCTTCATTAATGACTTCAACTGGTGGCGTCTGATGTTTTGTTATACGAATAACAGCAGAATCAACATTTGGTTGAGGTATAAAAACTGTCTTTGGTACGCTCATGACAACTTCTGCTTTTCCGTAGTATTGTATCGCAATCGATAATGATCCGTATTCCTTTGTACCCGGATTCGCCGTAATACGATCTGCTACCTCTTTTTGCATCATCACGACCAATCCTTTAATCGGCAAGTTTTCTGTGAGCAGTTTTATTAATATCGGTGTTGTAACATAGTATGGAAGGTTTGCTACTACCATGATATCTTTAACGTCCTGTAATTCCTCTTGAATTACTTTCGCCACATCTGCTTTTAAAACATCTGAATGAATTATTTTTATATTGTTGTATGGGCTTAGCGTATCATCTAAAACAGGTAACAAGCGTTGATCAATTTCAAAGGCCACAACTTTTTTAGCCGCTCGTGCTATATGTTCAGTTAGCGCGCCTATACCAGGACCAATTTCGATTGCTCCACTTTCCTCAGTTAAATTTGCATGTCCTACAATATTTCGTAATATATTTGGGTCAATAATGAAGTTTTGACCTAAGCTCTTTTTGAATGAAAAGCCGTATTTATTAAGTATTTCCTTTGTTCGTATTGGTGTAGCGATATCTTTATTCATTTTGTCCCTCCTGATCAAGCTGTCTAACTGCAAAAGCGAATTGTTCTTTTGTTATTTGAAATATCGCAAGGCGTTTATGGAGCTGTTTACCGTTTGTCATACCTATATTTAAAAGCTCTCCTAATTGCTCACGACGTTTTTTTGATTGGGGATGGCCGATTAATTTAGCAATCATTAAATCTTCAATAGTAATTATCTCAGTAAATCCTTGCTTACTTGGCGTATAAACATTCTTTAATGCCTCGCGAATATCCTCATCATTTGCATGTTCAATTCCTAGCCCTTTACCATTCTTTGCAATCGTTTTTTCTTTTGCTAAAAATGCATGCTTTACTCCTGGAATGTGTTCTTCTATAATCGCTCGAATTCTTCTGCCAGGATAATCAGGATCCGTGAATACAATAACGCCCCTTTTCTCTTGTGCATGGGCAATCCGTTTTAATGTTTCTTTGGAAATAGCTGATCCATTTGTTTCGATCGTATCTGCTTTGACAGCTCGTTTAATTGCTGTTGTATCATCTTTTCCTTCTACTACGATAATTTCTTGTATATCCAATACCGTTCCTCTTTTCTCTTACATCTTTGACCATTTTAGCATAGAACAGTAATTACAGACTTCATTTCTTTTTTCTATGTATGTTAAAAAGAAACTCGCTAAGTACCATTATTCCCAAAGTTTCTATCACAAAACAAAAAAAGCTTTCCTGATATTCAGGAAAGCGAATGAACATTTTGGAATGTGAAAGTTCTTCTAATCTAAAATTTTTATAAGAACCTTCTTACGTCCCCATTTATATGCATCAGACTTTGACGGCATGAGAACGTCGATTTTGTTACCTTTAATAGCACTACCTGTATCTGCAGCAATTGCATTCCCATAGCCTTCAACCCATACTTTCGTTCCTAATGGGATTACATTAGGATCGACAGCGATAATTTTCATATTCGGATTTTGTTTTACGTTAATGCCCGTTGCAGTTACACCGGAGCAACCTGAACAAAATGGTGAGTATGCAGTTGAATTTACATAAAATTCTTTGCTACTTGTTGCAGAACTATTGCTACGTGAAACACTTGCTGTTAACACTTTCGTACCAACAGATACTACTTTTGTAGTTGGTTCCTTCACGACTTCTTCGTCTTTTAAAACTTTATCTACAACTTTACCGTTTTCTTTTGTAATCTCATAAGTGCGAGCGACAATACCTTCCTCACCTTTTGAAATTACTTTCTCTTGTCCTTTTAGCAATGAAGAATCTGATTTCGTTTCGACTGCAAATTTTAATGGTTCTTCCACTACATCGGTAACTTTTTCTACTCGAACAATCTTAACTTTCTCTTTTGGAGTGATAACTGCCTCCAAATCATTTTCGACCCGATCAAGTTCATTAAGTTGAATATCTTGTTGCTTTAAAAAGTTAGCGACCGTAGTCGAAGTGGACCAGACTTGTCTCTCTTCTAATCCATCGACAAGCGTTACCTGAAACGCTTTTTGAATATCGATTTTGTTATCTACTACATTTTCATCAAGGGCTAACGATAGTTCGTCTGCCTCTGATACTTCAATATTAGCTTCTTCCAAAATGTCCTTTACTTTGCTTTCAGTTGTCCAAATACTTGTTTCTTTTCCGTCAACTGAAATCGTTACTTCTCTTGCCTGTTCCCAGTTAATCGTCATTCCTGCGACGATTTCTGTTGTCAATGAGGGTGTTACTTTATCATATTCTGAGATGACTAAATCTTTTTCTTTCAAAAGATCGTCTACTGTAGTTGCGTGTGTATATATTTGTTGTTCTTCTCCGTTTGTTGTTAAAACTATTGGAGTCTTCGTTCCATGATATAAAACGAAGGTTATGACTGAAGCAAACACAAGTAATGATAATATTTTTACTGTATTTTGCTTCCACCTCAATGATCCAGAGAACAAGTTTTTCATGGAGAATTTTGACATGAAAAAACGCCTCCTTAGATACTCGTTGGATTATACGGACTTCTTTTTAGCTTGTCAACTATTAAATTTTGAAGAGAGCTTTCTTAATGATAATCCACCTAAACGCAGTATTGGAGACGAATTGGAAATTTATACTTTAAATGTTAAATATTCTAGCTGCATTCTCAGAAGTTATTTTTCCTACTTCTTCAACTGGAATTCCCTTTATACGGGCGATTTCTTCTGCAACAAGCGGAACAAGTGACGGTTCATTTCGCTTTCCACGATATGGATGTGGAGCTAAATATGGTGCGTCTGTTTCAATTAACAAATGCTCTAATGAAATTTCACTAGCAACTTCTTTGGGAGTTTTAGCATTTTTAAAAGTTACAGGTCCCCCTAGGCTAATCATAAAATTCATAGCGATGCATTCTTTTGCTGTTTCTACACTGCCACTAAAGCAATGCATTATTCCACCGACAGATGCTGCATTCTCTTCACGTAAAATTTTTACAATGTCGCCTGTAGCTTCACGATTATGAATAATGATTGGTAGGTTCACTTTTTGTGCCAACTGAATTTGCTTTCTAAACAATGTCTGTTGGATATCTTTGGGTGATTTATCCCAATGATAATCCAGTCCTGTTTCTCCGATTCCTACAACCTTTGGATGTTTCGTTAATTCCTCAATCCAAATTAAGTCGTCTTCAGTACAATCAATTGCATCAACAGGATGCCAGCCAATAACAGCATATATAAATTCATATTGATCTGCTAATGCCATAGCTCTTTCAATTGTTTTCCGATCAAATCCAACGACAATCATTTTTTCCACTTTTGCTTCAAGAGCTCGATTGATGACTTGTTGTAAATCTTCGTCATATTGATCTGCATTTAAATGGACATGTGTATCTATGAACATTTTCATTCTCCTAACTTCCATTGTATAAATTTATTTGATTACTTTAATCACACACGAATTACATTTTGTTTACATTTTTTGGACCTTTTACGAAAATGTAATGTAATTGAAAATAAAACTAATGCATATTTTCTTGAAACGTGCATAATATTCTACCTCAACTCATTTTTGATTTCACATTTTTAGAACAAAAGCCTGTTGAACAATTTACAGTTCAACAGGCACATCATTTTAAATCGAGTTATTTAACTTTGGCACCATTTTCAAGTTTTGAATCAACGGATGCAACAGATAAAATACCATCGTGAGATCCTGCTAAAATCATCCCTTGTGATAATTCTCCTCGCAGTTTTACAGGTTTTAAATTGGCTACTACAATTACTTTTTTGCCAACTAATTCTTCAGGTTTATAGTATTGTGCTATTCCTGAAACAACCTGTCTTTGTTCATATCCCAAGTCGACCTGTAGCTTTAATAATTTATCTGCTTTTGGAACCGGTTCACATGCAGTAACTGTTCCAACTCGGAGATCAATTTTTTGGAAATCATCAATTGTGATTTCTTCGACATCTGGTGCTTCAACCTTCACTGTTTTTTCTTCAGTTTGAGGAGTTTTAACAGATGCTTGCATTTGTTCGCGAATATATGAAATCTCCACCTCAGCTTCCAATCGAGGGAGAATAGGGATTCCTTTTTCAACAACTTTTGTATTTTCAGGGATAACGCTTCCAAATTTCTCAATAGATTCCCATGTTAAATAATTGTCATTAAGACCTAATTGTTCCACGATTTTTTTAGGAGTTGACGTCATAAACGGCTGTAACATAACTGCAATATGTCTTAAACTTTCTGCCAAATTAGCCATTACAGTTGCTAATTTAGGTTTATTTTCCTCATCTTTTGCCAATACCCATGGAGCCGTTTCATCGATATATTTATTCGTTCTTGAAACAAGCGACCAAACATCAGCTAAAACGACACTAAATTGCATTTTTTCCATATTTTCTTCAAACTTTTTGCGAGTTTCTACGGCGTGAGTTACTAGTTGTGAATCAAATTCCGTTGCCCCTAAATCCTTCGTAGGAATAAAACCGTCAAAGTATTTGTTCATCATTGATACTGTACGATTTAATAAATTCCCTAAATCGTTCGCTAAGTCAAAGTTTGTGCGTTCTACAAATGATTCAGGTGAGAAAACACCGTCTGCACCAAACGGTAGTTCTCGTAGAAGGAAGTAGCGTGTAGCATCCAATCCATAACGTTCGATTAGCATTTCAGGATACACAACATTACCTTTTGATTTCGACATTTTCCCGTCTTTCATCATAATGAACCCATGGGCAAATACTTTTTTCGGTAGCGGTAAATCTAATGCCATTAAAAAAATAGGCCAATAGATTGTATGGAAACGTACAATATCCTTACCTACAACATGTACATCTGCTGGCCAATATTTATTGAAAAGCTCCTCATTATCTGAACCATATCCTAAAGCAGTAATATAGTTTGAAAGAGCGTCAACCCAAACATAAATTACATGTCTAGGATCTCCAGGAACTTTAATTCCCCAATCAAAGGATGTACGAGATACAGATAAATCTTCTAAACCTGGTTTAATAAAATTATTAATCATCTCGTTTTTTCGAGATTCCGGTTCAATAAACTCTACATTTTCCTCGTAATATTTAAGCAGGCGATCTGAGTATTTTTTCATGTTGAAGAAATATGATTCTTCTTTTACTTTATGAACAGGTCGTCCACAATCTGGACAGTTCCCATTTTCTAATTGTGTTTCAGTATAGAATGATTCGCATGGTGTACAGTACCAGCCTTCATATTCACCTTTGTAAATATCTCCGTTGTCCAAAAACTTTTGGAATATTTTCTCAACACTTTTTACGTGTCTAGTTTGTGTTGTTTGGATAAAATCATCATATGAAATATCCATTTGAGACCATAATTTCTTAGCAGCCTCAGCAATTTCATTTACATAATCTTGCGGATGTTTCCCTGCTTCACTTGCTTTTTCCTGAATTTTTTGTCCGTGTTCATCCATACCAGTTAAAAATCGAACATCATAACCACGAAGTCTTTTATATCTTGCCATCGTATCAGAAGCAACCGTTGTATATGCTGTTCCAATATGGAATTTACCACTTGGATAATAAATAGGTGTTGTTATATAAAAAGTTTTCTTTTCACTCACGCTAAAATTGCCTCCAATATATATTCTTATAATACTTATTCTAACTAAGTAAGAATTTGGTTTCAATGAAAGAATATTAATAATGCTTTTTGACAAATAATAGAGTTATTAATTAATTTTCAATGCAACTATACAAGTGTTTATGTCGTTTTATATTAAGAATCTTTACTTTTTTATATTATTTAATCATTATTCATAAAAAATTAACTTTTAATAATTTGAAGAATGCTAAATAATTGACGTATATGGCATTACTTGGTATCATAAAACAGGCAGGAAGACATGTCGAAAAATGGCGAATAACACGACAAAATTAGGAGGAAAAATATAATATGAAATCAACTGGTATTGTTCGAAAAGTCGATGAATTAGGACGTGTAGTAATCCCTATAGAGCTTCGTCGCACACTTGGAATTGCAGAAAAAGATGCATTGGAAATCTACGTAGATGATGATAAAATCATCCTAAAAAAGTACATGCCTAATATGACTTGCGCTGTTACTGGTGAAGTATCTGATGAGAATTTCCGTCTAGCAGATGGTAAACTTATCTTAAGCCCAGAAGGTGCAGAAATATTAATGCGCGAGATTCAAAACCACTTAAAAAAATAAGAATGACCAATTAGAGCTGTCCTAAAATCATAGAAGATTATAGGACAGCATTTTATTTAACATTATCCCATTTTTTTACTGGAAAATTAATAAAATTTAGGTGTTAATATGAATTGTCACAATATTGTTGAAATTGTGCTTTTCAACATAAATAGAAATCTATTTTGATGATGCAACAATAATCTGATTTTTTTATGAGCAAATTATTTATTTGTTTATATTTAAAAGTGATACGAGATAATATTGAATTGGCAGATCCACTATTCAAAAAATGACAGTACAATTTAAGTTCATACTATAATTATAAATTTCCCTATTGGATCACTGCTTCTATTGATGATATTGCTGATATACATCTCGTTTAGCCAAGCCCCTTAGCTTTGCCACTTCTTTAATAGCATCCTTTGAAGTCAGTTGCTTTTCTTCTATAATATAATCGATATGCTCCACAACACTCATATCGTCCCAATAATTTTCAACTTCATTGATGTCATCGCTTGCATTTCCTTCAATTATTAAACAAAATTCGCCTCTTATTTCATGTTCATTTACCCATTCAATAGCTTCCTGGATAGTTCCTCTTAAAAACTCTTCAAATTTCTTTGTCAATTCACGAGCCAACACAAGTCGTCTATTCCCAAAAATTTGTTCAATATCTTTTAATGTATCTTTTAAACGATGGGGTGCTTCGTAAAAAATCATCGTTTCCTTACATCTTAATAAGGTTTCAAGTTCATTTCTGCGTTCTTTTTTATTTCGGTTTAAGAAGCCAAAAAAGTAAAATGGTTGTGGTACAATACCCGATGCAATTAAAGCTGTAACTGCAGCATTTGCACCTGGAACTGGAACAACTGCAAAGTCTTCTTCTATTGCTTTAACTACTATATCTGCACCAGGATCTGAAATACATGGTAATCCTGCATCACTAACTAAAGCGACTGATTTTCCCTCTCGTAAATAATGAAGAATTTTTTCGCCTCCTTGCTCCTGATTGTGCTCATGATAGCTCACTAATGGTGTCGTTATCTCAAAATAATTGCATAGTTTTTTTGTGTTTCGAGTGTCTTCTGCTGCAATCACATCTACTTCTTTTAAAATTCGGAGTGCACGAAAGGTCATATCTTCGAGATTTCCGATAGGCGTGGCAACTAAATATAGGCAGCTTCCATTTTCATATTGGCTACTTTTTTGTGATTTCATTCAACTTCTCTCCAATATAGTTAAATTTTTCTTTTCTACTTAATTGTTTAAATGCATATTCTGCTTTCATCGCTTCTTGCTTAGTTTGAAAAGTCTCATAGTATATACATTTTACAGGTCCCCGCGCTCTTGTATATTTAGCCCCTTTTCCAGCATTATGGGTAGCAACTCGTTTCTCTAAATTATTTGTATACCCAGCATACAAAGTTTGATCTGCACATTCGAGTACATAAAAGAAATGGTTAGCCTCTATTTCCATATAACATCTCACTCACTTCAGCTGTATACTGATTGTTATCATCATATACATATAATGGCGGTAGTACCTTTAAATCAGGCTTACCATCTTTTATAGCTTCTATTAATAGAGTATTTGCTTCCTTTCCCCTTTTCGGGTAGACAAATTGGATTCGCTTAGGCTCTAGCCGATTCTCTCTCATGGCTGTTACAATATCTAGCAAACGATTAGGACGATGTACAAAGGCTGCTTTTCCGCCTTGTTTTAACAATCTACTTGAAGCCTCTATCGCTTCATTTAATGTTAAATGAATTTCATGCCGCGCAATGGCAAAATGCTCACTTACATTTTTTTCGCTTAGCTCATTAATTGAAAAATAAGGTGGATTGCAGGTTACGGCATCATATTTTTCAACACCTAAAAGTGAAGGTATTTCTTTTACATCACCATTGATTAGTCTTATCTGCTCTTCTAAATTATTGTATTGTACACTTCTTACAGCCATATCATATAGACGTTCTTGTAATTCGACTCCGATAATTTTTGCCTTCGTTCTAGCACTTAAAAATAAAGGTATGACTCCATTTCCAGAACATAAGTCGACAATTTGCCCTTTTTGATAAGGAATACTGACAAATCTCGATAGTAAAACAGCATCCAATGAGAAAGAAAAGACTGAAGGACTTTGTATAATTCTTAAATCCTCAGCTAATAAATAATCGAGACGCTCATCATCCTTTAACCATTGATCCACATGATTTCCTCCAAATCTAAATACATCACTAATACTAACCGCTATACTGACGTATTGAAATTTTCGTTCACTATTTTTTCTATTATTAAAATATACTTAATCTCTGCCAAAAGAAAAGACTGAAAGCCACAATGTGGATTCAGTCTTAATTAATCAAATCATTAACTGTTTTGTTTATTTAAAAATGATAGACAAAACAAACAGTCTTCGCCTTTTCTCATAGTTCCAAAATGAACATGACAAACGTGGAACCCTTCTTGATAAAGACGGGCTAAGTTATCATAACCTTCTCCAATATCTAATGCTCTAACTGGTTTACCATCGCTATCCTCCACAGAATCATTACCATTCTGTGATAATAGTTCCTCTAAACGCCGACGTAGGTGAAGGTTTTCGGTTTGAAGTGTTTGATGTTCTTCCACCATATGTGCAACAAATTGTTTTAGTTCGCTATATTGTTGCTGCAACGATTCGAGCTGTTGTTCGAACTCCATAACAGTATCTAAAAAATTACGGTCCTTCACGAAAAGCCCACCCCATTAATAATCTACTATATAAAGTTTTTTTCACATTCAAGTATTTCTTCCAATGAATATTCAGCAGTTCTTTCTTGTTCTTCTAAATATACTTGTAGAATTCTTTCAAGTACATTAATCCCTACAACCTTCCCAACGCCATCTGGTGTCATTGTAATGTCACCAACATCGGGCATGCCTTCTTTAGCTGTTTCATAATCATCGTTTTCATATTTTAAACAACACATTAAGCGGCCACAAATACCTGAAATTTTTGTAGGGTTTAAAGATAAATTTTGATCTTTCGCCATTTTGATAGATACTGGATCAAAATCGCCTAAGAAGGTAGAGCAACAAAGCATTCGACCACAGGGGCCAATTCCACCTAGTAATTTTGCTTCATCTCGAACACCAATTTGGCGAAGTTCAATTCGTGTTCGGAAAATAGAAGCTAGATCTTTTACTAACTCACGAAAATCAACTCGACCTTCTGCAGTAAAATAAAAGATAATTTTATTTCTATCAAATGTATATTCAACATCAACGAGCTTCATATCTAAGTTATGTTCGCTTATCTTTTGACTGGCTAGCTCAAAAGCTCTTCTTGATTCATTATAATTTTCTTCCACCTGGATTTTGTCACGTTCATCAGCTGGTCGCAATACTTGTTTTAAAGGTAAAACAACATCTTTTTCACCAACCTGCTTCATCGGAACAACAACTTTACCAAACTCAACCCCACGGGCTGTTTCTACTATTACATGCTGACCTTTTTCTAGTAGATACATCGCAGGATCAAAGTAATATATTTTACCCGCCTTTTTAAAGCGGACACCAACTACATTATACAAATGTATATCCCTCCTGCAGATTCAGCATTAGCTGCTCCATCATCAGCGTACGATTCATATTGCGCTGTAAATTTTGTCTTGTTTGCAAAATAGCCTGCATTTGCTTGGATAATTGATCAAATGTGCTGTGCAGAGCAAGTTCACGAAAACTAGCTAGCATGTCTGGGTAGACAAGCGCGCTTTTTGAATCAGATTTTACAGTTACAATATCTCTATATGCAAAAAGCAATAAATCTAGAGCAAGCTCCATATCGCTTTTTTCCTTAAATGAAGGAAGCCAATCTTCGTACACAATAAAAAGCGCTTCATGTACATTTTTTTTGATTGCTTCAACTAATTTTAACACTGTTCTTCTTACATGTGCAAACTGCTCGTCTTTTGCTAAAAAAATTGCTGTTTCGAGATTGTTTGTTACTTGGCTAACAGTTGATGCCATTGAAAGTGATATTCCTTGTTCTTGTAGAGTAGTCATTAATATTTCTCTAGGAACAGGTGAGAACTTTATATGCTGACATCTCGACTGAATTGTCGGCAAAATAGATTGATAATTTTCTGTTAGCAAAATTGCCGTTACTTCTCCTTCAGGCTCTTCCAAAAATTTAAGTAACGTATTTGATGATGAAGTATTTAATCGATCTGCATGATGGATAATATAAAATTTTCGACCTTCCTCAAAACCCGTTCTTGTCATTTCACCAATGAGCTCACGTATTTGATCTATTTTAATATATTGACCATCTGGTTCTATTTGTAATAGATTAGGATAATTTCCCGAATCAACTCTTTTGCAATTTCTACATGTTTCACATGGAACATTTTCCGACACATTTTGACACACTAACAGTTTCACAAAAAACATGGCAATATTTTTTTTCCCAGTACCTTTTGCTCCTTCAAATATATATGCATGGGCTATTCGATTTTTTTCGTATAATACTTGAAGCTGTTTTATTACTACAGGTTGTAGTTTCACTAGGTCTTCAATTTGATCTGCCATAACATTCACCTTTTCTATCACGAAAGTTCGATTATTCATGCTTTTAGAAAAAATCCCGTGTCAGTACTTTGGACACGGGCTTTACATATATAGATTAATAAGTAAGCCTTTAATTTCCCCGATTTTGTCGAGTAAATCAATGGCTTCCTTTTCTTCATTTAAAAGGTCCTCTGCTAATTCAACTAATTTTTCATCAATTGTCTCAACAATCTTTAAGCGACGTCCTTCACCAAAACGATTCCAAGTGTGGGATTGTTTCATTTCAAGACCATAATTAACCGCTTCTTGTAAAAATCGTTTCACAAGCATTTTAAACCTAGCAAGCTCCCTCAAGCTTCGTGATCTTGCAACACGATCACCGGCACTAGAAATATCACCTAATAGTCTTGTGAGCTGCTCTTGTTGCATTTTTGAACCTTGCTTGATAACCATTTCACCAAATCGGTTACCTGTATGATTTGCTTGTTTTATTTCAGGTTGATTTGATTTCAAACCAACACGTAAATCTTGGTTTATTTTCAACTACTTCGCCTCCACACTCTTTACATCACAAGTATACGGACGCTAATATAAGGCTTATTTATAACGCCTTAATTAAGAATGGTTTTGAGATACTAAATTTAAAAATGGTGGAACTGATCAATTGGTAATACAAATACAGTTGCTCCGCCAACCTCAACTTCAACAGGATAAGGTATATAAGAATCTGCATTGCCTCCTAATGGTGATACTGGAGATACCAATTGTTCTCTAGAACGGCAGTTATCACGAATAATATCAAGCAACTGAGGGATTGTTGAATCTTCTGTACCAATCAAAAACGTTGTATTCCCTGAACGTAAAAAACCACCTGTACTAGCTAATTTTGTAGCGCGGAAATTGTTCTTTGTTAAAGCACTGGCCAATCGATTACTATCTTGATCCTGAACTACTGCAACAACTAACTTCATCCATAGTCACTCCTTATTTTTTTAAATAAATTCGTGTCGACTCTTGTTAGCCAATTTAATATATAGTATGAATCATTTTTTCAGCATGTTCTTTTATATTAAACGTAATAAATGTTGCTACCATTATAGCACACCTACATGGTATACATCATTTCATTTCATTTAGTACTTTTGTTAGGATATTCCAAACTTCCTCAACCACTTGTTCAAGTGATTGATCTGCATTAACGACTTTGATTCTCTCTGGATATCGCTTAATTACCTCCTGATACCCTTCTCTAACTTTATTATGGAAAGCCAAACTCTCAACGTCCAATCGATTAACTTCTCGAGAACTATGCTTTTGAATTCGAGCAAGTCCTACTTCTGGTTCAATATCAAATAAAATCGTTATATCGGGTAAACGTTTGCCAATCGCAAATTCATTAATGGCTAGTACCTCATCAATTCCAATTCCTCTTGCATAACCTTGATATGCAAGGGAAGAGTCAATAAATCGATCACATAACACTAGCTTTCCCTTTTGTAACGCTGGCAACACCTTTTCATAAAAATGTTGGCTTCTAGCTGCAGCATACAATAAAGCTTCTGCACGTTCATTCATTGCAGTATGTGCTGGATTAAGAATTACTTCACGTATTTTTTCAGCTATTTCAATTCCACCAGGCTCTCTAGTTGCTAGTACTTCTATCTTTTCTTCTTGCATTCTCTTTACGATTTGTTGTAAAACCGTCGATTTCCCAGCACCTTCTGGACCTTCAAATGTAATAAATAGATTTCTTTTCATTTTATATTCCTCCGACTGTTACTTTATGACATAAATGAGCTTTTCGTCTAAACGATGATATCCTTGAAATGAAGCCCCAATCATAAGTAACTCCTCTAGCTGACTTAACTTCGAAACGGTAATCTTCTCTCCTGGGACAAACAATGGAATACCTGGTGGATACGGTGTAACCATGGAAGCGGAAACTCGTCCAATTGCACGCATATAAGGTATCCATTCTTTTTCTAACTGTTCTATTCTATCAAAAGAATACTCTGGTAGTACAAATAATGGCGAATGAATCGTTCGTAAATTGACTTCAGTAGAAAAGCTCTTTTCCTTTTTTAATGCACTAACGGCTTCCTTTATCCGTATTCTCATTTCTGCAAAAGGAAAGGTTTGCCCATACTTTAACAAAGGTAATATCAAAAGCACCTGATAAGCATCTGCTAATTCAACGTATAGCTGTTGATTTTCTAACGCTTCCTTTAGCTGATAACCAGTATACCCATTTACTCTTAAAAGAAGTTTTAATGGATCGTCTACCTCCAACACCTCTAGTGCAGGAATAGATTCTAACGATTCAATCCAGATCTTTCTTTTTTCGAATAAATAACTCCCGTCACTCGCTAAGTAGGTTTGTATGTAATGTCTTGCATCATCTAGAGAGGCTAATAGTAAATAAGAAGGGCTGCTAGATTGTAATATGCGTAAATACTGATTTACCTTTTCCCGATCAACAAGATTCGACTTCACGTGTAAAAATGAAGCCATCGTCATGGCCGGCAATGTTTTATGTGCAGATTGAACAACAATATCCGCACCTAATTCTAATGCTGAAGCTGGAAACTGTTCATTTGCAATTAAGTGTGCCCCATGTGCCTCGTCTACTAATACAGGAATGTTGTAAGAATGACAATATTCTATCTGATATTTTAGATCCGAGGAAGCAATACCGTAATATGTTGGATATGTTAAAACAACAGCCTTAATATTTTTATGTATTTGAAGTACTTCTCTTAATGTACTACTTGATACTGCCCCTGCAGTTTTCGTTACTTCATCCCATTCAGGTGAGATATAAATAGGAGTTGCTCCTACAAGCTCTAATGCATGAAAGATGGACTTGTGAGCATTGCGTTGAACAATGATTTTATCATTCCTTTTACATGTTGCATAAATCATAGCAAGATTACCTACAGTTGAACCATTCACTAAAAAATAACTGCGATCAGATTGATATGTCTCAGATAATAACTGTTCTGCTTTTAAAATTGCTTCTTCAGGATGATGAAAGTCATCTAAGCCCGATAGTTCAGTTACATCATATTGCAGTGCATATTGTATCTCCTTCGGTAATGTTGAGAGTAGACCATTTTTATGACCAGGCACATGCAATGATAATGGTTTTTGTTCAATAAATCTTTGCAACGCCTCTACTAAAGGCCTTTCCTTTTTCAATCCTCTCACTCCGTTCAAGTTCTCTATCTCTATTATACTTGAAATAAGGAATAGACTTATTATATTTTTTTCATTTTAGATTGAAATGGCACTTTGATTATCGGTGGGATTTTGAGAGAAGAGGCCTTATTTAGGGTTGTTTTCTTGAT
>NZ_JPVQ01000051.1 GCF_000772965.1 Ureibacillus massiliensis 4400831 = CIP 108448 = CCUG 49529 | reverse complement strand
CAAGGCTACAGTTTATTTGCCTTGGGTAAAACTTCTTTTTGCTATAACAATAAATTATTAGAAGATAAAGTTGATCAAGAGGCTTACGATATGCTTATAACCCCCTCAATATCTTACAAGACAAACAAAATAATATAACTGTAGATGTTGCTGAATAAAAAGCTCATATTTTACAACAACTTAATCCAAAACAACTCTTCAATAAACTAACACCTGATTTATTAATAAAAGTAAAAGCAGACGGTTTAGAAGTGTGATAATGCACTTCTAAACCGTCTGCTTTTTATGTTTCAACAAATATTAAATTAAATATAACAAAACACACCCTATTAAAGCGTATGTTAAAAAGCATGCTTAGATTAGGTAAAGTCAGCCAGTTCAAGCCACGCACAGCACCACAATGTGTGGAGTGTATGAACACATAAGTGCTGGTGGGTTTAATTACATAGGTCTGGTTCCTATTAAGCGTATTTGGGGAAGATTTTTATCATTTATTCAATAATATGCCCGATTGTCGAATAAAGAGATACCCTAAAAATAATCTTTTTATCAAACTTTATTATAAATTATCGAACTTTATTTTAAATCAATATCAATTACTATCAACTGAAAAATGACAATATTAAATATAATATCCAGTGTAAAATTTTACTGTATATGAATGTACCCTATAATTGAACAACTATTCGAGAAAAAACAGAAACCTTGATACAGCAACGAATTCTCTGTACCAAGGTTTACTTTTGATAACACTATATCTTTTATACTTTTGACAAATATAATTATAAATTGTGACAGTATTAGTTATAACTCACAACTCACAATTGGTTACCAACTTTAATGTAGTTGGACACAACGAAATTGTGAGTTATAATTAATGCTGTCATAAATTTTATGTATTTTAAGGTCAATTTATAAGTAAATTATGTCACTTTTTATAATAACAACTGTCATAATTCCGCAATTCTATAATTCATATTGTCATAAACTGTTTCAGTTCTTTGCTTTAATTATTTGTTAAAGTCAATTGGGGAGTAAAATGATTTTTAGCTCTTTATATACCGATCATCAACGGGCATCCAGTCTGCCAAAAATTACGATATATTGACACTTTCAACTTACCTCAAGTCAGCTATTATACTTTTTATCAATGAAGCGATTCCTTTATACACCCCTTGAGAACTTGTTAATGTCTTTTCAGTGACTCCCAAGTACTCACTTAAAAGGGGATAATCAACTCTACCATATTGTCTATATACATGAACTATAGCCTTTTCTAAATTTTTTCTTCTTATTAACATTTGTTCAGATTTACTTTTTTTTGCTAAATCAGAAATAAACTTTGCTATTTCCGGATAATTCTTTATTATAATCTTTTCGGATATTCCTATAAATTTATATACTTCATGAACAAAAATTTGCTCTTCAGAATTTTTTTTACTTTTTATAAAGTTATCTATTTTTTCAAAAATAAGAGCTTCCTCTTCAGCTTTCTTATTTAATTTATTCTCCATTTTTACTTTATTTATATTTTTATGTAGACTATGATATCGTAAAGTTTTTTCTGTTATATCTAAACTGGCAGCAATTTCATTTATTGAAATTTCAATATTACTATTCACTAATTTCTTGATTACTTCATTCATATTATTTTTTAATTCTTCTCGTTTTTTTCTATTCGTTAATCGTGAATTTTCTTCTAAATAAATATATTGTTGAACCTCAGGATGCCAGTAATAATAAAAGGTTGATAATACATCCCACCCAAAAAGTATTGAAGCTTGTATAGCCAGTAAATAACTCTTTCTCCAAAAAGGCTTCAATAAAGAAAAATTGTCTATTAATATACTACTATTTACTTCTGTAATTCTATCTTCTAGAATTAAATTTTTATTACAAAATGGATTATAACGATAAATATATCCCATATAATAATATACTTTATTTGGATATATTCTAAGTTGCTGAATTATTTGTTTTTCAGAAAAACCAATTTCAATATAGTCATTAATTTCACTTAATAAATTCTTCGAAATATTTATAATTTCCCATTTAGATAATTCTTTATTCAAACCAAACTGTATCCAGCAATTTTTACAAACACACACCGCACTATATAAATACGTTTTCGGTACGAATTTTCCCTTTGAGGAATTTTTCATATCCACCATTTTATTTACTGTACCAAAAAAACTACACCACGAAGATTTGCATTCAATAATTATTTTTTTTGCCTTTGTTTTTTTTATAAATACTTTCTTCATAAAAGACATTGGAACTTTAAGATATAATAAGTCACTAACTTCAATATTTATTTCTCTTAAAGTATTCAATATAAACCCTAAACTTAATATTTCATTAGATTTATTTCTTACAACTTTTAACACTTTAAAAGCTTGTGAAGGAGTAAAAAAAGGATGCTTCTTAGAACTTAACCGTGTGTTTTCTGGAGTAGTTAAAAACAATAATAACAATGCTATATTTCTATGTATTAGTTGAGGGTTATTTAGATAATTACCATTTATGTAATTTACAATTGTAAGTAAACTATTCCAATCTCTATGAATACGCAATTGTTGTGTTTTTACATCAATATCTACTATAGGCTCTTCTATAACCTCAAACAACAATTCTCCACAATCATTACATTTTAGATGTTCTGTAATATCTTTTTTTAAGTATGGTTGATCACATCCACATTTATGACATTTTGATTCTATCCTCGTAAAATGTTTATGACACATATGAATCTCTTTAACTTGCCATAAAAGTTGAAATGCTCCATTTTCATTTAAACAACTTCTGCAAAATCGCCGATTCTTGATTTCAACCTCTTTGCCAAAGATCATTTTTCCGGCTGCTCCAGGATAAAACAAGCTAACAAATGGCTCGAAAGAATGAAGTCCTAATTTGTTAGCTCGAATATTTAATAAAATTGATAGTTCGTTTAGTTGAACAATATCACTTGGAAATAAGTCAAACTTATAAAATGAATTCCTATCAACTTTATACGTAGCTTGTTTTCTTACAAATTGCCATATTTCTGAAATTCTGGTAATGGCATTTTGATTTGCGGTTCTAATAAGATAGCTAGATAAAGACTCCCCCTCTATCAATTTAGCCCTAATAGTGAATCCTCTTCTAACCTCCATGAAACCCTACCTTCCAAATTTAATCTTTATATTGAGAAATTATTGGTTCTTTCTGAGTGCCTAATTTATCTGCTATAAACCGAGTTAATTCCTTATCAATTCTCCACAAAACGGTTCTTCCAATTTTTAAGTACTCGTATAATCCTTTAGAGGAAATATTTTCGGAATGTGTTTCAATAATATAAAGTTCTACCTTATTTTTTATTTCCTCTCTCAAACGATTCAACCTTAACTCTCTCTGCTGCCTTTTCACTTTTGATATATACTTATTCCCTCCCCAATTACGGATTGTTTCAGGGGAGACTTTTAGTTTAGTACATACATTCTTAATTGTGATTTCCTCATTCTTTTCAAACATATTATCTACAGTATTTTTCACTAATAAAAATTGTGAGTTATCGTTGGGAATGTTATCTATTCTATTGGAGTAATTTCCTTTAATATGCAGTTCATTTATTACATCAATATGATATCTATAAATTAAAAACTCATTGTAACTTTCCCATATATTCCACTTTCTAATTTTCTTTAATCCAACATCCTTTCTAATCCCATTAAGAATTTTTTTAAATTTATTTGAATCTATTATAAAATCTTTAGAGAAGGCACAATTATTAAGGACATTCCTACTTATGAAATAACATAAACACCTTTTTGTTTTATCAATTGAAATTTTTAAACTAGAAGCGAGCTGTTTCAAACTGCTGTTTGATGTATTAATAGTAATCAACTCATTATATGCATGTATAAAATATGTTCGTTCTACAAGTTGATCATCATAATTAAAGGCATATTCACAACCACATTTAGTACAAAGAAGATAATATTTTAATTCTGTACCATCATTTTTCTTTTTCTTACTGGTTCCAGTTTTAACCAAAGAGCCCACTTTTCCAAATGAAGAACACCAGGGAGCCATACATGAAACATTTTCAATTTTCCTTTTAGGTAGAAGTCCTGTTATAAATATATCTGGAATTTCCAAGTTACATAATTGCTCCAAACTAAAATTTCGTTCTTGTAAAATATTCAATACAATACTCATGTGCAAATTTTTCCGTCGTCCATTTGTACCTCTTACATGCTGAAGCAAGGTGGGCAATGAAGTATATTTGTTCAAATTTTTAGTAACTAGATTTCTATCTAACTCTATTTTAAATTCATTCAATAAATACAGTAACCTAAGTGGAATCTGATCAATATCAATAGATAGAGCATTTTCTCCCAATAAAAACTCCCAAGATTTTATTACATGAGTATTTATTTCTACCTCTACATTCTTATCAAGTATAATTTTGCTATTTTTTAAGGCAAAATTACAATGAGGGCATAGACCAATATAATCTACTTCCTTATAAAATATATCTTTATAGCAATTTTGACACTTATCTAAAAGAAGCCTATTATGTTTTAAACATCCATTAACGTCTTCAACTTTCCATAAAACCCTATAGTAATTATTTTCTTTTAAACAATCCGGGCAATAATTTAACTTTTTTCTAATTAGATCTGTGAAATTTCTCACTCTAGAAAAATTTTCTGTAGTAAATTTCTTTATCACTTTAAAAAATGTTTTATTAAGTAAATCCATTTTATCTAAATTATTTAGCTCTGCAACTTTTCTAATATCAAGAACATTTAATGGATAAAAATCAACTAAATCTAAATCACTTTTTTGTAGATAATGTGAATTGCTTATACTAAAACTGGAACAGAATTTTAAAACATCGAAACCATTAGCATAAGCTAACCTTTTTAAAAAACTAGATAATAATTCATCCTTATAAGGTCTAACTCTTATTGTTAAGAATTGTGTTTCCAAAAGTAACCTCTCCAAAAGTTTTTAATACAATTATTCCCTTTTGATTGAGGTATATACTTCTTTTTTACATCTCACCTATGTTATCATCAATAAAATCACCCTGTATAATTTTATAGGCTTCATCCAGTATATATGGCGATAATATAGCTTTATTAAAGTCATTGAAGGACTCTTGAAAAACCCCCAACAAATCATATGCTTCCTGAATAATAGGAACTAAATAACCTACTTTTCCTTTACTTTGATAATGAAGTATTTGGGGCAGTCCTGTTTTCAAATCTCCTAATCCAATTTTTTGGGGAAATTTCAATTGCTCTTCTATTCTATTTAAAAATATACAAAACTCTTCATTACACTCTGTAAAACGATCAATGGAGCGTGGGCGATATCTTGACTTATATTGTTCATCTAAAGTTCTTAATTCTGCTGCCTCGGGTGTGCCCATTAAAACTAATGTAACATTCGTTTTGTTAGCCATGTGTTTTATAGCATCCATAGCTGTATTTTTATTAACACCGGATGTTTGTATATTGTTTATTTCATCTATTATCACCATTTTCACTCTTTGTCTATCAATCAAGTGATAAGCACGTACCTTCAGATCATTAATCTTTGGTACTCCTCCTAAACGAGGAGAGCCTAATGCATATATTAATTCATGATAAAATTCTAATAAGGTAAATGGGTGAGGGGTTTCCATATAAATTACTGGTTTAATATCAACTTCTGTCCCGTCTCCCTCGGTAATGGTATATCCTGGATATCTTTGAATATAATTCTCTGCCATTATAGTTTTACCCACATTTGATGGTCCTGTAATAAAAAGATGTCTAGTTTTCCCTATCCTTTTCATATGAGAATCCATAACTCTATAAATTGACTCAGCATAGGGAAGATCTACATTTAAATTTAGGACTCTATCAGCAAACTCCAAAAAAGGATTGTTCAACGAATTATTTACCATTACACTTTTTCACTTCCCTAATTTTTATCCGCGTTCTCATCAAATATTTTTATCGCATTAGCCATAAGCTGTTCATAAGTGGGATTATTTTTCTTATTAACTATCTCTTTTTGATTTATATTAGTTACCTCAACTTCCCATTCCATTCGTTCCATTTGTTGTCTTGTTCTTCTATTTGTTTTATACATTTTTTCAATATTTTTTTGAAGAGCTGCTTTTGCTTGAAGGATTTGTTCATCTGTAGCAATTTTATTCCTTCTTAGTTCTCCCTTGTCTTTTAAATGTTTTAGTAACAATTTATAAGTATAAGCATTCATTCCTTGTACAGATTCATAAGGTGGAGAAACAATATTAACTCTTACATAATCAACTTCCTTTGGAGATTTAATATATATGTATGAAATATCATCAATATCATATTTCACAATATACTTAACCTCTCTTTTATCTATTAAGTGAGATAATGAGTTAGATCTATAAATACGATTATCAATTCTTACACCATCTCTTGTATAGGGCTTAGATAATGATGGTAATAGTGAGACTTTAAACAAATCTTCATCCTCGGGTTCTATAAAATCAGGTAAACCACTCTTCTTTAGCCCTTCATGAAAACGTGCTATTGGCGAATTACAATCTATCGGTAGTCCTTCATGTTTCTGAAAATGATAGATATCCGTTATATACTTAGTTAAAATTTCTTTAACATTCTCAAGGCTTAATAATGCATTTTCTGATGAATCATACTCACCTTTTTGAAAAATATTACTTTTAGTTGTACCATGTAGATTGTGTAAAACCTGTGTATTAATTGTGCCAATCAATCTTTCAATAGTCCCCCCATATCGAGGAGTTGCTATTGGCCGAAACCTAATATTTGACTTTAGCGTCTCATCAACTAAGCGTCTAATTGCAAGATTATCAAATTCAGTACCATTATCAAATTGTATACTGTACGGTATACCAAAGATTTCCCAATTATTAAAAGTTCCATATTGTTCTTTTGTATTTTTAAAAAGAACACCCTGTTGAATTGCTTTTCTTACCCTATTTGCAGAAGGGGGTTCAAATGAAATATACATACACCAAACCACTCTTGAATATACATCAACTCCTAATGTAATCCATGGTCTCCCTTTAACAACACCATTTTTTTCATCAATAACCTCTATATCCATTCGGGTATGATCTATTTCTACTAAATGTAACGGATAAAGAGCTTCTTTATTAGCAAATCCACGATTTACTTCTTCATATTTATTTATAGACTTAGTACCAAATCGCATTCTTTCAACTACTTTAGTCGAAATCCGTTCAAATATCTTATACATAGTCTCTGGTTTAATTGGTGGAATACCATTAATTGAACATTTGATATTTATCAAATCTATAATATTCGCTTTACTTTTACTTTGAAGTGTTAGGTATTCATTTTCAATTACTTCTTTAATTATTGGTATATATACATCATTCAAGCGAACTTGAATTTGATCTAGTATCATCTCTGGATGTTTAGGGTGATTAATTATTAAAGTTTTATTGTCATTCCGGTATTTATACCCTGTTCCCGCATTAGATACCAACCCTTCTTCACCAAGTGTAGAATTCTCATCAGCAACTTTGCGATAATTCGATAAATACCTTTTTATTGTCCTCTCGGAAAGTGAATTTTTTATTGCCAATCTCTCTATTATTAACTCTTGTTTTAATTTTTCTGGATTTTCATTTTCGTTTAATAAATCTTTATAGTTCTCAAGAAATGCTACAAAAGAAGGGAAATGATTTTGTTTTAACTTTTCTAGTAATATCAAAGGTCTAATAATATTTAACCGTTTAGATACTTCCTCTCTTTTCTTTTCATTTAAAGAATCTAAAACTGAAAAGTAAACTCTATTATCACTTTCGATATTTCTTTTTATTGATTTTCCAGTATGAAAAGATGGATTTGTTATTAATTCAAAGTAATTAATCGATATTGCATCTCCACTTGTATCCTTTCTTTTTAATATAATAATAGGTGGGTCAATTGCTAAAATTATATATGTCATACCAAAATAAATTACTTCACCATTTATTTTCAGTTCACTTGTATTCAAATAAATCACCATCCAAATTTAGATATGGTAGTAGCTCTTCGTTTAGCTTTTTTAGTCTAACTTCACTATACTGGTCAATTTCTTTTGTAATATTTATTTGTAAAATCCCTGTTGCAATAAGATGATAGATAGCAGGCAATATTAGGAGGGGGTTCACTTTAGGAGAGAAACTAGAAGCAAGTTCGTCTATTGTTACACCCTTCATGTGTTCTACTCGATAAATTATTTCAGGTATCCACTCGTCAAACCTCTTACGTTTACGAATGGCTCCTTGTAAAAATTTAATATTATATAAAATGTTCTGCGGTAGTTTCTTAGGATAAATAACCTTGTATTCCCACTGTCTTTGAG
This sequence comes from Ureibacillus massiliensis 4400831 = CIP 108448 = CCUG 49529, assembly GCF_000772965.1. Lineage (GTDB taxonomy): Bacteria > Bacillota > Bacilli > Bacillales_A > Planococcaceae > Ureibacillus > Ureibacillus massiliensis. The sequence goes on along the minus strand of NZ_JPVQ01000051.1, from coordinate 9,639 downwards.
CTGAATATTTTTTACATATTTTATTTATAAGGACATGTTTTTTACTTTCCTGCGGTGACTCTTTAATTTGAAATAGCGTTGATTTAAACCCATTAACAAATACTAAGACATCGGGAACGTGAATCCAGCTTTTTCTATCCCCTTCTTTTGTAAGAAAAGGCACTTCTATTTCTAATGGCTGTACATAATACCGCTCTACTTCTGTCGCCAATTCTAAGAAAAAGTAAAATAGACATTCTCCCATCGATTCATACTCAATTATCCTCTTCATTTTGTTGCTGTAAAAAGAACCAGCAATATGATGTATTTTCCAACTTAATTTATTACTAACTTTCCTTTTCGGAAAAAACTCCATTTCATTTTCTTCCCATTGCTCATTTTGAAAATATTTTTTTGACATTGGACCTCCCTAAATACTTGTACTCAGAATAATTGTAATTACACATTAACTCGCACTTCATTTCATTAAAAAGTATAATTATGTTATAACATAAATTATCAAATTGCTTATAACTATACTTTTACTATTATAACTATACTTATAATTATAACCAATTATTAGAAATTTTTTCAATATGGAGAATGTAATCATGGAAAATATAAATGAGCGTATTAAAAATTTAAGAAAGTTACTTAATTTAAATCAGACTACTTTTGCTAAAGCTATTGGTATTTCACAAGCAGCATTAAGTGATCTAGAAAAAGGGAAATCTAAACCATCTATTGAAACTTTAATTTCAATTAGTGATAAATTTAATATCTCTATTGACTGGATTATTAGAGGAAGAAAAACTGGGGAGGAACAAGGGATAGGGAAATTCCCTATTCATTTTGATAAATTATATAATATAGTAATGGATACGATATGGGAGGAAAAAGATACTCTTACTGCTGAATTTAATATCCCACTAGAGGACATTCAATTTGCCTTAAGAAGATTTATTATTAGCTTTTATAGATCTGAATCTGAACGGACAATTGACGATAAATATATTATCGCAATGTTAGACCTAATCACTACTGAAGATAAAGAATATATTCTTAAACTAGTTCAAGACATCATACTTTTTAAATATAAATCTGAGTTTCAAAAGCCCGATATTAGTTGATTTCCTTAAATGAGAAGATTTATTTATAACCACTATCTAGTTTTCCAATACTGCAGTCCCATTTGAAGAAAAAGAATGAATATGTTGTTGATTGAACTTAGGATTGGCAGTGGTTTACATTCATTTACTCCTCCACATTCCGTATTTTTAAGAAACACACACAACTATCGTTCGAAGACAACGTCATAACTACAGCATAAATCTCTTTATGCTCGCGTGTTTCAAACGATAATTTAATTTTAAGGAGAGAATTATGATGAAAAGAGAAATTCCAATTATTGTTGGTGCCTACTTTAATGTAGTTGGACACTGCTGTTAAGTTACAAAAAAGTTGTATACTGCATGTACAACTTTTTTCTTCTTAAATTAAAGACTTAAAAAAATATTCTTTTATGTGAGTTCATTATCGAATAAGAAAAATTCTCCGTAGTTTAATAGGAGAAGCTAAAGTAAAAAAACACCTAATTGGCATTAGGTGTTCTCCTGGAATGATGTATCTACTAAAAGAAAATGTAATACATTGTAATGTATGTTATAAGTAAACCGCCGATAATGATCATAGCCTTGTTTACTTCTAAATTACTTTTCTTTTTTAAGAAATAGTTTTTAGATGTTCAACAATATACTTAGCATCAAATCCCACCCCTTGCAAAATCGCAGAACCGCGTCGATATTGCCATGGTAAACCAATGAAATATAGTCCTTTCACATTTGTAATACCTCGTTGATGAACTATTTCCCCTTCTTCATTAAACACTTTTCTTAACTCTAGCCAAGGGTATTTTAAATCAAAACCTGTAGCCCATATAATGTTATCGACCTTTAGAGTAGTTGAATCTTTAAAGGTTATTTCGTTATATATACCTTTCATCACTCTGGGTTTTAGGAAAACTTCTTTTCTCTTAATCGCATCTTTCAATTCGAAACCAAAAATAGGATCTCCTTTTTTTTGAATTACTTTTCCTAAAAAGGAATTCGTACTCGCCTTTAATATTCCGAATTGATCTAACCACCAATACATGCTTTTATCGAAAAACACTAAAGGCAAGTAGGATAACTTTTTGCTAATCGCTAAATATGTTTCCTTTTCTTTTGATAATTCTACTGCAATTTGAGCTCCACTATTTCCTCCACCGACTACAAGAACGTTACCTTCTTTTAACTGAACCGGGTTTTTATATTGTGAAGAATGAAGCTGGTTAATGTCACTGGATAATTTCTGTGAAAATGCGGGTATTCTTGGGGTTTGGAATGCTCCAGTTGCTATGATAAGATTTTTTGATTGAAGTATACCTTGAAGTGTTTCTATGTAAAATATGCCATCCTGGTGTTGTACCTTGATTACTTCAGTTTGTAACTGAATGGGTAAGTTAAATTCATTTGCATATTGCTTTAAATAACTAACTATTTCATTCTTATTCGGAAAACCGTGTGCATCTCCTTCAAGTGGTAGTCCTGGTAAAGCATCATACATTCTTGGGGTGAATAAAACTAAGGAGTCATAACGGTTAATCCAACTTTCGCCTACTTCTTTTCCTTTATCTAAGATTAAAAATTCTTGCTTTAGTTGTTTTAAATAATACCCTACAGATAGACCAGCTTGACCTGCTCCTATTACTATCGTGTCAATCACTCATATCACACCCTTCATTTTTACAAATGGCTTTCCAATTTGGAAAGCCATTTCATTTACTCTTTAACTCTCATTAGTCGCATGCTATTTAGTGAAACTAGTAGTGTCGCTCCCATGTCTGATAGAATCGCAATCCAAAGAGTTAGCCAACCAGGAACCACTAGTAGCAGTGCAAGCACCTTAATACCTATTGCAAAAGTAATGTTAGCCTTAATAATATTTAATGCTTTACGACTTAACTTAACAGTGAATGGGAGTTTTCTTAAATCATCCGCCATTAATGCAACATCAGCAGTTTCTAAAGCTGTATCAGTACCTGCCCCACCCATTGCGATACCAACTGTAGAAGCGGCTAATGCAGGAGCATCATTTACACCGTCACCTACCATTGCAACATTACCAAACTCACTTCTTAATTGTTTAATATAATTTAATTTATCATCTGGCATTAATTCTGCTTGGATTTCTGATACTCCTACATGACTTCCAATTGCATTTGCAGTACCTTTGTTATCACCTGTAAGCATAATTGTTTTTTTGATGCCAAGTTGATGTAACTTTTGAATAATCTCTTTACTTGATTCACGGACTTCATCAGCCACCGCAATAACACCTAAAACTTCCTTCTCTGTGCCTATTACCATCGCTGTTTTACCCTGATTTTGAAGTTCAGTTACTACTCTCTCTAGGTTTGTATCAAAATTTGATACTGTTAACTCCTTAAAGAGTTTTGGACTACCAATATAATAAGTTGTGCCATTAACTATACCCATAATTCCTTTACCTGTGATAGAAGAGAAATCCTCAACGAAAACATCAGAATATGAGATATTTTCCTCATCTGCTTTTTTTATAATCGCTGAAGCTAGAGGATGCTGCGAACGGGTTTCTAAAGCGGTAATAACTGCAAGTAAGTCATTTCCATTTACGTTTTTGCTTAACACTTTATAATCTGTTACTACTGGTACGCCTTTTGTTAGTGTACCTGTTTTATCAAATGCAATTGCCTTTAAGGCACCTATTTCCTCTAGATACACTCCACCTTTAATAAGAACACCTTTTTGGGCAGCATTTCCAATTGCTGAAACAATTGATATCGGAGTAGAAATTACAAGTGCGCAAGGACAACCAACAACTAAAACTGATAATCCTTGGTAAACCCAAGTGGACCAGCTATCATCAAAGAATAAGGGTGGTACAACTGCAACTAATGCTGCAATAATCATAATAGCTGGTGTATAATACTTCGCGAATTTATCAACAAATGCTTGGGATGGTGCACGTTCAGCTTGTGCTTCCTCTACAAGTTCGATAATTTTTGAAATCGTTGTATCTTCTACTAATTTTGTGATTTTTACCTCAAGCAAACCTTCTTCATTTAGAGTACCTGCAAATACTTCATCGTCAACTGTCTTCCCAACAGGAACCGATTCACCAGTAATTGCTGCTTGGTTTACAGATGAGTTACCTTTAATAACAACACCATCCATAGCAATCTTTTGACCAGGTTTAACAATCATAATATCACCTACTGCGATATCATCTACATGGATCGTCATTTCCTGACCATTACGTTTAACAAGTGCTTCTTTTGGTGCAATATCCATTAATGAGCGAATAGATTGTCTCGCTCTATCCATTGAAAATCGTTCAAGTGCTTCACTAATTGCAAATAGAATCACAACGATTGAGGCTTCTGCCCATTCTCCAATGATGGCAGCACCAATCACTGCAACAGTCATAAGTGTCTTCATATCAAAATCTAATCGACGTAAGTTTTGGAAACCTACTATAAATAGTGAGTATCCACCAATTACTATTGATGCGATAAATAACAGCGAAGTTATAAGGTTTTCTTCTCCATTTACATTTAGCGAAAGATACCCGAAAACAATGAATAATACAGCATATAATAACTCACTGTGTTTTTTGTAAAATGGTATTTTTTCCTCTTTTTTAACCTCATCGGCAGTTCTTTTTACATCATCCACTTGACGGACAGGCTTATCAGGAATTACTTTAAGATTCTCAAAAGCACCTGCTTTTTCTAATTCCTCGATAGTTGCTTCTCCTACAACACTAATTTTGGAAGCCCCAAAGTTTACTTTTGCATCTTCTACTCCAGGTAGTTCTTTCACGTTTCTTTCAAACTTCCCTGCACAATTGGCACATGAGAAGCCTTCTACACGATAGACACTTTTTGCTTCTTCAACAAATATCGGTTCAACTAGTAGCGGAGGAGATTGCCTTTTCGGTTTTTCAGGTGTCACTTTTAAATTTTCAAAAGCTCCCGCCTTTTCTAATTCTTCAACTGATGCCTCACCATATACACTGATTTTTGATGCTCCAAAGTTTACTTTTGCATCTTGTACCCCAGGCAGTTCTTTTACATTTCTTTCAAACTTCCCTGCACAATTGGCACATGAGAAGCCATCAACCCTGAATACTTTTTTATCTTCTAATTCTTTAGTAGCCTCACTCAACTTCGGCAACCTCCTTTTGATGTGCAAAAGCGACTCCAATTAGTTGTTTAACATGATCGTCATCTAACGAATAGTAGACTAATTTTCCTTCTTTACGATATTTAGCTATTCCTAAGTTATTTAGCAATCTTAAATGATGAGATGCTGTTGCGTTTGTTGCACCTACAATATTTGCTACATCACATACACATAACTCATCCTCTACTGATAATGCATAGGCAATTTTGATTCTTGTATCATCAGAAAGAGCTTTAAAAATTTTAGCTACTTCAAAAGGATTCTCCTTCGACAATTTTTCTGAAATTGTCGTTACTTTTTCTTCATTTATACATGTGATTTCACATACATCTTTTTCTTTAGTCACAATAATTCACCTCATAATATTCAAATAAACATTTGATTGTTATTGCTTAAATTTTACATCTTAACAGTCAAATAGTCAAATGTATATTTGAATAAAGTTTAATATTGGGTCTATAAAGAGTATTAAAAATTCAGCTTCTCTATTGACAAAAATCCAAACTTTAAAGGCCATGCCCTATTCAACATAAAAAAAATGCTAAAATTAAATAGTAAACTTTTATAAATAACTTATTGAAAGAAGGATATATAAATGGATTTTTTGTATTTCCCCGAAGATAAAACGGAATATTTACCTGTTTTAATTGAATTATTAGTGTTATTAGTTTTATGCTTTATTGTTTTCAATTTATTTCGTCGTATTTCTAAGAAACAAGAGTTAAAAGCAAAAGAAATTGAGGAACGTATTTTACGTGAAAAACAACACCAAAGTGCCCCAAACAAAACAGAGGAATAATAATAGGTTCAAATTATATTGGTAAAAGAAACTGTAGACAATTATTACAATGAATTATATACAGTTTCTTTTTCTTTGATTTTTTTCTTTAGTTCGAACTATACCAATAAAAAATTTATTATTGGTATCAATGTTCGTGATTATGGTCATGATTACCATTTTCAACTTTACATAGAATTGAATTTTCATGACTATTTTTATTACTTTCCAATTGAATCGTTACATGCCCTATGCCCTGATGTTCTAATTCATGTTCTATTAAACGTAAGATTTTTTGAGAATCATTAATTGTTAAACCTCCATCTACTACTGCATGACATGATAATGCGTGTTGCCCACTAGTTATCGTCCATACATGTAAGTCATGAATATTTTTTACACCCTCAACTTTTTCGAATATTTTAATAATTACATTTAAATCTATATTTGTTGGAGTACCTTCCATTAAAATATGGATTGCTGAATTTGTAACTCGTATCCCACTGACAAAAACAAGTACTGCAACAATTACACTTGCAATAGGATCTGCCCATCCCCAATTAAATAACATAATTAGTATTGCAGCAATAATTGCAGCAACAGATCCAAGCATATCACTCATTACATGAAGGAATGCAGCTCTTAAATTTAAGTTTTCTTTTGTATCCCCTCCACGTAACATTATCCACGCTACTAAGATGTTTATTAATAATCCAACAATGGATATCATTAACATTCCAGTTGATGCTACTTCAGGTGGAGCAATAAAGCGTTGTATTGCCTCGTAGAATATGTAAAGGGCGATTAAAATTAATGTAATTCCATTTATTACTGCCGCAAGTACCTCAAATCGTTTATACCCATAAGTTTTTTTATTATTTGATGCTTTTTCTCCTAGTCTAAAAGCTACTAGCGCTATTGCTAATGATATTGAATCACTAAGCATATGGCCTGCATCAGATAAAAGAGCTAAACTGTTAGTTAAAATCCCACCTATCGCTTCAACAAACATGTACCCAGTTATAATAATAAAAGCTATTGTAAGTGTTTTTTTATTTCCACCATGTGTATGGTTATGTCCCACTTATTTTACCTCCAGTTCAAGGTTCAACTGTTAATTTTAGGTGTTAGTAATTAATTTTTTCATTGTAATATACAATACAGTTTGTTCAATAATAGTCCTTTTAACTACATGTTGAATTGGAATTATAAAATATTCTTAACAAGCCTATATATGAACATAATTATGTTTGGAACTCTAAACAGTAATAAAAAAATCCCCAAATTAATTTGAGGATGTAATGACTATATCTATAGTATTAAATTAAAACGGAACAAACTGTAACGGATTCATATGTCCTACCTTTTGACCGGCCCAAGTACCATTATGCAATTCAAAATGTAGATGTGGTCCTGTAACACGACCTGTTGCCCCCATTTTCCCTATTTCCTGTCCTTTAGATACAGATTGTCCTGCTTGCACACTGATCGAATTCATGTGAGCATAAACAGTTGTGTATATTTTTCCATTAATCGAATGTGTTAGGATAACCGCATTACCATATGTACTGAGAGGTGCAGCATAAGAAACAACTGCATCTGAAGCAGCAACAATTGGTGTTCCTGTAGAATTTGCTACGTCAACACCATAGTGAAACTCACCACCTCCAAAACTCCTCCAACCATAACCTGAAGTAAATGTACCATATGTAGGAGTTGTCCATACCCCACTTGATGTTACAGGAACATCGGGTGAAGCTGAGTTATTATTTGCATTTCGTTTACGTTCCTGTTCGCGTGCTAGTTCTGCCATACGTTTCTGTTCTGCAATGATCTTCGTTTCTAGCTCTTCACTGATTTCATGTACTTCCTCGTATTGATTTTCCAATTGCTGTTCTGAATCCTTCAGCTTTTCTTGTTCGGCTTCAAGTTTAACAATTAAGGCCGTTTTGTCTGATCTTTGGCTCTCTAAATTAGTTTTTAATGCAAGCAATTCTGTACGATCACTCTCAAGTTCTACTAGCGTTTCTTCTAAGTCAAACTCTTTTATCTCAATTAACCTAATATCTTCATTTTGTTCATCTATAAGGGTACGGTCTGCTTCCATTAATGTACTTGCTGCTGAAAATCTATCTATTAAATCGACAGCTATTTGAACCTAGTAAAATATCTAGGAAACTTATTGTTCCACTCGATTGAATTGCACGTAACCGTTCATCTATTAGTTCATCTCGATTATTAATTTTTTCTTCTAAATCTTTTATGTCCGCTTGTAAATTTTTAATTTCTTGAGTAGTTTGTTCAATACTAGTTTCAAATACGCTAATTTGATCTTCCGTAGCTATGATTTCCTTATTAAAGTTTGTTATTTGGTTTAATAAGCTATCTTGTTCTGCTTGGTTTGTCTGAATTTCAATTTTTTTCTCTTTTAATTCTTTGTTTAACTCTACCTTTTTTTGTTCTATTTCATTTTGTTCTTCTTTTAAACTATTCAAATTATTTGCTGAGGCTTGTAGATTAAGGAAAATCGTTGAAGTCAACAATGTAAAAGTTCCAATTAAGACAAAACCTTTCAGTTTCTTACTCAAATGAGAAATCCTCCCGACACTTCACCCTACTTGTTCTAGTAAGTCAAACTATTAGTACTTTTATTTAACAGACTGATTATACCATTCAAAATAGATAATAAATTTTACAATTTAGTTTCAGATTATTGTGTATTAAAAACGGTTCAATTTCAAATGTTGGGGTGATGTGAAAACACATCACCTTTTTTCATCCTAAATGAATACCGATTTCTTTATATTGATTGCTTAATAATATTTTACCTTTATAACGCTCAAATTTCTTAAAGCCGTAGGCATTTCGTTTAATAACTTTCGATTTATTATTTATCCCTTCTAAAAAGCCGTTAGAGTAACCGTAACTGAAGCTATTCAATATCTCTACTTGCCAATTCTTAAAGGTTTGAATTGCCTTAATAAACGCAGGAATATTTGATTCTTCTACCTGCTTGTAGAATTCAAATAATTTTTCTTTTATTTCTTTTATGTCATTCGTTTTTTTGGCCCAGTCTAACCATTTACAATAAGCTTCTTTAAGTATGTATGCTTGTTTTAAAACATCTGACATTCCGAGATAACGATTTAAGTACCAGCGATCCTTTTCCTTTAATTTCTCTTTTCTCTTATACAATACATGCCGCATCCTTTTACACTGTTTGCGATCATAAGCATGCCATTCTTTCTGAACGATTCTACGAACCTCGTCTAAGGCCCAGTAAATATAACGACTATAGTGAAATCGATCGGCCACGATTACAGGTCGACTTAATGCCTTTTTAACGGCTTCTTTAAAATGAGGGTTCATATCCATCACTACGACATTAACCGAGCTACCAAATTTTCTTAAGTAATCTTTAATTGTATTTTTACGACGGTTGGGTAAGATATCAAGCGGTTCATGTGTTTCTGCATTCGCAATAATGAGCTGATAAGTTCCTGCATCTGTATCGCCCTTATATTCATCAATAGCGATATGCTTAGGTAATTCAACTCCATTAGCCAATCTATCATTTAAAACAGAATCAAACCTACGAATAATTGTTGTAATTGATGT
>NZ_JPVQ01000109.1 GCF_000772965.1 Ureibacillus massiliensis 4400831 = CIP 108448 = CCUG 49529 | reverse complement strand
TTGTTTCTTTGCGTTTTGCATATATCTCTTTTACTTCAAAATGATGACGTAGATGTTCCGCTTCCTCTAAGTAGCCTTCCCAAATGTGCCGTTGAATCAGCTTTATATGATTCTTATTTTCTGTACATTGTGATAAGAAAGGACAATTTTTACAAACCGTTGGATTGGATTTGTATTGGCGATAACCTTCTTTAGTTGTCGTAGTGTACTTTAGTAGCTGATTATTCGGGCAAATATAGGCGTTAAGATATTCATCATAAACATATTCATGCTTGCGGAAGAAACCTTCTTTTGTTTTTGGGCGGGTGTACGGCAATACAGGTAACATTTGATTCTCTAATAAAAAGTTCGCAATCGCAGGTGTTTTATAAGCAGCATCGGCTGCCACAGCTACAGGCTTTCCGACATGTTCAATAATCTTCTCTACTAATGGCTGGAGCATATGACTGTCGTGTACATTCCCCGGAGTGACAATAGCGCCTAATACAAATCCTCTTTCATCTGTCGCTGCATGAAAAGAATACGCAAACTGTTTCGTACGTTCATCTTTTACATAGTAACCACTTTCGGGATCGGTAGTACTTTCTTTGATTTCCTTCATTTCGTCATTTTCAAACTTCTCCGGTGGGAAGGGCTTTTTTCCGTTTTCCTCACGATCGATATTCAGTTCTTCTTGAAGCTTCGCTTCATAGGCACGTGTTTCTTTTCGTACAAGTTTCTTATCATACTTCCGTTTATTAGCACTTGCCTTTACATGTGTAGAATCAATAAAAATATGGTCTTCTGATAATAAACCACAGTCCATAATCTCTTTTAAAATACGGTAAAAAATCTGTTCAAAGATATCGGTATCTTGAAAGCGACGTTCATAGTTCTTACCGAAGGTTGAAAAATGTGGAATTTCTGTATGAAAGCCGAATCCTAAGAACCAGCGATAAGCCATGTTCGTTTCAATTTCTTTAATCGTTTGGCGCATTGAACGAATGCCGAATGTATATTGAATAAATGTCATTTTAAACAGAACAACAGGATCGATACTTGGTCTTCCAACGGCGGAGTATAGATGTTCAACTAATGGATAGATAAATTTAAAATCAATTGCAGCATCTAGTTTACGGACCAGATGGTCCTGTGGTACAAGCTGTTCAATAGTTAGCATTTCAAACTGTTCACGTTCGTTAATTTGATTTTTCGTCATCATGGTTATTATCACCTCAGAGTATTAGAAGCGTTACACTACTGTATTAGCCGATATAAGTCGATTGGAGTGGAAGGCGCGAAGACTCCTACGGGAACAGCACGAGCCGAAGCACCCGGACTGAGCGTAGCGAGGGAGAAGGCTGAGGCCGTGCCCGTGGAAAGCGTAGCGCCTGCAACGGAAATCGACGATTTCTTAATATGTATTGTAAATAGAAAAAAGACTGTAGACAATCTCAAATTTTTGAGTTTGTCTACAGTCTGGAATCCGCTAAAAAAGCGGATTCTTTTATTGAATCGTATCTTTAAAAGACTTTCTTCCTGTAGTTAATTTTTGAATGTTAATAT
>NZ_JPVQ01000056.1 GCF_000772965.1 Ureibacillus massiliensis 4400831 = CIP 108448 = CCUG 49529 | reverse complement strand
AGAAAAAAGACTGTAGACAATCTCAAATTTTTGAGTTTGTCTACAGTCTGAGCATACTTGCATAAATGCAAGTATGCCTTGACTATTATACAAATATCATCCATAAAATGATTGTGAATACAATCGTAGTTACACCCTGTAAAAGCGTGGCCATCGTTTGCGCTTTATAGGCTTGAGTTACTTCCATTCCACTATACTGCGTTACTACCCAGAAGAAGCTGTCGTTTACGTGAGAAACAGTCATGGCTCCAGCACCAATAGCCATTACAACTAATGCCAATGGAAGTGCCCCTTCAATTCCAGCAGTTACTAACATTGGTGCTACTAAAGTAGATGTGATTACTAAAGCTGTTGTCGATGAACCTTGTGCTGTTTTAAGAGCTGCTGCAATAATAAATGGAACTAATAAAAACAGAGAACCTGTTGCTAAAGCACCTAAATCCATTTGTTGCAACATATCGCCGACACCAGTCTCCTTAATAACTGTACCGAAAGAGCCACCCGCTGCTGTAATTAATAAAATAGGAGCTGCATCTTTTAAACTATCCCCAATCCAACCAGTTAAAGTTTCTTCATTTAACTTTGGAAGTAATGGAAATGCCGCAAATACACCTAACAACAACGCAACTATCGGACTACCTAAGAAGCGTAAAATCATGTTGATTGTAGATTCCGGATCACCAACTAATGCAGCAATAGAACCGATACCGATCAAAATAATTGGAAGAACAATCGGTAAAAATGATTTAAATGTTGATGGCATTTCACCAAAATTTTTAACCACTTCTTCGTAATCAAGGGTCTCTTCTTGATCTAAAGGCACTTGAATTTTAGAAGCCACTTTCACTGCCCATAAATACCCTACAAATGTCGCCGGAATTGCAACTATTAAACCTACCAGTATAACCGTACCTAAATAATCCGTAGCCCCAATATTACCTGCGGCTGCAATTGGTCCTGGTGTTGGCGGAACAAGAACATGTGTAGCATATAAACCTGTTGCCAACGCAACCCCCATGGAAGCAACTGTTACCTTTGCTCGTTTTGCTAATGATTTTTGTAAACTAGATAAAATAATAAATGCTGAATCACAAAATACTGGTATTGAGACGATATAACCAATGATAGACATTGCTAATTGCGGACGTTTTGGCCCAACAATTCGAAGCACAACCTCTGCCATTCGAAGGGCCGCCCCAGAACGCTCTAGTATTACGCCAATCATTGTCCCTGCTACAATGACAATCCCAATGCTCGTCATTAAACTTCCAAAACCACTATTAATATTCGTTACAACATCTAATAATGGCATTCCGCTCGCAATACCAACAAAGAATGAACTTAAAATTAATGCTAAAAACGGATGTAATTTTAATTTTGCAGTCGCAAATACGACAAACAATACCCCTATTAATATGATGAAATATAACATTCCCTTTCTCCCCCTTAATCTATTAAATGATAAAACGTTTCATATGCCCTCTGAGACAAATAGTTAGAAGCTTCTCTCATCGCCATTTCAGGTGAAACAGATTCATTCACTACTGATACAACTTCATGAAAGTGTTGTGCTAACATTTCTTTATCTAGTTCATCAATACTGCCCGAAAGTAAAATGGTTGGAATATGAAATTCTTTTGCACAATGTAAAACGCCCATTGGAGCTTTTCCATGCAATGTTTGTCGATCCGATTTTCCTTCACCAGTCATAATGAATTGTGCATCTTGTACTTTCTCACGATAATTCATAACACCTAACACTAATTGAATCCCTTGATGAAATTGCCCGTTAAGAAACGCAATTAATGCTCCTCCCATCCCACCAGCGGCTCCCGCGCCTTGATAATCATGTAAGCGGATTCCTAAATCTCTTTCTACAACATTCGCCCAATGTATTAATGCATGATCAAAATACTCAATCTCATCAGCCTTTACACCTTTTTGAGGACCGAAGATAGCCGTTGCTCCTTTTTCACCAACTAATGGATTATCTACATCACAAGCTATGGCAACCTTTGAATCATTCAATCTTGTGTCCCAATTCAAAAAATCTAAGCTTTTCACTTCATATAAACCATCAATTGATTTTTGTACATCATGTCCATTTTCATCTAATAAACGCAGTCCCAAAGCTCTTAACATTCCAACACCAGCATCATTTGTTGCACTACCACCAATACAAATAATAAAATCTCTAAAACCTTGATCTAGTGCAGATTTAATTAACTGACCAGTTCCATAACTTGATGCAATTTTCGGATTTCTTTCATTGTTATGCAACAGTATGATACCTGAAGCTGAAGCCATTTCAATGACACAAGTTGACTGATTGCCAAGTACACCAAAGGAAGCTTCTATTTCACGTCCAAGAGGATCAAGTACGTTTGTTTTAACGTAGTAACCATTTGTTGCTAAAACAAGTGCATCCATCGTTCCCTCTCCGCCATCTGCAACAGGTAGCAATAGCGTCTCTACTTCTGAATTTGCACGCTTAACACCCTGTTCGATGGCTTGAGCTGCTTCGAGTGCTGTTAATGTCCCTTTAAAAGAGTCTGGACTAATTACTACTTTCATCCTCTTCACCCTTTCTATTAAAGCGGTTACAATTATTATAGTGACAGTCATTACATAAAAGCATTATAATGGGTGTATAAATTAACTGTATTAGTACAGATTTGTTTTTATACGGGGTGTATAAAATTGTTGTCGATTAAATTAGCAGAGGAAATTGTCCATCAAACAATGCTGAGACTTCATCACAATATAAATGTCATTAGTGTAGATGGTGTGATATTAGCTTCAGGAGATAAAGAGCGGATTGATTCTATTCATGAGGGCGCTATTCAAGTAGCGAAAACTGGTATGCCAGTTTTAATAGATGAAACACTTTCAAAAGAATTTTATAATTGTAAACCTGGTATCAATTTACCAATTAAATTTAACGATAAAATTATCGGGGTAATTGGGATTACAGGAAACCCAAATGACCTACAAGAAATTGCAAATTTAGTACAAATGACTACAGAAATGATGGTTCACCAAGTACTAATGGAAAGTAAAAGTGAATGGCAGAGAAAAAATGGGGACTTCATTTTCAAAGCATTGATTGATGAAATTCCTAAAGATTACGCATTTAATGAACGAATACAAAAACTTCCTTTTCCATTAGTGGGACCATTTAAAATAGTGCTCATTAAACAAATGAAAGAAGTATCTTCCAATACACTATCACTTAATATCGAAAACATTCTTTATAGACAGTCAGCACTCTTTGGTCAATTACATTTAAATGAATATTATCTTTTCCTATGTGGGAGTTCTATAACGAATTCAAAAGAAACGATTCAACAGATTACCAAGCTTCAGAATAAGTTTGAAATCTATATTGGAGTTAGCCCAACTGTTAATGAAATTGAAGAATTGTCCTATGCCTTTAACGGAGCAAAAACGGCACTTACATATTCAGATGAAAATCAACCTGTCACTTATTTTGAGGAAGTAGAATTATATACTTTATTTAAAAATAGTAAAACTATTGAGATTAATAAGTTTTTAACAAAAATTAATGGCTTAACTGAAAAATTGATTGTAACGCTCCTTACTTTTTTTGAAAGTAATTTACAGTTAAATATATGCGCAGACAAATTAAAGATTCATCGCCATACATTGACATATCGCTTAAACAAAGTTTATGCAATAACTGGTTATGATCCGCAAAATTTTGAAGACGCTTTTTTGTTAAAACTAGCACTCACTCTAAATAACCAACGCTGAAGTCTATATAATAAAGAAAAGCACCTAAAAATAATTACTTTTTATTTTTAGGTGCGAATTTAGTTAGACGTTATTTTATTAAGTTCTTCTCACCAGTTGTTAATCATCCAATCATGAGCAGCCCAACGCCCCTCATGTAATCAGTTTGTTCTTATCCAATAGAAACCCAGTTCTGATTTTCCATTAATGCGCCAAATAATTATTGCGCAGCTAATTCACTTTCAGTTACCCATTTATGATTTTTAACTTTTTCACCTGTTGTAGCAATATAATCAACCATATAAACAGTAGTTTCTTCAGCAGAATCAATCGTTGCAGTTGCCCCCTTCATACCTTCCATATGGTCTGCATTCAAAATTACTTCATCTCCTGGATTTAAAGGTTCTTTACCTACACCTTCTAATTCTTCTTGAATTACCCACTTATGATTTGTCACTGGAGCACCGCCAGTGGTTGGTTTATATGATACAGTATAAACAATTGTATTATATGCACCTACTATTGTCGCTTCAGCTCCCTTCATTCCAGTCATATGATCGGCTTGAATAATTGCTTTACTTCCAATTGGAAATGTTGGATTTTCCGCTTCCATTAAACCTTCTGGTACATCTCCTGAACCTGAATGATTCATATGAGAATGGCCCTCGTCATTCACTTCATGCCCTTCATGCGCCGCTGTAGCATTTGTTTGTACAACTTCTTGAGTAGCACTCTCCTCAACTGCTCCCTCATTATGATTTCCTGCACATGCAGTAAGTGTAAGTGCCGCTGTTAATGATAAAAAACCAAACATTATTTTATTTGTCATTAGAAATCCCTCCGAATACTTGTACTTTCCAACTTATAATGGAATTGTAGGCTTGCATTATGCAATTATAGGATAATCAATTTTTAGTGATACGGTTGATTCAATTTATACTCTCCAATATGTAATTGTATCCAAAAAAACAATAATTATTAGGAGAATACCTATTCGTAACATTTCAGTATAAAAAAGAGTGGTCAAAACTTTATGAGCCACTCACTAGTTCAAGTATCCATTCTTTTATATTAATTAATCGATTGTGTTCGGGAAGTTCATCAGTCCCCGTTATAATTAATGGAACAATCGAATCGACTTTATGCAACGATCCATGTGCACCTCCACCAGCATGGTCTTTACTATGCTCGTCAATAAATTCATAAGAAGGCTCTGCATCTACAACTATAATACGTCCTTCCTGAGAATGAAGCGCTCCATATAATCTTGCCAGTGCATCTGGATAGCTATTATATTGAATCAACCCTTCCTCAGTAACGGTTAAATCCAATATCGTAATATCCCCTTCAATATCCCATAATTGCTCATACTCATCGATATAGGAACCATTTTTCGAAAATATTAATTCTTCACTGCTTTGTGGACTCACAACATGATTCGTTTCTCCATCTTTCCAAGCAATGAAGCCAATCCGTTCATCAGTTTTTAAGCTGTTCACAATATCAATTAACTCCAATTGTTGATCATTTATGCTAATGTAGGCCATTCGTTCATTAGTAGCAATAGCAAGCTGTGCGTCTGTATTTTCCTTATCCCAATTTGAATAATCCTTCAACAATTCATTTAAATTCACTAAAGCAAAATCCTGTTCTTTTTTCACAAGTGATTGACCACTATCTCCTAAAATAATCCACGTTAACTCTTGAATTGCTTCATCCCATGAAGAATAATTATTGAATATTTCTTGAAGGGATTGATTTGCTTTTTCAATTCCATTTAAATCATCTGGACCATATTTGTGTACCCTTTTATCTAAATCCGGAAGATAAGCAAATGTAAAAGCTGGCAACTTATTATGCTCTATTAAATAACTTAATTCATTAACGGTAAAATGATCATTAACGCCCATTTTGTTCCAGATAAATTTATGAAAATGATTCTCTGGACTATACTGTGACAATACACCAAGTGAAATTAATGTTGGACCACTTATTTCTATTTTCTTTGGTAAAAGATTAGCGAATGAAATCAATTTAGGTACAGTTAGTTGATGAGGTATATTTCCCCTATATAAAAGCCCATTAATCGATGCTGATTGTCGATCATCTTTTTCCAATGCTTCATAAACTGTTTCAACATCTTTACTTAAATGGGTTTTGTTAAGATGGATAATACTATCGGCTCCAACATTTTTAACGCCATTATTCCATATTTCTCTAAATCCACTACCATAACTTACAATTCGATTTTCATCTTCATTAAACCAAATCAACCCTGGTATTTTATGTTGATCTGCATACGTCCCTGTTAAAATAGTGCTATCAATCGTAACGGACATTGTAGGATAGGAACTAATTACTTCCTCAATAAAAGTTCCATTATTGATTAAAAATGAAAAAGCTGGAGCTTTCCCTTCTTTAATCGCTTTTTGTAATGGCTCATTCATTAACGAATCAACGGTCATCATTATTACAGGCTTTTTCGCAGGATTAATCTGAATATTCTCTAGTTTTTTTGTCGGTGAAATGGATATCGATAACACAACAATGCCACAAAGTGCGATAAATAGAATAAACCCAATTACAATTTTACGTTTCATATAATCACCTTTTTTTCGATTAAGTAACAACTATAGTATGGTTATATTTTTATAAGTAATGTTTGAAGAAATTAATATTTTAATTCGAGTTTAAATGAATTATGATTATCAAACTCTATATATAGAGTTCCGATAACATGGACAAAATCCAATAGGAATATGGAAATTAATTTTGCCTTTAGAACTAAAAAGAGCTAGAGGTGAATTAGTCACCTCTAGCTCTTTGATTTGAATGTATGTAGCTCTAATATATTGGTAGTAACATATTATTTCTACTTACTAAATGTTACCTTCATTTTCTTTTTGTTACTCTCCAATGTCCGCGTATTCAGGATAATCTGTTATAATTCCGTCTACACCAAGTCTATATAGCTTGTCCGCTTCAGATTGTTTCTTTATTGTATATGGATACATTTTCATCCCTACATTATGAACACGTTCCACAAGCTCTTTTGTAACAATATTAAAATTAGGATTAATATAATCTGCATAGGTAGCAAATTCTTCTAACTGTCTATCAGAAATATTTGCCCAATTATTGCCAACTAATACACCATGAGGGATTTCAGGCAATAATTCTTTCGATTTTTGTATTGATGCGTGATTGAAGGATTGTATAATAATATCATTTTTTGTAGAGTTAACTAAATGATGGTCTTTTAAAGCAGATGCCACTTTTTCTTCAACTCCTGGATAAAGTTCAGGTGACTTCAGCTCTACTAAAATACTAATCTTACCTCCAAATTCTTCTAACACCTCATCTAATGTAGGAATTCTTTCATTGGAGTATTCTTCACCAAACCAGCTGCCTGCATCAAGACATTTCAGCTCTTTCAATGTATAGGCAGAAACGCTTCCTTCACCATCTGTCGTTCTATCCAAAGTGTCATCATGGATAATTACTGGCACGCCATCTTTTGACAATTGAACATCAATTTCAATAAAATCGGAATGCATTTCGACTCCTTTACGAAAAGCAGCCAATGTATTTTCAGGAGCATAGGCAGATGCACCACGATGGGAGATGCTTATTAATTCTCCTCGGCCTTCTTCCGGCATAGTACCCTCTACAAAGGAAAAAAGCATGGTTGAAACGAGTAAAAATGTGGCTACTAACAAAAAGACCGTTATCTTTCGTTTCATATAAAGAAATCTCCTTAAAATTGTGATTAAAAAATAAATGAATGTAATCTAATAATAGATTCATAGATTCAAAAACTTATATATACGAATAAATCATATGTTTTCATTATTTCACTTTAAGTTATATATAAATTAAAGGCATACCTTGAAAAAAATGGGACAACATCTATGCAAAGATTAGTTCCACAGAACACCATCTTAGAAAAGACTCATTGTGTTCCTTATTCAGTAAGCAACATTTCTTTTTTCAGTTGTAATGCCAGTTTGGGTTCATCTGTAATAATTCTTGACACTTGTAGATCAAGAATTTTTTTTATACTTTCTGCATCATTCGGCGTCCATGCATTTATTTGGACTCCATTTTTCTGACAATCAAGTATTGTATCTTCATCGATTGTTAAATGGTATGGATGATAGTATTCGACACCGTACTTCCGGCAGTACTCCCCTGGCTCGAGCATACCGTACATAGTTAAGAAACCACATAATAATGAAGGGTTTTCTTGCTTCATTCGTAGTATGCTTTTATGATTAAATGAAGAAACAATTACGCTTTCCTGCTGTCCGAATTCCTGAATTAAACTATTAATCTTCTTTTCAATGCCTTCATACTGAAAAACATTCGTTTTTAATTCAATATTTGTCTCTATGTTTTTTCCGTCAAGCCATTCGAAGTATTCTCTTAGGGTCATAATCTGTTCTGCATGGGTATGTCGGTATAAATCGTTAACAGGGAATTTCGCTGCAAAGTCAAAACTCTTCAATTCCTCTACTGTGTAATCCTTAATAAAACCACTACCATTTGAAGTACGGTCAATTTTATCATCATGGCAAATGACTACTTCACCGTCTTTTGTTAAGTGTACATCTAGCTCGAAACCTTGTGAATGTTCATGATAGGCTGCATCAAACGCCACTTTTGTATTTTCAGGGTAAAGCAATGCGTATCCTCTATGCGCTATAATTTTCGTCATACTAATTCTCCATTTCGCAGGATTGTTTCTTCGCTTTCAATATCAAACAGATATATAGAATCCAAATTAAACGAAAGCTTAACTTTGTCGCCATAAAGGACATCACGTGCGGGATTGAGTCGCGCAACTAGATCTTTATTTGCATCCGAATGGTCAAAATAGACATAAGTATCACTACCAACTTGCTCAACATTCTTCACTTCAATATCTAGAACGATTTCACTTTCAGATTCTTGTTCAGTAAAATGAAAGGCTTCTGGACGAACTCCTAAATAGACATCTTCCATTTCACTGTCATACTCCAACCTATCTAAAATTGATGTTGGCAAAACCGTGTTTTGTCCAGCAATCGAAATAGTTACACCCTCTTTTCCCTGAAGCAGCTTCGCCTTAAAGATATTCATTTGCGGGCTACCAATAAATTGTGCTACGAATAGATTCTTTGGATATTTATATAAATTACGTGGTGTATCGAATTGCTCCAATATACCACCGCGCATTACTGCTATACGGTCTCCCATAGTCATTGCTTCTGTTTGATCGTGGGTAACATAAACAAATGTTGTTTCAAGTTGACGATGCAATTTAACAATTTCTGAACGCATCGTAACGCGAAGTTTCGCATCTAAATTAGACAATGGCTCATCAAGCAAGAACACTTTTGGGTTACGTACCATTGCACGACCTAAAGCGACACGCTGTCTTTGCCCTCCAGACAAAGCACCAGGTTTTCGATTCAAGTAATCTTTCAACTCTAAAATCTCTGCGACTTTTTCTACTTTTTCATTGATTTCAGATTTAGAAACCTTTTTCATTTTTAATGCAAACCCCATATTTTCTCTTACAGTCATATGAGGATATAATGCATAGTTTTGAAAAACCATGGCAATATCCCTGTCTTTAGAAGGAATGGTATTAACCAATTTGTCACCTATAAAAAGCTCTCCGTCACTAATGTTTTCCAAACCTGCAATCATACGTAATGTAGTGGATTTGCCACAGCCTGATGGACCGACTAAGACGATAAATTCTTTATCCTTAATATCTAAATTGATATGATGAACTGCGGTAACTCCCCCATCGTATATTTTTGATACTTCCTTTAATAACAGATTCGCCATTTGCTCTTCTCCTCTCCAAGTTCACAGTTGAATTATCCTTTCACAGCGCCCGATGTTAACCCTTTTATCATATTTTTTTGTCCGAAAATAAAGATAATTAACGAAGGCAGCATACACACTACGACTCCTGCTAACATAAGGACAATTGATTGGGAATCGATACTGTTTAGCATGCTAATCCCGATTTGCACTGTGCGATATTCATCCGAATTCGTAACCAATAGTGGCCACATATACATGTTCCATGCACCAAGGAATGATTGCACAGACAAGGCTCCAATTGTTGGCCGTAGAAGTGGAATCAATATTTTAAAAATAAAACGGATGTTAGAACAACCGTCCATTCTAGCTGATTCGTATATTTCCATTGGAAAAGTATGCAACGCTTGTCGGAAAAGGAAAATACCAAGCGCTGAAGTCATAAATGGAATGATTAAAACTCTAAAAGAATCGATCCATCCCCATTCACTTACCATGAGATATTGTGAAACAATTACTGCTTCCCCTGGAACCATCATAGTGGCCATTATTAAAGCAAAAACTATTTTATTCCCTTTGAATTTCAAAAAATGAAAACTGAAAGCTGCAAAAACTGAAGTAATAATTTGCGAGACGGTTATCGCAATTGAAACGATTAACGAATTTTGAATGTAAGTTGCAATCGGTGCCGTTTTAAATACATCTAAGTAATTTGAAAAAACGGGCGTTTCTGGAAAGAAGGATGCATTCTGCTGATAAATCTCTGAAGGTGATTTCAAAGACATGCTTACGGCATAAAGTAAAGGAAAAAGAGTAATCAGCACGACAATAATGTTGACTAAAAGCAAAGTAATGGTTTTCCAATTCCATACCTTTCTCCAACCAATGCTTACTAAAACTTTATTTTTCTTTTTCGGTACAGTTTTCAATTCACTGCTACTAAGCATTGATTCTTCCTCCTTTACTCATTTTGAACATAATAATCGTCAATATCATCACGATAATAAACAACACAATAGATTCTGCTGAAGCATAGCCATAGCGGTAATTCATGAAAGCATTTCGATAAATGTCATATACAATTACATTTGTCGATTCACCAGGTCCCCCGCTTGTTAAAATTTTGATTTGAGCAAACCCTTGGAAAGCATTGATGACATTCGTAACTACTACAAAAAAAGTGATAGGTTTTAAGCTTGGTATAGTGACAAACCTAAACTTATTCCAACGATTTGCTCCATCAATAGAAGCACTCTCATATAATGAACGGTCAATACCAGCCAATCCAGCACTAAAATAAAGAAAATTTATGCCACTGTTTAACCAACCTGTAAGTACACCAATGCTTAGCAAAGCATAATTTGGATCTGCTAACCAATTAATGTTCGTTCCTAACATCTGATTCACAATGCCAATACTTTGATTCAACATTACAAGGAACACTAGTGCAATCCCACTGGAAGCAACAGCCATTGGCAATGCATAGGCAGCTGAGAAAAAACGAATACCCGGAAAAGTTCGCTGGCACAAAAGGGCTGTACAAAATCCTAAAACTACCCCAACCACTACTACAATGATTACAAAGAGAACAGTTATTAGGACACTATTATAGAAAGAACTGCTTGTGAAAAGTTCGATATAATTTTCAAATCCAACAAATAAAGCATTTCTCCCTAAATTATCCGTCAAATAAAGACTTCGTATAATTGTCTGGAAAAATGGCCAGAAAGTAAAAAGCCCCATAATCAAAGCAGCCGGAATTAAATACGTATATGGCTCGACTTTCAGTATGAGCGGCTCTTTTCTTTCTTTTTTGCGAGGGGTACGTTTTAACTTTTTAGAAAGTTCCATGGAGCCAATTTCACCTTTCTTAAGTAAAATAAATATTCTTTAGGAAGCCTTGTCCCTTTTCTTCCGAATGGATAAGAAGAAAAAGGATGCAAGGCTTTCCATTTTCATCGTAGACTTAGTTGCCTACATTATTGACACGGTTATAATTTTCAATGGCTGTATTTGCTTGATTCGCTATATTTTGAGCTGCTTGTTCCGGAGTCGTACTTCCATTCAGCATATTCTCAAGTTCAGCTTCTTCGATTTGTCTAATTTCTTGATAAACTGTACTTAATCCACCTTGAGCCTCTGCATTCGAATCGTGTAATTGATCAATCGCTGTTTGGAATTGAGGATACTTCTCTAGATTTTCCTTGAATTCCTGTTGATCATGGGCAGCAATTGTAATTGGGAAATAACCTGTTTTTGCATTCCAATATGCCTGAGATTCAGGTGAAATCATAAATTCAATGAATTCCCATGTAGCATCTTTCTTCGCCTCATCGCCTGAATCAATCATGTATAGAGATGCTCCACCGATTGAAACACCACCTGCATCTTCTTCATTAATTCCAGGGAAGTAAGCAGTCCCAACTTCAAATTTGTCGCCAACCTCATCTAAAATATTTCTTAAACTTGCAGTGGAGGCGAAAGTCATCGCTGATTCTCCAGATACAAATTCAGGTTGTCCACCTTTTCGACCTACATTTGGTGCATAACCAGCATCAAATAATTCTTTCCATGCTACTAAAGCATTTTGAATCCCTTTGTTTTCATCAAAAATTACTTTCGTTGGTGTTGATTCACGTCCGTTTCCGTTATTGAACATATCCATTTCCTGTTTACTCATCCATTGGTCAAACCACCATCCATATATTGACATAGAAATGGCCATATTTGCTCCACCATCTCCCATCAATTTTGGAGCAATTTCCTTTAATTCTTCTAAGCTAGATGGAGCTTCTTCGATGCCCGCTTTTTCAAACATATCTTTGTTGTAATATAATAATGGTGTAGAAGAGTTAAATGGCATTGAATTTAATTTACCATCAATTGTGTAATATGCTGCAAGGTTTGGTTCGATTTGATTAATGTCATAACCTGTTTTATCGATATATTCTTGTACTGGTACAATTAAACCAGAATCAATCATATTACGAGCGCCAACTTCGAAAACTTGCACAACGTCAGCACCAACATTAGATCCATTCGTTGCATTTCTTAGTTTCGTTAGCGTATCATCATAAGATCCTTGATATTCTGCTGTAACATGTACAGTGTCACTTTGTTCATTAAAACGCTTGACTAGTTCCTCGACGCCTTCACCGCCATTACCACCCATTGAATGCCAAAACGTTAGTTCAATTTTCCCACTGTCGTTGGAAGTTTCATTCGATGTTTCACCGCTACATGCTGCTAATAGGGTGATTAAAGAAATAAGTACAAATAATGCTCTAAACTTTTTCACGTTTTTCCCTCCTAGGTTTTCAAAATAGACTAGGATAAATATAAAGAGACCAATAAAAAATTGCCTGTTTCAATAAAATGAAACAAGATTTTTCATTGGTCTCTCTTAGCGCACCCTAATATCTACTTTTCGTTATCTATTATTCAGCAGAAATTTTAATCTAGTATTAATATAATGTTAAGTATAAATTAATGTAATTGTGAATGTTCCTTACTTTCAACCATTCCTTTTGTAAAATCCTTCTTCCATAATTCCTCATTTGTTGTACTAACCGCAAACGCTCCAGCTTTTATGGCAGCAATAGCTTGTTCTTCTGTCGACAGTAAGCCCCCCGTAATGATCGGGGTTTTCAATATTTGCGAGTAAGAATGTATTACGTGACACAATGTAGAAGGCATAATCTCAATGAAATCAGGTTTAAGGACTTCATGCTGATCTAAAACATTTTGGTATACCTCCGTATCAATCATAAATACCCGTTGAACCACTAACATTCTTTGTTCTTTTGCTTTCTTTATTAATGATGTCTTTGTCGTTAAAATTCCTGCTGGTTTTACATATTTCGCAAGAAAATCTAATCCATCCTTATCTAAATTGAGCCCATTTACTTTCTCTGCATGTATAAAAACAGGGATTCCTTCTTTTTGAATAACATCTACAAACTTTTTTACCGTTAGTATCGAGCCTGTTATAAGAAATACAGCACTGATTTGGTTTTTGTACTTTAATACATTATCAATACTTTTCGCTGCTTTGACAGAGGCAATTTTCTTTTTTGAATTCATACGTTCAATAATATCTTCAATAACCCATCTACTTTTCAATAAATTATCTCCTTTCAAATCATAGAGACTACTTACGTTTTTGTTGTCCTCAAAGAAAAAATGCTAATTAATTCATTGAAATGACTAACTATATTTTAATATTAGATGTTAATTAAAAGATTAATATCATGAAAACTTTATATTTTTTTACAACTGCTTCAAATTCAATTAATAAAATAAGAAAATATTTACAGGATAATCGGTATTGGTAGGGGTATTACGAAGATAGGGGCTGTCCAATAAGCGGAAAATTACAATCCACCACTATTTCAAAATTATACTTTTATGATATGTGTTAGTTGATTTCCGTTCCAGGCGGACGCGCATCCAGTGGCGAGCGGTGCTCCTTTCGCTTTGCTCTGCAGGGTCTCGGGCTAACAGGATGTTGGTCACAGCTCTTTTTCTGCACCGAAAGCGTAAGCGGCAGGTGCAAAGGCGTTGCCACAGGACGTGGCGGTTTTAGCCTTTGTTCCTCTATTCTTTGCTCCCGCAGGAAAGCTTTGCTTTGCATCGAAAGCGCAAGCGGCAGATGCACTCGCCGCCTGAAACGAAGATCAACTACTTTCAAATTTGATTGTTATCAAAAAAATATCATCCCCCTTTAAGCAGAGCTAAGAAATTTCCTTTTGGGACAGCCCCTTTAATATTTATTGTGATGAAATTTTACTTAAATGAATACGAAAAGTAGTTCCTAACGAAGAAGTATTTAAAAGCTGCAAATCTCCACCCATTGCTTGAGCGATCATTTTACTTAAACTTAATCCTAGACCTAAGCCGCGCACTTTATATTTCTTTTCATTTCCTCGATAAAAACGTTCAAAAATATAATCCTGCTCCTCTTTTGGTATCCCATTGCCTACATCAATAACATCAATGTATACATTCGATTCATTATCTGAGATAACAACAGAGATTTTGCCAGAATCCTCCATAGCTTGCTGTGCATTATTTAGCAAATTAGTCATAATTTGTTGAAATCTAATTGGATCAATCGATACTTCAACAGGGTTTTTTAAATAATGTACATTCAGTTCTATTTTCTTATCATCTTGGGAAATTTCCCAACTATAAATTGCCTCCTCTACCACATCGTTAATCAATTGTACTTCACAATTCACATCAAGAACATTTGCAGCAAATTGATTGAAGGCTAATAAATCCTCCACCATTTTCTTCATTTTTTCGGTTTCCTTTAATGAAATGGCGATAAATTCTTTCGCATCATCACCAGTCACCACATCATCGTTTATCGCTTGCAAAAGTCCGCTAATCGATGTCACAGGTGTTTTCAATTCATGAGTCACTCCTGCGAGAAGCTCGGTACGAAGAGATTCTAGATGCTCTAATTTAAAAGTCATTTCCTTAAAAGATTGAATCAAATCGTCAACTTCCTTTTCTTTTCGTTCAGGGGGTAATTCGATTTGATAATTTCCTTCAGCAACTTGTTTTGCTGCATTTGCAACAGTTTGAATCGGTTTTGATAAACGATTCGATAAAATAGTAATGACTAACCACCCTAACAGTCCCAGACTAATAATGAACAATAAAAGCTGTGTATATTCCTGATTTACTTCTGTTAACATTTTTTCAGAATCTACCATTAAAACCCAACCAATAGTTGACTCATCAACCACGATTGGTGCTTTCACAAGATAATAATTCGTCTCGTCTATTAATATTTTCTGAATTGAAGACTCGCTTTCTATAACTGACATTGATATAGCGTCATTAACTGGGCCAAATGGGCGATCACTAAAAATCACTTGTCCATCTAAATCCACAATATAATTAAACGGGTCTATTCGATCTTCCCTACCAGTATACATCTTTGGCATTTCTTTTCCTGGGAAAGGTCGTTCATCTCCATCTACTACCCTATCAGCCATACTTTCAGCAGCAAAGGTCATTAAATTTAATCGATTTTCTAATGTCGTATGACGAATCCAAAGGGCTGATATGATACCAATAAGTACTAATCCAATACACAATGTGATAAGATACCAGCTTGTCCAATAGCGTTTTAATGATACTTTCTTTTTAATAGACACTGAACTGATACCCCAATCCCCGTAGTGTTTTGATTTCACCTTCTGATGAAGGCCAGTCCTTCAAAGCTTTTCTAATTCTCTTAATGGCCAAATCAACTGCACGATCACTACCTAAGTAATCCCATCCCCAAACATGCTCTATTAGCTGATCCCTTGTAAAAGTTTGATTTGGGTTTTCCGCTAAAAATAAAAGGACAGATAGATCTCTAGGTGTTAGAATAACATTCTTCTTATTTAATGTAACTTGATGGGCCTTTAAATGAACTTCTAGCTGGCCATATCTTTTTATTGGTTGGTCATTATCAAACTGCGTCCTTCGTAATACTGCCTTAATGCGTGCAATGACCTCATCGGCAACGAATGGCTTTGCAATATAATCATCAGCCCCACTATTTAAACCGTCCAAGCGATAACTTACATCCCCTAATGCGGTTAACATAATGACCGGACATTTACTTTCCCTACGTATCTCCTTTAATACTTCCCAACCATCTTTTTTCGGTAGCATCACATCTAATAAAACTAAATCTGGAGCAATCGTTTTAAATTTATGAATAGCCTCCTCACCATCAACGGCAACTACAACATCATAATTTGCTTTTATTAAATAAGCTTTTAATACTTGGCTAATTGCGTACTCATCTTCAACTACTAATATGTTCATGGTGATTTCACCTCTTGTTTATTAACTTAATTCAACTTTAACCTGCCAATAAGTCAAATAGAAGTCAAACACTTTCTTCCTATAATTATTATCTTTACCCCCACTTCATCGCCATTAATATTTTTACATTAAACTTACTTGACATATTCTTGACACATTGAACATCTAAACTAGGTTTTGTTCGAGAGATATAGTGCGACCGATAACGCTCCCGTCAATCGGATTTATACCTGAAAAGACATATAGAGTCTCGGAATAAATAACAATTTTTCTGGGTGAAATGAACCAA
>NZ_JPVQ01000050.1 GCF_000772965.1 Ureibacillus massiliensis 4400831 = CIP 108448 = CCUG 49529 | reverse complement strand
TTATTTTCATGCCAGGGTTGGGTGTGAAAAACTCATGACTGTTTTTATAGAATGCTATTGTTAAAATTCTTTACAATACTTGATCAGTTAGAAAATCTGACTGGTCTTTTTTTGATAGAATGCAGCACTTATTTTTACAGTGGACATTTTTTTAGACTTCAAAATTTTTTTGGGGCTGCTCAAGTTACGAGCTGCCCCATTTTTATTAAAACTTCGAGCCTTTATCACCGTACTTTTCTAGTAATTCCTCAAAGCTCATATTCTTTTCTCGTTGTTTACGTTCAAAGGCTAGTTTTGCTTGGCGTTCCTCTTCCTTTGCATGCTCTTCTTCAACTAAGCTTTTTTTCGCAAGCTTTAATTTTGCAACAATATCACTGTTTAATTGATCCTGTAATGTTAACGAATCTGATTTTGATTCGTCCTGTCGAGAAAATGTTGTACGTTTTGTTTGTTTATTTTTTGCCATCGTCTTCTAACCCCCTAAACATATTTTACTGCTAATTAACGGCCACTTCCAACATTCCGAGTGAACTTCTTACATAATTTTGCGTAAAATAATAGTATACAAATGGCGCGGAGAATTTCAAAATGGTACATGTATCAACTGATAACGGAATATTATCAATCCCCTTTTACCATTTTGAAACAATTTTTAAGATTTAACACCTATTTTACAGTGGCGTGGTACAATGATTTTAATAGGCTGTTAGATATTTAATGAATAGAATTGAGGTGTTTTTATGAAACGACGGAAATTGCTTTTACTTTCAGGTATTGTTACATCGGTTATTTCAGCTGTTACTACTGTATTTGGAATTTTAGTAACAAATCAATTAATGTACATCAAAAAGAAAGATGATCAATTTATTTATGATCGTGAAATAAAAGCACGACGTTTTGATGAAGCCTGGTATAACAAATGTCGGAAAGAAGAGATGCTAATTGATTCACCAAACGGATATCCGGTAAAAGGTGTTTTCTTAAAACCTCTTGATACGAAAAATACTGTTATTATTAGCCATGGTGTAACTGAGAACAAAATAAATTCTGTAAAGTATGTTCGGATGTATGAACGACTTGGATTCAACACCTTTGTATTTGACCATCGACGACATGGAGAATCTGGTGGTAAAACAACAAGCTATGGTTATTATGAAAAGTTCGACTTAGAAGCTGTCGTAAATACAGTAAAATCCATAGTTGGTGAAGATGCGATAATCGGCATTCATGGAGAGTCAATGGGGGCAGCAACTACCCTTCTCTATGCAGGAGCAATTGAAGATGGTGCCGATTTCTATATTTCGGATTGTGGATTTTCTGATTTCTCTAAACAAGTTGCCCACGTTATAAAAAAAGAAACGGTACTACGTACACAACTCCCTGTTCACTTAGCAGATATGTTCATTCGTCTACGGGACGGATATTCACTACGAAGCGTCTCTCCAAAAGAAGCTGTTATGAATATTAACTCTCCAATTCTCTTCATCCATAGCTTAGAAGATGATTTCATCTTATCTGAAATGACAGAAGAAATGTATGAAGTAAAAAATGGTCCAAAAATGATTAAATTGTTCGAAAAAGGTGCACATGCTCAATCCTATAATGAAAACCCTACCCAATACGAACAAACCGTAAAGGAATTTATCGAAAAATATGTACGGAGTAAAGAATATATTGCTGAAGTTAAAGAAGCATTGTAGAGTTTACTAACTGATGCTTTATAATCTAAGATATTTTAATTCAAAAATCCGCTCTGCTAATTTGTTGGAGTGGATTTTTTGTTTACAATAACTTCTTACATGTCATAAAAAAATAAAAACAACAGCTTCTTCAAAAAAACTGTTGTTAAGTAATGATTATTTTTGTAATTTGTTCATTTGAGACATCATTTGACGAACTTGTTTCTCTGATGGTTTACGTCCCATTTGAGACATCATCACTCGAATCATTTGTTCATTAATTGGTGGGTTTTCTTTTAAATATTTCATCATATATTGACGGGCTATAAAGAATCCTAATGCAACGCCCCCTATTAATGCTACCACGATAAGTATAATTCCTAACCATAAATTCATAGTAAGTGCTAACCTCCTCCGCAATTCACTGTATACCGAGAAAAACTCTCCATGAGGAATTATACACTATAACCTTTATGGTTTCTAGCTTTTCAGCAGTTTTTTCTATTGAAGAACCCATTTTAAGATTTTTCCCTCTAGTATGTTAAATGTTTGATTGGCTTCAACCAACCACATTCAGCTTCTTCTTTATTAAATGCTAAGAAGGAATCGTTGATTTGACCTAAGCTTTGAAATAAATCAAGATCAAGCATTCGAGACCCTTCACAAACCGCCTCAATATAATATTTAAACAGTTTAATCTTTATTTCCCCTTTTATCTGATGCTCAATCTGCAAGTAGTCTTCCACCCAGCGAATACTTGGAAATTTATTTTCTAATTGAGTGTAAATTTCGCCTCTCACACTATTTGCCTCTAAAGGTTCACAAATAAAACTAAGCTGCTTACTGACAGAGGACTCTGGTTCCCGTTCATTATTTGCTACCATTTCAAACAACATTCGTTCTCTACCAAATATAAATGATTGATATTCTTTTCTTATATTAAATATTGAATAAATTCTCATATGTTGTCCTCCTTTCTTTACCAAATATTATAAGATAAAGTTTCCGAATATTTTGTCATAAACTGTCATGGTACTCCTTCTATTTTTGTCAAAAAACGAAGGATACGTAAGAATAGCACTGAGTTCCTATAACCTTCTCAGCCTCAAGACCTAGTGAAAAATGCATTTTGAGGCCGTTTTGAAAAACACTTAGGAAAGATAACATAAAGGTATCAACGAAAGGAGTTTTTGAAAATGAAAAAACTTTTAATTTTAATTGCTGGAGGAGTAACATTCATAATTGCACTTTGTATGTTAGGACCAATGATTGGTCTAGCATTTTCAGGATTGTTAATACTAGCTGCCATGTATTTCTATACAAAAAGCCATACTACTTTCTCAAAAGTAATTTGGATTATCCTTGGGGTAATTGGTGCTTCATCAGCAATCGCGAATATTCCTGCAATCATTGGAATTGTAGCGGTTGTCATCCTATATGTTCTATATAGAAAATGGAAAGATGAAGAAATGACAGTAGAACATAGATCATCAAAGTCTAATGACCCTTTCACGAATTTTGAAAGAGAATGGTCAAACTTAACAAAATAACAGTACAACTTTTAAAGAAAAACATTTAAGGAGAGATTGAAAAATGACAAATTTATTCGACAGATTTAAATACCAAATAAAAGCAGATTTACATGAGTTTTTTGATAAAAAAGAAAGTAAAAATCCAATAGCGATGTTAAACCAATACATTCGCGAAGCAGAAAAACAAACAGAACAAACAGGCAAGTTATTGCAAAGACAGCTTCAATTAAAAAATCAATTACAGCGTGAATATGACGAGGCAAATACGATGCTTGAGAAACGAACTAGTCAACTAGCATTAGCAAAAGAAAGCGGAGAATTAGATTTGATTGCTTTTGCGGAAAAAGAAGTCGAAACTTATACTCTTCGAACTTCTAACTTATTAACAAGTATTGAAACTACTAAAGTGCAAGTTTATGAGTTAGAAAGCAAGTATGAAACAATGAAGCACAAAATTAAAGATATGAAGGTTCGTCAGCTAGAATTGATGGGAAAAGAAAACGTGGTCCGCGCTCATCACAAAATGGATCATGTGATTGAATCATCGAACGAAACAAACTTTGAAGATATTTCGGCTTATATCGACCATCTATCAGCTAAAATCGATAAGAAATATGAAGTAACGATGCTAGAATCACGTTTAGCACAGCTAGGAAAAAAGAATAAAAATAGTCATTCAATGGAAAATACTGTAGAATCAACTAGTGAACAAGCTATGTAATGCTATAATAATGTGAGATTTCACTGAAGTGGAATTAAATATACACAAATGGAGGAAGCAAAACTTTAATGTTGCTTTCTCCCTTATTGCGTTTCAAATATATGTATAAACAAAGAGGAGGAGCCCCTCATGAACAAATTCACAACAGATCAATTAACGACTGCTCTTATTATTTTATTATTAATTGTATTCGCTGAGCTTACAATTTTTAATAATGGCGGCGCCTTCTTACTCATTATTACTGCCCTACTATTTTATTATAGTTTCTCAAAACGAAATCGTATGCTTTTCTGGATTGGATGTTTTTTTGCCTTTATCGCTATTCTTTCCGTCTTTACGCTGAGATTATTTGTTGTCGGTATATTAATTTACATGTTATATAGACAGTCAAAGAAACAAAAAGATGTAATTACACTATCAGATGAAGCATTTGAAAAAGGAGCGATACATAAAAACGATTTTTTTGGTAGCACCGCTGCTCCTTTAGATGCATACAAATGGCAAGACGTTCAAATACAGCGATTTCTTGGTGACATTACAATTGATACTACTCAAACCATATTACCAGCAGGCACTTCGGTTATTACGATACGACAATCCATCGGAAAAGTTATAATTTTGGTTCCCTATGACATACCGTTTCGCCTTCAATATTCTACAATTTTAGGTGAGGCAAAGCTATTACAAAATCCACCAAAACGTCTAATGAACGAACATCTGACATTTGAAGATGGCGAAACAGATGGCGCCAAACGGAAATTAGTAATCCATGTCGCCACTTGGCTTGGAGATGTGGAGGTGGCTCGCCAATGATTGCATTTACAGTACGCACACTCTCAATATTTTCGATGTTGACTTCTATCATTTTTGTATTCTTTTATTATCTTTTAGGAGAGCCAGTTGAAGAAACTTTCCGTCCATTTTGGGAGGAAAAATATCAGGATATCCCTCTTGTTACCTACTTTATTTTCGCAATTCTTATGGTAAGTATTTTCTTAAGCATTTGGATTGCTGTTGCAGAGAAAGCAAGAGAACGATTTTCCTTACGTTATGTAAAAAAATTAGTAGACCCTGAGTTCTCGTTAGAAAATAAAAAAATTCCAAGATCCCTTCGTAAAGCATTGCAACAAACTCACGAATTGATTGAAACACAACGTCAAAGTTTACAAAAGCTAACGAATCAACGAGTGGAAACAAACGACACTATTATTCAGGAAAGAATCGTTGCTGAAAGACAACGCTTGGCTCGAGAATTGCACGATTCCGTTTCGCAGCAGCTGTTTGCCGCATCGATGTTATTATCTTCATTAACAGAACAAGAACAGCCTGTAGACAATTCCCAGCATACACTGTTACAAATTGAAAAAATTGTTCAACAGGCACAGCTTGAAATGCGTGCTTTATTATTACATTTACGACCAATTGCACTGCGTAACAATACGCTTGCGGAAGGATTAACTGGTCTAATATTGGAGCTTCAACAGAAGGTTCATTTTAATGTCGAATATAAAATTGAGGAATTTGAATTAACAAAGGCAGAAGAGGATCATTTATTTAGAATTGCCCAAGAAGCATTATCGAACACATTACGTCATGCAAAAGCAACAGAAGTAGAGTTATTATTAGTTGCTCGAGATCAGATTGGAATTTTACGAATTCAAGATAACGGTCGCGGTTTTAATCTAGAAGAAGATAAAACAACATCTTACGGTCTAAAAAATATCGCAGAACGTGCGGTTGAAATAGGCTGTACTTATAAAATCGTATCTGTTCCAGGTGAAGGAACGATTGTAGAAGTGAAAGTTCCGTTGAAAAGAAAAGGCATTAGTGGTAATAATCCAGAAAATGCAAATAATCATGACGACTTGGAGAAGGAAGAGTAGCCTTTTTCCGATAAAATAAATACCAACAAGAGGTGAAAAAATGATAAATGTTTTAATAGCTGATGATCATGAAATGGTGCGAATCGGTGTTTCAGCCTATTTATCTGCTCAGCCCGATATGACCGTGGTTGGTGAGGCATCAAATGGTCAAGAAGCTGTAGAGCTTGCAATGAAATTAAAGCCAGACCTAATACTAATGGATAATGTTATGCCCGTAATGACAGGCGCCGAAGCAACAGCGGAAATATTAACTCAATGGCCAGAAGCAAAAATTATGATGGTGACGAGCTTTTTAGATGATGATAAAGTATATCCTGCTTTAGAGGCTGGAGCTGTAAGTTATATTTTAAAAACCTCCAATGCCAAACAAATTGCTGATGCGATTCGTAAGACCATCAAAGGGGAATCTGTTCTAGAGCCTGAAGTGACAATGAAAATGATGCAGCGAATGCGATCTGGTTCTTCCTCTCCACTTCACGAACAATTAACAGAACGTGAAATGGAAGTACTGCTACTTGTAGCACAAGGAAAAACAAATCAAGAAATTGCAGATGATTTATTTATAGCATTAAAAACAGTGAAAACACATGTTAGCAATATTTTAGCAAAGCTCGAGGTTCAAGATCGTACGCAGGCAGTCGTTTATGCATTTCAAAATGGATTAGTGAACTCAAAATAGACTTCTATCTAAACAACTTACGAAATTCCACTATCCTATGCAAAGCTATAACCGATACAAAAAGGATGCACCCTATATAGGAATGCATCCTTTTCCATTTACTATAATCTAAATTTACTGACTTCTTGTTGCAGTTTTTCTGCTAAATTGGCTAAAGACTGGGCACTTGATGAAATTTCTTGATTCGCCGCTAATTGTTGCTCGGTTGCTGCGCTTGAATCATTTGACAAAGTTGCTACTTCCTTAGCTAGTGATTCAACCTTGATGACGCTTTTTGTTACCGAATCAGCCATTGCATGTATTTCTTCAATAGCTGATGAAACAGATTCAACTTTCATCACAACGTCTTCAACACTGCCTTCAATTTTATCAAACACTTTTAAAGAATCCTTTGTTTTGCTTAAACCTTCCGTAACTTTTGTTCCACCATTTGTAATAGCTCGAACAGCGGCACCACTTGCTAGCTGTATTTGATTGACCATTGCTGTAATTTCTTCAGCAGATTTTTTTGATTGCTCTGCAAGTTTTCGTACTTCTTCAGCAACAACTGCAAATCCCTTACCATACTCCCCTGCCCGTGCCGCTTCAATTGCAGCATTTAAAGCAAGTAGATTAGTCTGATCAGAAATTTCTGTAATCAGCGCTGTTATATTTTGAATATCATTAGAATGTTTTTCCATTTTCTTCATAATTTCCGTTGTTTCATTAAATGTTTCAGAGATTGTATTCATTTGATCTGCTACTTCCGAGACTACTGAAGCTCCCTTATTCACAAGTTTATGTACACTATTTGAAGAAAGTAGCATTGCCTCATTGCTTTGTGCAATTTGGTTCATTCCAACGTTTAAATCTCTCATGGAGTCAACAGAACTATCCATTAATTTCACTTGACTATCACTTGATAATAGTTGCTGTTCTGCTGATGTTGCAACAAGCTGAGCAGATGCTAAACTTTCCTCTGAACTTGCAGATAATTGTTCGGCACTAGCTGCTAATTGTGATGAAGAATCCCGAACACTTAAGACTATACTTCTCAAGTCAACTAACATTCTATTAAAAGTTACGGCCATCGCACCGACTTCATCTTTATTTTTTATATGTATCGTTTCAGTTGTTAAATTTCCTTTTGCTACCTCGTCAAGGCCAACTGTCATCTTTTTAATCGGCTTAGATATATTATTACTAATTAAAGTAGCCATCCCTAAACCTAAAAGTACACTAATTATTGCAATGACAATAAGAGAAGTCATCGAGATATTATTATAAACATCGATTTGATTTTTTAATTCTGCTACATTTTGTTCTTGGATTGCAACTAATTTTGTTAAAATCTCTTCCATTTGATCATTAATCTCTTTTGACTCTTGTAAGGCTTTTTCATATGACCGTCCCTGTTCCTTTAACTCTATTACTTTATTATTTGATTCAAAATATTGAGTTGACAGGTGTTGAAGTTCCGATAATACATTTATTGATTCTTCATCTGTAATTAATTTGTTTAACTCATTAGTAGTTTCCTCTTCAATTTGATTTGATTCTTCTAATAGTGTTAATGAATTGGGATCATCTAGAGCTACATATTCAAGCAATGCTGCCTCTGCTTCAGTCTGAATAATTTGTATTTCTGCCGCTAAATTAATTTTCTCCATATCAACTTCTATAATTGATTTATACTTGTTTGTAATGTCTCTAGTCGTAAAGAAGGAAATTATACAAATAGCGATTAATAAAAATAGAATTGTACCAAAGCCTATCCACATCTTTTTAGTAATAGAGAATTTCATACCTACACTTCCTTAAATTGATAATTATATAGTATAATTGTTGAACAATATTGACAAGCTATTTTTTGGCATTATGGAAAATTATTGTTACTATTAAATATTTGCAGAAGGCTATTTTTTTCCAAACAAAAAACATCTTCATATAGTTCGAAGATGTTTTCTATATATCTTAGTTTGTTTTTACCACGCACTATTTGGGGTAATCATAAGGAATTAAATGTTAAACTTACTTACTTCCCTTTGAAGTGATTCAGCAAGATTAGCCAAGGATTGAGCACTCGATGTAATCTCTTGTGTAACTGCTAATTGCTGTTCTGTTGCTGCACTGGAGTCCGTTGATAAGACGGCAGCGTCTTTTGCGAGTGTTTGTACTTGAACGACACTTTCTGTTACTGAGTCTGCCATTGCATGAATTTCTTCGATTGCTGTTGAAACGGATTTCACTTTTATCGCAACATCCTGCACGCTTTCCTCAATAGCATGGAATACTTCCAAGGATTCGTTAGTCTTTGTCAATCCTTTGTTTACCTTCATACCTCCATTGGAAATTGTATGAACCGCCGCCCCAGTTGCATCTTGAATATGGTTCAACATTTTTGTAATTTCTTCAGCAGATCGTCTCGATTGTTGGGCAAGCTTTCGAACTTCATCTGCAACAACTGCAAATCCTTTACCATATTCTCCAGCTCGCGCTGCTTCAATCGCTGCATTTAAAGCAAGCAAGTTAGTTTGTTCTGAAACTTCTGTAATGAGTGCTGTGACATTTTGAATATCATAGGATAGCTTTTCCATTTCCTTCATTTTTTCGGTTGTTTCGTTAAAAGTTTCATGAATAGTATTCATTTGAATCGCAACTTCTGAAACGACAGATGCACCTTTTGTTACTAAGTCATTCACCTCATTTGAAGAAAGTAGCATTTCCTCATTATTCTTCGCGATTTGATTTAATCCTGAATTTAAATCCTTTAAAGAAAGAACGGAAGTATCCATTAGATTCACCTGATGATTACTTGTCTTTAGCTGATGATCAACTGAAGTGGCTACCATTTGTGAAGAAGCCAAGCTTTCTTCTGAGCTAGCTGATAATTGTTCGGCACTAGCTGCTAACTGAGAGGATGAATTTCGAACACTTAGTACAATCCCTTTTAAATCAGCTAACATATTATTAAAGGTTTCAGCCATCTTCCCAACTTCATCCTTATTTTTAACTTTGATTGTATCAATAGAAAGATTTCCTGAAGCTACCTTTTCAAGTCCATTTGTTACTTTCTTAATTGGATTGGAAATATTTCGACTGATGACAGTTGCTATTATCAATCCTAATAGAATAGTAACAACGGAAATGATCAATACTAGCATATTTGAAAAAGCTTGATAGCCATCAAGATCACTTTGGGTCTGACTAACATTTTGTTCAACATAGTCAACAATCTGATTTAAGTTGGTTGTAGCCGTTGCGTTATTTAACCGCATCAATTCAAGTGAACCCTCATAATATCCACCACTATCTTTGACTTTAATAACCTCATTTGCTGCATTGTTATATTCTTGTGTAGCTGATTCGAGAGATTCCATAATGTTTAAAGCTTCTGCATTTGTTATTGTTGCCACTAATTGTTCTCGTGCATTTGTACCTCGTTCAATGGACGCATTCATTTTATCAATCAACTGCTGTTGACCAAAAGTAATGTATTCTAAAATGTATGCCTCAACTTCCTTTTGTACATATTCAATTTCATTTACTAAATTAATCTTTTCTACATTGTCTTCATTCATCATTTTATACTTGTTTGTTATATCATTTATTGAGAAAAACGCTATGATTGAGATGAATAATAATAGAAAATTTACGGTACCAAAGCCCATCCACATCTTCTTTCGTATTGATAAATTCATGTTGAATGCACCAGCCTCTCTACTAAACAACTAATTTAATCTATTTTAACAATAATTTTCAGAAAATGCTGAAAATATATTCTGAAAATTATAAAAATTACTTCTGTAGAGATTTATATAAAAAAAGATATAGAAAAAAGCCCTGTAGTTAGAAACATACAGGGCAGATTCGTAATATTTGATTATAAAGCTTTTACTTTTGCTACAACGTTTTCAACTGTGAAGCCATATTGTTCAATGACCACTTCGCCAGGAGCACTTGCACCGAATTTATCAATAGCAAGAACATCTCCTTCAAATCCAACATATTTATGCCAACCAAAAGATGCACCCATTTCAATGGCAAGACGTTTCGTTACTGCTTTAGGTAATACTGATTCTTTGTATTCAGCAGATTGTTGTTCAAAACGATCCATTGATGGCATTGAGACAACTGAAGCATCAATCCCTTCAGCAAGCAACGCTTTTTGTGCATCTACCGCTAATGAAACCTCTGAACCAGTCGCGATTAAAATTACATCTGGCGTACCTTTTGTTGCTGGAGAAACTACATAAGCTCCTTTTCCAACACCCTCTTTTGCAAGATTAGCTGAATTCGCTAACACAGGTAAGTTTTGACGAGAAAGTACTAGCAATGTTGGTGTGCTTTGTGATGAAATGGCTAATTTCCAAGCTTCCGCACTTTCATTTGCATCAGCAGGACGAATCACAGATACGTTCGGCATTGCACGGAATGCAGCCAAATGCTCGACTGGTTCATGGGTTGGACCATCTTCACCAACAGCAATGGAGTCATGTGTGAATACGTATGTTACAGGTAATCCCATTAATGCTGATAGGCGAACTGCTGGACGAACGTAATCTGAGAATACGAAGAAAGTACCGCCAAATACATGTAATCCACCATGTAATGCCATACCGTTTAATGCAGCACCCATTGCAAATTCACGAACACCGAACCAAATATTACGGCCTTCTGGTGTTTCTGCGAAGAAATCACCGCCACCTTTAATCGTTGTTTTATTTGAACCTGCTAAGTCAGCACTTCCACCAAAAAATGAAGGGACTTTTTTCGCTAGAGCATTAATTACGTCTCCTGATGATGAACGAGTCGCAACAGATTTTCCTGCTTCATAAACTGGTACTTCAGCGTCAAAATCAGCAGGTAATTCATTGTTCATTGCTCTTACATATTGTTCAGCTAATTCTGGGTATTCTGCTTTATAGCTTTCGAACTTTGCATTCCATTCTGCTTCCGATTGTACACCTTGTCTCTCTGCTGCGGCATTGAAAACATCATATACTTCTTGTGGAATTTGGAATGGTTCATGATCCCAACCATACGCAGTTTTTGTTAATACTACTTCATCTGTGCCTAGTGGAGCACCATGTGAGTCAGACTTCCCAGATTTATTTGGAGAGCCATAACCGATTACTGTTTTTACTTCGATTAATGTAGGCTTGTCTTTCGATTGTTTCGCTTGTTCAATTGCCTTATTAATCGCATCTACTTCTGTTCCATCTGCTACATGGATATAATTCCATCCATATGATTCGAAGCGTTTTTGTACATTTTCAGAGAATGATTTTGCAAGATCACCATCTAATGAAATGTCATTGGAATCATAAAGAACGATTAATTTTTCTAATTTTAAGTGACCAGCTAAGGAAATTGCCTCTGCAGCAACGCCTTCCATTAAATCTCCATCTCCACATAAAGCGTATGTGTAGTGGTCAACGATTTCATGTCCTGGTTTGTTATAAGTAGCAGCTAGATGACGTTCAGCCATTGCCATACCAACACTCATTGCAATACCTTGACCAAGCGGACCAGTTGTTGCTTCTACCCCAACCGTATGACCATATTCAGGATGACCCGGAGTTTTTGATCCCCATTGGCGGAAATTTTTAATTTCTTCCATATCAAGACCATAACCGCCTAAATGTAAAAGGCTATATAATAACATCGATCCATGACCAGCTGAAAGAACGAAACGATCGCGATTAGTCCATTTAGGATTTCGTGGGTTATGTCGTAATTGTTTTGTCCATAAAGTATATGCCATTGGCGCAGCACCCATTGGTAAACCAGGGTGGCCTGAATTAGCTTTTTCAATTGCATCAATTGATAAAGTTCGGATTGCATTAATTGCTAGTAAATCCGCATTTTGTATCATTGCTAGACTTCCTTTCTCGGTCTAATTATTGTTCTTTTTACAGTTTAGACAAGATTGGGTAAGAAAACAATCCTATATCAAGACATTTTCGGAAATAAGACATACTTTTTACCAATATGCTATATTATTCTATTTAATTTAAGCGATTATGTTTTAATTTTTTCACTTTATCCGGTGTTACATCATTTCCTTGCGCATCAAACACTTGAACATTTTCAATCGTGTTACGGAAACTATTACGGAATGAATCTAAATACTCCCTACGAAGGGCTGTTTGTTCCTTTGCCTCAACTTCAGTTATTGTACCCATTTTCTTTTTCTTTGATAGTTCATTAATTCTTGCAATTTTTTCTTTTGATAACATCTAATTTTCCAACCTTTCGTTTTCCGATACTTAAAAGGTAAGAAAAAAAGGCTGAATAAGCAAGTAATTACCTTTATAAAATTAAAATTCCTAAAGCGTTCTATTTAAATGAATCAATTTCATAAATCATCTTTTTCAAAAGTATAGACTACTTTTGTTAAGGAAAACTTCGTTTTAAAAATTTAGGCTGCTCGATTTTGACTATTTAATGATTCATTGATTCGATCGACTGCTAGCTTGCATGCATTATAAATAAACGTCACCAGGTTAAAATGGAACTTTCCTTTTATTCCTGTTCTATGACGGACGTTTTCTAATTGAAAATACTGTTTTAAATACGCATTGACGCGCTCAACGGCGGTACGTTCTTTATAAAGTTGTTTCCAAAGTTCAGATCCTCGTGCGGGATAAGTAAATTTCCGAATATCCGTTTCACATTTGATTTTGAATACCCTTTGACAAAGCGAATCCTCGCGTAATGGACAGGTCGCACATTCTTTTGGTCGTGTAAATTTTAACGTCTGATATTTTGCGTCGAAGCTGTCGTAACAGTAACTATGTTCACGTACACAAGTGGGTCTGAAATATTCATCATATCCAACATATTCGCCTTCATTGCGGACATTGTAAGGAATAACTGTACGCATTTGGTTGTTTTGAAGTTGACGGTAAATTGGCTCATAATCATAACCTGCATCAAGGATTGCTGTTGTAAAATAACTTGGTAATAGGCTTTCAGCCCTCTTTAAAAGTGGAATGGCAACTTTACTATCTGATAGATTGGCAGATGTCATTAATCGGCTCACGATATATTGGCTCTTTGTTGCCACTGCTAGATGTCCTTTGAATCCAAACCAAAACGTATTTTTACCTTCACTGTTTTTCTTGATACCCCAGTTTGGTTCAATTGGGGCATCTTGCCACAGCGTTTCAAGTGGTATATCTAATTGATGTTTGATTTCTTTTTCATAAGTCGATTGATTCGCTTCTATTTCTGCTTGTTCAATCAACCAAGCTTCGCGTTCTTCTTTTGACTTACGGCCACGTTTTTTCGGTATCGTAGAAACCTTTTTCTCGGAAGGTTTTGATGCGTCACGGGATTCAAAATGTGTGGCATCAATAGCAATGTGTTCATCACAAAGGAAGCCTTCTGACATAGCTGTCTGAATCAATGTATCTTGCATTTGATCTAATACATCGGATTGGCTCACAATGTCAATCATGCGTGAGTAAGAAGCTTCCGATGGAACCACATCAGAAATAAGGAAACCACAATCTAGACGAAATAAAGGGTCGTTGACCAAACGTTTAACTAAATCCTTGATTGTTGGAATCCGTTCAACGATGCGAATTATTAAAGATTGAATCATTGCACCATAGTTTAATTCACGTGGTGCACCTCGCATTGTTTTTTTGGAAAACAGATTAAAAATTGGTTGCACATCAAATGTCGAAAAAATGGCATCAAAACGATGTGAATTTTGCATTTCGAATAAATCTTGGATGTCAAATAGACTTATTTGTTTTACAATAGTCATAGGGCATTCACCTCTTGGTTAATTTGGTTTCATCGCTTAAATTATACCAAATTGGGGAGGTGCCCGTTTTTTATTGTTTTAGAACCCTTGATACCGTAGGTATCGGAATTATGAAATTAACTCAAATAGGTACTTTATTTTATTTGGAGTAACTTCTCAAGGTTATTTCCCCTTTTCAACTCAATAGATTCTTCAATTTTCAAATTCATAGTTAATATCACATAACAGCCTTATTATTTAAGGTTAATTTTACCTATATAACCATTAGAAATAATGGTACTTTCGCTATATTTTATACTCTCCTATAATAAATTAGAATTTTACTAGAGAAGTAATAAAATAGGAGATGAGACTATGACAAAGGTAGTGGAGAAAAAAGGGATGAATTGGTTCAAAGATATCCTTTCGAACCAAAATCAAATCAATGAAAATATCGAAAAAATACAAGAACCCACAACTGAGACAATTGATAATAATGTATCTTCTACGAGTGATTCTGGACAAGTATTAGAAAAATTCCAAGATAACTCCGATAAGTTATCCTTAGATTTGATGAACTCAGTAGAAAATATTTTGAAAGATCGACAATTGCTATCTTATAAGAAAAAAGCATTAGAAGAGCAATTGCTTTCAGCGAATGAAACAATTAATCGCTTGAATGTAGATTTACTAAAAAAAGATCAGCTTTTACAAGAAGACCAAAAGGTGATAAATGAATTAGAAAATAAATTAACTAGTAAACAAATGGGATATGATCAACTTATTGAAGATTATAAAGCATATCAACTTTCTTCAAAAATGGAATATGAAAAGATTTCAAACCAATTAGAAACTGAAACATCAAAATACAAAAAGCTAAATGATGATTTCACGAGCTATCAGTATCAAAACATGTTAACAGTCAAGAAGCTTGAAGAAAAAATTAGAAATCTTGAAATTGAAAATCAAAAATCGTTAGAGCAATATCAAAAAATCGTTGATGAAAAAGCTAAATTAATGGAAACGATAAACGATTTTACAGAAAGAATGTCCTTCTCATTTTCAACGAATGCATCTTCTAACTCAACATCAAAACCAGAATAAAGTAGTACAAGAGAGGGTGTACCATGTCAGACTATTACGGAAAAGTGTTAGAATTAATTGATATAAATATAACTAACGACGAAACATACTTACATATTCATTTGTTTAATAATCAAGAGAGATTTGAGTTCTTTTGGAAAATAGATCGGGATACCGCAAATAACTTACAAGAAGTGATTGACTTCGATGATAAACATAAGTATCGACTCGCTTTACATATGGCAACCAAACCAACAGATTTGCATTCAGTTGGTTTAGTTACAAAAACCTATCTTGATTTAAGTGAGAAAATTTATTTTGAGTGTTCTGTAGATTATAAGAATGCTTTAGAAATATTTAATTGCTTTGAAAGTATTGATGATTTAAGTAACCATCC
Organism: Ureibacillus massiliensis 4400831 = CIP 108448 = CCUG 49529; assembly: GCF_000772965.1. GTDB lineage: Bacteria > Bacillota > Bacilli > Bacillales_A > Planococcaceae > Ureibacillus > Ureibacillus massiliensis. The sequence goes on along the minus strand of NZ_JPVQ01000050.1, from coordinate 2,974 downwards.
CAGCTTTTATACACAGCTTAGTTCTGAACAAGAAAAAAACCAACCAAGAACTGACAATCTTGAGAAATCAGTCTCAAGTATCCATAACCCTTCATTAAAATGGGTTCGTGTTGCAATACCTTGTGTTTTAATTTTCACTATCATTTTCTTTATAAATTACCAGCCTTGGATTCAAGCTAGTGTTAATAAAACAGATACTATTGATGTTAAAACGATAACAACAAAAGCGATATTGGAAAAAGATAAACACATCGAAAAGATAACACCTAAGGTTGCTGCGACACAATCAATCTCTCAAGTTCCTACTATTAAAATTTCAGAATCAAAGACTTTTAGTTTGCCTGAGGGTACCGTTGCCCTCACTTTTGACGACGGTCCTTCAAAATATACAAAGGAAATTGCTGATATTTTAACCAAATACGAGGCAGGAGGTACTTTTTTCTTCATAGGTGTGAATACAAAAAAGTATCCTGATTCCGTGCAATATGTTCATTCTAATGGTTTTTCAATCGGTAGCCATTCAATGACCCATCCTAATCTGGCATCACTTACATACAATGACCAAATTGCTGAAATACAACAATCTACTAGAGTTATTGAGGAAATTATTAACGATGAGGTAATCCTTTTCAGACCACCCTATGAAGCTTTCAATGAAGAAACTGAAAAGATTATTCAAGAAAATAATTATAAAATGATTTTATGGAATCAAGATCCCGAAGATTGGAAAACACGAGATGCAGATAAAATCTATCAGCATATTCAAAACATTGATGCATCTGGTTCTATTATTCTTTTACATGAATCACAAGCTGTAATTGATGCTTTACCTAGAATTCTTGAACATTTAAATAAACAGGGTTTGAAAATTGTCAATTTAAAATAAATAGGATTGTATTGTATTGTTTATTATAAAAAGATCCTCTCGTCTTTTTTTTACGGACTAGAGGATCTCTTTTTATTTCCTAAACTGTGTATCAAAATGATTAGCCTTCTAGCCCTTCGGTATATTCTTGAAATCTTCGATGCACAGTAGCTTTACTCACTTCAAATCCCAGTCCTCTTAACGTTGTAGTAATTTCTTGAAAGGTAAGACCTTTTTGTCTTAAGCTTACAATTTCCTCAATTGGTACATCTAATCGTTCACGACCATCATGGTTTCCTCGATCTTTTAAGTTTAACTCTGGCTTGTAGCCATTTTGAACTGCACGACGCATACCTCTTCTAATTTTCGCATTATGAATTTTCCTTTGATATTCCTCAACAATCGCAAGTATCTCTAACAACATTGTATCCATTTCATTAAAGGTAAGTGGGCCAGCATCATTTAATGAAAAAATCTTGATCTCATCTTTTTGAAGTAGATGCAATACTGCCATTCGGGCATGACCACGTCCTAAACGTGTTTCGTCTTGCACAAATAATGCTTGTATATCATTTCCCTTAATATAATCCATCATTTCAAGAAGACCATCTCTATCTACTTCATAACCACTTTTTTGATCTTGAAATGTTGCTAGTACTTGATAACCCATTTTTTCAGCGTATCTTTGTAATTCCTCTTCTTGTCTTGCTAGTGATGTTTCTTGGGTGTTTTTCTCGGTACTTACTCGACTATAAAGTACCGCGTTGTTATTAGATTTCATTCGTTATTCGTCGCTACCTTTACTGTTGTAATTTCCTCAGAATCCTGGGCAATAGTTAATGTGTCGGCTGGAATCGGTATTGTAAGTTCTCCACCAGCTACTATTGTTTCATCGCGTAGATCGTTTTCAACTTTAACTGTTTCTATCCATTGGTGTAAAGACATATCGCCTTTATATTTGTTCGCTAATGACCATAAACTATCACCATGCTGTACTTCAATTTGTTCGTATGAAGTTTCACCTTCATCTGTAACTACTACATATGCTGCTATAAGTAAGAAAGTTGTGAAAAGTACTGTAATATAACTATTTTTTTGTAACCATTTCATACTATTAACCTCTCTCCGAATGTTTGTTCGTATTTTATATTTTTAATTTAAACCGAACGTACGTTTTTGTCAATAGATTTTTCGAACTTATGTTTGCATTTTCTATGTTGCGTTGCTATACTATATGTAACTAGTAATGATAGATATTCATATAGAGGTGAGAGAGTGTGAAAAAAGTTTCGAAAAGGCAAGAAGATATTTTAGAATTTATTAAACAAGAGGTTCGAACTAAAGGTTATCCACCATCAGTGCGTGAAATTGGAGAAGCAGTTGGTCTAGCATCAAGCTCTACTGTACATGGACATTTAGCTCGTTTAGAAAGTAAAGGCCTAATTCGTCGGGACCCTACTAAACCTCGTGCCATCGAAATACTTGACCTAGAAGAAGACGTTTCTGTTCCGAAACAAAATGTCGTTAATGTTCCTTTAATCGGTAAAGTAACAGCAGGTTTGCCAATAACAGCAATCGAGAATATTGAAGAATACTTCCCTCTACCAGATTCATATGGTGCAAATGAAGACCAATTGTTTATGCTAGAAGTAATGGGAGAATCAATGATTGAGGCTGGTATACTCGATGGAGATTATGTCATTGTGAAAAAGACTTCTACTGCAAACAATGGGGAGATCGTTGTTGCTATGACAGAGGACGATGAAGCAACAGTAAAACGTTTCTATAAGGAAAAAACACACTTCCGTCTACAACCTGAAAACTCATCAATGGACCCAATTTTAGTTAGCCAAGTTACAATTTTGGGTAAAGTAGTTGGTTTATATCGTCGTATCCAATAATACATAAAAATTCGTATCCAAGTAGATTTAGGGTGCGGATTTTTTGTTTTTGATACAAAGTTATGAGTTGTGGCTTTGAAGTAAAGTTTGATCAAAAACACTTTACAAACCCATACTTTTGGTAAACAAGAAAAAATCCATTTTGTTAATCAAAATGGATGTATTTGATAAGCTAAAACTGAGCCACCATCGCAGTTGAAAAGTGAGC
>NZ_JPVQ01000061.1 GCF_000772965.1 Ureibacillus massiliensis 4400831 = CIP 108448 = CCUG 49529 | reverse complement strand
GGTGTGAGAGGTCGGCTAGCCAATTAATGGCTAGCCTCCTACTCGATTAGCGAGTTAACTAATTATAAAATTAATAAATCGATTTGAATTTTGAATATAGAAGTTTGAACATAGTAATGTTAATGAAAATACATAAATTTATTCAATTTTACTCAGTTTTAAATAGAGGAAATTCTACTTTTGCGATTAATGTCGGTATATGCTACGATTCAATTTAGCGGGTTTAGCTCTTAGCGTTTTAGGAGGATACGAAAAATGTCAAAAGTTGATTTACAAAAAATAGAAGAAGCAGTAAAAATGATATTAGAAGCAGTTGGTGAAGATGTTAATCGTGAAGGGTTACTAGATACTCCAAAACGTGTTTCTAAAATGTATGAAGAAATGTTTAGTGGGATAGGGGAAGATCCTAGAGAATACTTTAGTACAGTATTTCATGAGGATCATGAAGAGCTTGTCCTTGTTAAAGATATACCTTTTTATTCGATGTGTGAGCATCACTTAGTTCCATTTTACGGTAAAGCTCATATTGCATACATTCCTAGGGATGGGCGTGTTGCAGGTTTAAGCAAACTTGGACGCTGTGTAGAATCAGTTGCTCGTAGACCTCAACTACAAGAAAGAATTACATCAACAGTTGCAGATAGTATTATGGAAATGTTGACGCCTTATGGAGTCTACGTTGTTATAGAAGCTGAACATATGTGCATGACAATGCGTGGGTTGAAAAAGCCTGGTTCAAAAACGGTCACTTCTGCCGCTCGTGGGATATTTGAAAATGATGAAAATAAACGTAGAGAAGTTATTTCATTTATTCAAATGTCTTAATTTAGCTACTTGATTGTGATATGATGTACAAAGAAAATTGAATCGAGGAGAAGAAGAAATGGCAGAAACAGATTATATTATCATTCGTGCAGAAGAAGATGGCGTTCATGTAATCGGATTAACACGTGGTTCAGATACAAAATTTCATCACTCTGAAAAATTAGATTCTGGTGAAGTGATGATTGCGCAATTCACTGAACATACGTCTGCAATGAAAATTCGTGGAAAAGCTCAAATATTTTCAGCATACGGTGCTGTCGAAAGTGGAAAGAAAAAATAAAATTGTTTGGTATTGACCAACTAGCTAATGTTTAAGTATAAGCATTCGCACTTTAAGTGGAATGGAGTAATATAGATGGATGCAACTTACATTCAGAATTCTATTGAACAACTTAAATTGAATATATACAATCAATTACATCATAGTACTTTACTTAAATATACTGGGGAGCCGGTTTTAAATAATCATCAATTGTTTTATCTACTTTTACCTTTCTTAAATGGTGAAAATTGGGATGAAAATTTAAATATAAGTGCTGTTACAATCGGTATGGTGCATGCATCTTTAAGTGAACACGACAAGATTCATGAACAGAACGCAACAAGTAAAGAACAACAATTAACTGTATTATCCGGAGATTTTTATAGTGGAAGATATTATCAGCTGTTAGCGAATACAGGGAATATATTTTTAATTAGAAAAATTTCTGAAGGTATAGTAAATCGTTGTGAACAACAAATGAAAGTCTATGAACCAAATAAGTTGACGATAAATGAATGGTTAAATAGTTTACTTACAATTGAAACGGAACTTATCAAAAAATACTATTCGTTCTATCATTTTGAAAAATATAATACTATTATGACAAAAAGTTTATTATTGCTTAGATTAAACGAAGAATTAATAAATTATCAAAATGGAAATGTGACAGCGTTCATCAAAAATATGATGGGCAGCTTAAATAAATTTGAAACTGTTGATTCGGTAATTAATCAAGAGGTAGAAACGCTAATTGAGAGTCTAAATGAATATCTTCAAACGTCTTCTGTTCTAAAAGACGAGCTTAAGTTATACATAAAGAAACAAATAGCGGTTTGTCGTTAATTAGAAAGGTTATGAAAATATGGCAAAATCAAAAGAAGAACGTGTGCATGAAGTTTTTGAAAATATTTCAGACAACTATGATAAGATGAATTCTGTTATCAGCTTCCAGCTCCATGTAAAGTGGCGCGGAGATACGATGAAACGAATGAATGTAAAGCCGGGTTCTAAATGTTTAGATGTTTGTTGTGGAACTGCCGATTGGACAGTAGCATTAGCAAAAGCAACTGGTGAATCTGGTATGGTAAAAGGTCTCGATTTTAGTAAAAATATGTTGAAGGTTGGCGAACAAAAAGTAGAACCATTTCCACAGATTGAACTTATACATGGTAATGCAATGGAACTGCCTTTTGAGGATAATACATTTGATTATGTCACAATAGGTTTTGGACTAAGAAATGTACCTGATTATATACAAGTATTGAAAGAAATGAATCGTGTGTTAAAACCAGGAGGGATGGCGGTATGTCTTGAGACTTCACAGCCTGAAATTCCTGTGTATAGACAACTTTTCCGTTTCTACTTTAAATATATCATGCCGTTATTTGGTAAACTGCTTGCTAAAAGCTACAAAGAATATTCTTGGTTACAGGAATCCGCGAGCGATTTCCCTGGTATGAAAAAGTTAGCGTATATGTTTGAAGAAGCAGGATTTGAACGAGTAAGCTATAAAGGATATAGTGGTGGTGCTGCTGCTATGCATATGGGATATAAAAAAGAAATTTAGTGGGAGAAGGTTTTACGCGTGGAAAAGATGAAGTTAAAAATGCTCTATTCCGACTTGAAACAGGACATAGACATCATCGAAAAAGAATTAGAAAAAGCGCTAAACTCGTCTTCTCACTTAATTAATGAAGCTTCTCTCCATTTATTGCAGGCGGGCGGGAAACGAATACGTCCAGTTTTTGTTTTAATTAGTGCGAAATTTGGTAATTATAATATCGATGAGATTAAAAATATCGCAGTACCACTTGAATTAATACATTCTGCTTCGCTAGTTCACGATGACGTAATTGATAATTCTGACATGAGAAGAGGCAGATATACTGTAAAAGCACAATGGAATAATCGAGTTGCTATGTATACAGGCGACTATATTTTTGCTCGTGCTTTAGAGTATGTAACATCCATCGAGAATCAAGCGGTCCATAAAATTTTGGCGCATACGATGGTAGAAATCTGTAATGGTGAAGTCATTCAAATTGAAGATAAGTTTCGTTTGAATCAAAACATCAAGGATTATTTTAGAAGAATAAAAAGAAAGACTGCCTTATTAATCGAATCTAGCTGTGAGTTAGGTGCAATAGTTGGTGGAGCAGAACCAGAAGTTGTTCGACACCTTAAAAGATTTGGTTATTATGTAGGAATGAGTTATCAAATCATTGATGATATTTTAGACTTTACATCAACTGATAAGCAACTTGGCAAACCAGCAGGTAGTGATTTATTGCAAGGTAATATTACCTTGCCAATATTGTTATTGAAGGATCAACCGAAAATTCAAAAGTTTATTGCTGCGGCTTCTAATGGTTTTGTTACAGAGGATGAGCGATTAGAAATGCTAGAAGTCGTTCGGAATTCGGATGCGATCAAAAAAGCAACAGTTGTAAGTAATCAATATTTACTGAAAGCTTTAAAGGAAGTGGAAGCGCTACCTAATATTCCGATGAAAAAGAAATTACGAGATATAGCATTATTTATGGGGAAAAGAAAATATTAACTTTACTTAATTGGTTTTGTAAGAGTTGATGTATTAATGTTATTTTGGTAATATTTATCGGTAGGTGAAAAATATTTCACTTTATTCGAAATTAAGGAGTGTAATTAAAATGGCTATCGAAAAAACTTTTATAATGGTTAAACCAGATGGTGTACAACGTCAAGTAGTAGGTGACATTATCGACCGTTTTGAGCGTCGCGGTTTTACAATGAAAGGCGCAAAACTAATGAACGTAACTCGTGAATTAGCAGAAGAACACTATGCTGAACATAAAGAACGTCCATTCTTCGGCGAATTAGTTGATTTCATTACTTCTGGTCCTGTATTTGCAATGGTATGGGAAGGCGAAAATGTAATTCAATTAGCACGTATTATGATGGGTGCAACGAAACCAGAAGAATCTTCACCTGGTACAATCCGTGGTGACTATGCAGTAACAATCTCAGAAAACGTTATTCACGGTTCTGACTCACCTGCATCTGCTGAACGTGAAATTCAATTATGGTTCGCTAGCGAATTAGTATAATAAAACCTCTTAGAGCAACTATCATTTTCGATAGTTGCTTTTCTTTTTTTACGCTCATTAAATCTTTCTATAATTTATAGAACTACCTTGTTTAAAATCAAAATTTCCTCAAATTATATTAAATAAAGGGTGATTTCATTAAAAATATTTAGAAATCAATAAAGATTAGCTATAATGAATTTACGTCATATGAGGGGAAAGATGGAAAATGTCTGATTATGAACAGTTTATTGATGGTATAAAAAGAAAAACTGGAATCGATTTAAGTTTATATAAAGAAGCTCAAATGAAGAGGAGATTAACTTCGTTATACGAGAAAAAAGGTTTCCGTAATTTTACTGAGTTTTTACATGCATTAGAAAGAGATCGCGACTTAATGAATGAGTTTTTAGATCGCATGACGATTAATGTTTCAGAATTTTATCGTAACGCCAAACGTTGGGAAGTATTACAAAACAAAATTTTCCCTATGCTTTTAAAAAATAGTCGGAAACTTAAAATTTGGAGTGCTGCCTGTTCAACAGGTGAGGAGCCTTATACAATATCAATGGTTCTCTCAAATCACTTACCGCTATCTCAAATAAATGTGCATGCAACAGATATCGACGAAAATGTAATACAAAAAGCAAAACTAGGCTTATACCCTGAAAGATCACTTGCAGAAGTACCAGCAGATATGAAATCGAAATATTTTCACACAGAAGGTCAATTTTATAAAATTAAAGAAGATATTAAGAAAACTGTTACATATAAAAAACATAATTTATTAAAAGATACTTATGACACAAATTATGATTTAATCGTTTGTCGGAATGTAATGATTTACTTTACCGAGGAAGCAAAGGATTTGATTTATCAAAACTTTAGTAAATCATTACGGTCAGGAGGAATATTATTTGTTGGATCAACAGAACAAATTTTTAATCCTTCCCGATATGATTTTGAGGTAGAAGATACGTTTTTCTATCGTAAAAAGTAATGAGGGTATTGAGATAAAGGTATTGCCCATAGTATTGATAAGTGATTCCTGAGTTTAACGCTTTTCGTACATTGTGCGAGAAGCGTTTTTATATAAAATAATCTATTTTTAAAGAATGATTAACCAATTATTGAACAATCATTGGAAATATTCAGAAATCCCCATGTATTTTCGGTTATAATATGTTAAGATAAAAAATACCATACTTTAGCGAGTTGAAGGGAGAAAGTGTTTTATGCGTTACTTAACAGCAGGGGAGTCACATGGTCCTCAATTAACTACAATTATCGAGGGGTTACCGTCCCTTTTACCAATAACTGCAGAGCAAATTAATTATGATTTAAAACGACGTCAAGGTGGACATGGTCGCGGAAGAAGAATGCAAATTGAAACAGATACTGTTGAAATTGTAGGTGGGGTTCGACATGGTAAAACATTAGGATCACCAGTTGCCTTAGTTGTAAAAAATGATGATTGGAAGCATTGGACAAAAATTATGGGTGCAGACCCACTTCCGGAAGATATAGATCCAAATGAAATAAAACGTCAAGTATCACGTCCTCGTCCTGGACATGCTGATTTAGTAGGTGGTATGAAATACGGACACCGTGATTTACGCAATGTGTTAGAACGATCTAGTGCACGGGAAACGACAGTTCGAGTGGCAGTTGGATCTGTTGCAAAGGCATTACTTAAAGAACTAGGTATTTCTATTGTGTCACATGTTACTGAAATTGGTGGTATTAAGGCCGATACTTCAAAAGTAGAAGGAAAAACAATTGATGAAATTCGCTCAATTGTTGAAAAAGATCCAGTATATTGTGTAGATCCGTCTGCATCAGAGAAAATGGTGCAATTAATAGATGATACAAAAAAAGAAGGAAATTCCATTGGTGGCGTTGTAGAAGTAATTGTTGATGGCATGCCAGCAGGTGTAGGTTCTTATGTACATTATGATCGAAAATTAGATGGTAAATTAGCTCAGGCGATGCTTTCAATTAACGCTTTTAAAGGCGTTGAATTTGGTTTAGGTTTTGAAATGGCTCGTATTAAAGGCTCAGAAGTTCATGATGAAATTTTATGGAGCGAGGAAGAGGGCTATACTCGTCGTACGAACCGTCTAGGTGGTTTAGAAGGTGGTATGACAACAGGAATGCCAATCGTTGTAAGAGGAGTAATGAAGCCAATTCCTACATTATATAAACCATTACAGAGTGTTGATATTGAAACAAAAGAACCATTTAAAGCAAGTGTGGAACGTTCCGATGCATGTGCTGTTCCTGCTGCTTCAATCGTTGCAGAAAATGTGATTGCTTGGGAGATTGCAAAAGCAATTATTGAACAATTCCATAGCGATCAATTACCACAATTAAAGTCTCAGATTGATGAAATGCGCAAGTACGCGAAGGAGTTTTAATGATGCGAATTCCTGTAAAAGCTGCATCCCATGAATATGATGTAATTATTGGCTATGGTATTTTAAATCAAGCAATGAAATCGATTCAACCTATGATTGAAAAAGCAGATCAATGTATCGTCTTTACAGATGAAAACGTTTGGGCTGCACAGGGTGAATATTTTAAGGAACAATTTCCATATAATTTCGATGTTTTCATTATGCCTGCTGGAGAATCCTGTAAAAGCTTTGAAAACTACTTTTCAGCTCAATCCTTTCTACTAGAGAAAAAGTGTACGAGAAAAAGCTTATTATTTGCTTTTGGTGGCGGGGCTGTAGGTGATTTATCTGGCTTTGTTGCAGCAACCTATATGCGTGGGATTCCTTTTATACAGGTTCCGACAACGATTCTAGCCCATGATTCGGCAGTTGGGGGTAAAACAGCGATCAATCACCCACAAGGAAAAAATATGATTGGTGCTTTTTATCAACCGAAGGCAGTTATTTATGATACACAAATTTTGCAGTCATTAAATAATAAAGAAATATTATCAGGCATGGCTGAAGTGATTAAACATTCAATGATTTCAAATGAACAATGGCTTCAAGAACTTATGTCTTTCAATTCTATTACTCAATTAGATTCAACTATATTAGCAGAACAATTAAAAAAAGGCATTGAAGTAAAAGCAAATATTGTTGCACAAGATGAAACGGAACAATCCGTTCGCAAATTTTTAAACTTTGGGCATACATATGGTCATGCAATTGAGGCAGCTGCTGGGTATGGTGGTCTTGCCCATGGTGAAGCAGTAATGATAGGAATTGTATATGCATTACTGCTAAGCGAACGCTATGGCAAAATTCACCGTGAATTTACAAAAGATTTTTTGAAGTTTGCTTATAATAATGGTTATCCATTTGCAGAAGTGAGCAATTATTCATTTGAAGAACTAGAGATTTTTCTACTAAAAGATAAAAAAGTTGAGTATGGTACACTAAATTTCGTTTTATTAGAGGATATCGGAAAGCCTTACGTACAGAAAGTGGAATTATCAGAATGTAGAGAAGTAGATCGCCAGTATCGTAACCTAATTATGGAGGTATGCAAATGATTCGTGGGATAAGAGGCGCAACAACAGTTGAAGCAAACCAACCGGATGAAATTTTAAATGAAACTGCAAAATTAGTACTGGAAATAGCAAAAGAAAACACACTACAACCAGAAGATATCGTTTCAGTACTTATTTCCACAACGCCTGATATTAATACTGCGTTTCCAGCTAAAGCAGTGCGAACTTTAGAGGGTTGGCAATACGTACCAACAATGTGTATGCATGAAATGAATGTTCCAGGTGCACTACCTCTCTGTATACGCGTTTTGATGCACGTAAATTCAGACGTCAATCAAAAAGATGTTCAACACGTTTATTTGAATGGTGCAGTCGTATTAAGACCAGATTTAGTTAAATAGATTTGAGAGGGAGACGTTTAATATGAAATGGAAACAACAGATCAACGGCATGAAGGCTTATCAGCCAGGAAAACCAATTGAAGAAGTTAAAAAAGAATATGGTCTAGATGAGGTTGTGAAACTAGCATCAAATGAAAATCCATACGGTTTTTCTCCAAAGATAAAAGCCTTTTTACAAAACGATCATACGAATCATGCAATATATCCGGATGGCTATGCACAAAATTTACGTACAACCGTTGCCAATCATTTAGGGGTAAAGGAAACACAACTTATGTTTGGGAATGGTTCAGATGATTTAATTGCTATTGTGACTCGTGCATTATTATATCCTGGTGTAAATACAGTAATGGCACATCCTTCATTTTCTCAATATAGCCACAATGCAGAAATAGAAGGTGCTGAAGTTCGTAAAGTGCCATTAAAGGATGGCGTGCATGATTTAAACTCAATGCTAGAAGCAATTGATGATAATACATCTGTTGTTTGGGTATGTAATCCAAATAACCCAACAGGTACTATCGTTTCTGATGAGGAATTAAATCATTTCATTAAGAATGTGCCTTCAGATGTATTAATCGTTTTAGATGAGGCGTATTACGAGTACGTTCACTCCTCAGAATTTAAAAATACATTACATTATGTAAATGAATATCCGAATGTGATCATCATGAGAACATTCTCTAAAGCATATGGACTTGCTTCATTCCGTGTTGGTTATGCCATTGCACAAGAGGATACAATTGCGAAATTAGATCCAGTGCGCGCACCATTTAATAATACGATTTTAAGCCATAAGGTTGCGATGATCGCTTTAACTGATCAAGAATTTTTACAACAATGCTTAGAAAAAAATGAAGCTGGTAAAAGACAATTTGTTGAGTTTTGCGAAAAGCATCAGTTACATTATTATCCTTCTGAAACAAATTTCATTTTATTTGAAGTAAAAGCAGATAGTGATGTCGTTTTTAAAGAAATGATGAAGCGTGGATTTATCATTCGAAGTGGCAATGCTCTTTCATCGCCTGGGTATATTCGTGTTACAATCGGAACTCAAGAACAAAATGCTAAATTCCTAAATTTGCTTGAAGAAGTTTTAAAAGAACAAGGAGTATTTGCATGACACGAAATGTTTTCGTCATAGGTTTAGGTTTAATAGGAGGCTCCATTGCACTTTCCTGTCAAAAAGCTCCCGAAACTAAAGTGTTTGGCTATGACGTTCAAGAAAAGACAAGAGAACTAGCAGCAGCGTTAAATATTGTTCATGAAGTAGTTGAAGATGTTGAGCAAGCAGCGAGTATGGCAGATGTTATCATTTTCGGTACGCCTGTAAATGCAACGTTATATTGGATGGATGAATTAAAAAATTGGAAGCTGAAACCTAATGTAATCATCACAGATACTGGAAGCACGAAAAGTCTAATCATGAAAAAAGCTGTGGAACTTAGAGAAAAGGGAATTACCTTTATCGGTGGACACCCAATGGCAGGTTCTCATAAAAGTGGAGTTTCCGCAGCAAAGCAATATTTGTTTGAAAATGCCTATTACATCCTAACGCCTTTTGATGATGAAGATGGAAATCAAATCATTAAACTGGAACAATTATTAAAGTTTACACTTGCAAAGATTGTTAAAGTGGATGCTCGTGAACATGACCATATGACAGCTGTTGTAAGTCACTTTCCACATATTGTTGCAGCATCTCTTGTCCATCAGCTCAACTTTGAAAAGGAAAAATACCCTATGACATCTCTACTTGCAGCTGGAGGGTTTCGGGATATTACACGTATTGCATCATCCAATCCATCAATTTGGAGAGATATTACACTTCAAAATCGTAATGAGTTAATTCACCAGCTTGATGCTTGGCAAAATGAGATGAATCGTGTTAAATCCATACTGCTAAGTAATGATGATCAATCGATTGAACAATATTTTGAAGTTGCGAAAAATGTTCGAGATCAACTGCCGATTACAACTGGAGTATTTTATACAACCTATGATTTATATATTGATATACCAGACTACCCAGGGATAATTTCACAGGTAACAGGGTATTTAGCTGAAGAACGTATTAGTATAACAAATATTAGAGTCATTGAAGCACGTGAAGATATATTCGGGATTTTAGTGATTAGCTTCCAAACGAATGATGATCGAGAAAAAGCGATGAATTGCTTGGAAAAACGTACGAAATTTGAAATGTATATATCTTAAAATATGCTTATATGCAAAGCTTGAAAGGAGTAATCTCCCAAATGACAAAATCGCAAGTGTTACATTACATTAAGCCATCCTTAAATGGTTCTATTACTGTCCCTGGAGACAAATCCATTTCTCATCGATCTGTTATGTTTGGTGCCATTGCAGAAGGAAAAACAACAGTTAGTGGTTTTTTGCTTGGAGAGGATTGCTTAAGTACGATTGATTGTTTTCGTAAACTAGGTGTAGAAATTGAAATTGATGATACCAATGTTACGATAAATAGTGCAGGAATCGATGCGTGGGAAGAACCAAAAGAGGTATTATATACAGGTAATTCAGGTACGACAACAAGATTAATGCTTGGTATTTTATCTGGGACAAACCTACATACAGTCATGACGGGCGATTCTTCAATTGGAAAGCGTCCAATGCGACGTGTAGCAGACCCTTTGCGATTAATGGGTGCACAAATATCTGGACGAGCAAATGGACAATTTACACCTTTAGCCATTCAAGGTACACAATTAAAAGCGATTGACTATACAATGCCAGTAGCAAGTGCCCAAGTAAAGTCGGCTATACTATTAGCCGGGCTTCGAACAGAAGGAATTACGATTGTTCGTGAAAAAGAAGTGTCTCGTGATCATACTGAACGTATGTTAAAGCAATTTGGTGGAAATATTCAGGTCGACAATGGGGTAATCTCCTTAGCAGGTGGTCAGAAATTAACAGGTACTCATGTTTCGGTTCCTGGAGATATCTCATCTGCTGCATTCTTTTTAGTTGCAGGAGCTATCGTTCCAAATAGTGAAATTACATTGCATAATGTTGGAGTAAATCCTACACGTGCAGGGATTATTGAAGTGTTAAAGGAGATGGGAGCAGATTTATCCATCATGATTGATGATGAAAATGCTGCTGAACCAACTGCAACTTTAACAATCAAAACCTCTTCATTAAAAGCAACTACAATTGAAGGCGATATTATTCCTCGATTAATCGATGAAATACCAATACTAGCTTTATTAGCTACACAAGCGGATGGTACAACGGTTATTCGAAATGCTGAAGAACTGAAAGTGAAAGAAACTGACCGTATAGTGGCCGTTGTAGATGAGCTGAAGAAATTAGGAGCGAAGATTGAGGCAACTGATGATGGGATGATCATTCATGGTCCTTCAAAATTAACTGGTTCCAGTTTGAAATCTTATGGAGATCATCGAATTGGCATGATGGGTGCAATAAGTGCGCTAATTACCGAATCACCAGTTGAAATTGATGACGTTGATTGTATCGCCGTATCTTATCCAACATTTTTTAACCATTTAGACAGCCTTATAAAAGAATAAAAGGTGAAAACTCTCCATTTTAATAGGAGGGTTTTTTCTTGTTTCGTTTCCTCATCTCATGTAGCATAATGATTGATGTAGGAAAGAGAAAAGGTGAAAATAATGACTAAAATAATTAATGAAATGTTAGATGCAATTCAAAACGGAAACCTGCAGCAGGTGGATGTATATATAGAACAATTATTGTTAAATGAAGCACCAGAACAACAATACGAGATTGCGAATTTATTTATGCAATATGGTTACATGAACGAAGCAAAAAAAGTGTTAGAGCATTTGCAGTTTTTATTCCCGGATGAGGCTCAAATTGCAATTGATAAAGCATCAGTATTAATTGAATTAGGTGAAGAGGATGAAGCATTAGAATTATTAATGGCCGTATCGTCAGACTCCCCTGAATACCCACAAAGTCTTCTATTATTAGCCGATTATTATCAAATGCAAGGACTTTATGAGGTTGCGGAAAAACAAATTAATGAAGCTATTGGGTTATTGCCAAATGAACCATTACTCCTTTTTGCTAAAGCAGAACTATTATTTGAAACAGGTAGATTCTCAGAAGCAACGCGTATATATGAGGAGCTTCATGAAAAAGATAAAACAATCGGTGGAATTTTATTAGCAGAAAGGTTAGCTGAGGTTTATAGATCGGGTGGTGCTTATGAGACGTCATTAGAGTACTATATGGAAGCACTTGAAGAAAAAGTGACCCCTGATTTACTGTTTGGATCTGGCTATGCTGCATTCCAATCAGAAAAATATGAACTTGCTACAAATCAACTAGAAGATTTAAAGGAATTAGATCCTGACTATTTTAGTGCATATCTTTTATTGGCAGAAAGCTATGCAATGATCGAAAATAATAAAATGGCTTATCAAGTTATACAAGAAGGCATCCAGCGTGATGAATATGAAAAATCATTCTACTTATTTGCGGGAAAAATGGCATTGAAGAACGGATTGAAAGAAGAGGCAATTGAGCATTTGCAGCAAGCAATTGCACTCGATCCAGAATACATGGAAGCAATAGTTGTCATCATGTCGATTTATGCAAAGGAAGAACGCAATGAAGAAATAATAGATTTATATGAAGAAATGGAACGCAATCAATTTAGTTTTAGCGCAATCCTTCCTTATGTTGCTGAAGCATATGCAAAAGATGAGCAGTATGAACGTGCATACGAAATTTATAAAGTAGCATATAATGATTTTAAAGAAGAGCCGTCGTTTTTGGAAAAATATTGTTATTTCTTGATAGAAGAGGGCAAAAGAAACGAAGCTCGAGAAGTAGTGGAGTTATTAATTGCACTTGAACCATCAGAACAACAATGGATTGAATTGCTCGACACTCTTGAATAAAGGGAGGGATAGGTTGTGACTTCTTCCGTTCCACTGGTTGATAAAAAAGCATTTGTTAGGTGGTTTTTAAAAAATTATCAGTTAAAGCGAAGAGAATGCGTTTGGATTTTAAATTATTTGTTAAGTAATGACAATTTGCTAGAGAACATTCATTTTGTTGAGGAAGCACATTATTGTCCTCGAGCTATAGTCATGTCAAGTGTTGAATCAAATGGTGTTCCGTTTCGTTTTTATAAAGGTAACATTATGACAAGTGATGCTGAAAAATCATTTCACGATTTACGACTTCACCCAAATGAAAGCATGTACATCCAATTAAATTTTCCGAATATACCTCCTAGCACTCAATATTTAGCTGTATTAGAGGAAAATCCATACATGCCGAAACACCTTCACATATGTGAAAAGGACAGAGTGATAGCAGAAGAATTATTAAATAGCAGTATGTTAGCGTTTCAAGAAGAAAAAATATTAAAAGAAATTGATGATGCATTAGACGAAGGCGATAAAGAAAAATTTTATGAGCTATCAAACTTATTGCAAGCATTAAAACAAACTTCTAAAAATATGTAAATCAAATACAGTAGGGGAGAACCTCTACTGTATTTGAATGTAAATCCTTGCTCATTGTTTCACAAGAATTTATAAAAAATAATATTAAATTTAAAATTTATTGCATTAAATCATATCTGTTACAAAAAACTAATTGTACATAATTGGAGGGCCATCTATGTTTTTTAATGTTAAAGATGTAAGCGAGTTTCAAAACAATAAAGAATTTATCGATACTGTCATTATTCCTTTGCTTTTAATAAATCTTACAGAAAATATGATTAAACAATCCAGTTCAGCGACAGAATATTTAATGTCACTTACTGCATTCATCGAGCAACAATTTAAAGGTCGCCTCATGTTAATGCCGCCATTTTCTTATACTGAGGAAACGAAAGATGATTTATCTCTTGTAAATTTAAAAGAAGCTTTTGAAAATGCAGGGTTTAAACATGTATTGTTTATTACATGTGATCATTATTGGACAAGCTATAATGAAGATTTAGATGTTATATGGTTGCCTTCAATTCCATTAGAATCAATGGATAAGACAGTAAAGAAAACAATATTGGAAGATCAGTTAAAACAGGTAATTCCCATCTTATCTTCCAAATGGTCTCAGGGCTAGAAATTAGTTTCATTAAATGTTCACAATCTTACCAAATCATTCAGAATGCTATATTGACCAACC
Organism: Ureibacillus massiliensis 4400831 = CIP 108448 = CCUG 49529; assembly: GCF_000772965.1. GTDB lineage: Bacteria > Bacillota > Bacilli > Bacillales_A > Planococcaceae > Ureibacillus > Ureibacillus massiliensis. The sequence goes on along the minus strand of NZ_JPVQ01000061.1, from coordinate 137 downwards.
TATTTTATTGATATATCATAGATATGTCCTAGTATTACTATTTGTAAAAGTATGTCCGTTGGACTGACCTTTTAGTTAGAGGGGGGAAAAGGATGAGTAACAATCGAGTTACAAGACGTCAATTTCTAAACTATACG
>NZ_JPVQ01000079.1 GCF_000772965.1 Ureibacillus massiliensis 4400831 = CIP 108448 = CCUG 49529 | reverse complement strand
TGCGTTTTGCAATAGATCCAGCTCTACAAGTGAAAGCAGAAGGTGATTTTGTACAAACTAGCACAAAGATTGCTGATATTACCGAAGAACCAGTTAAAGTTGATTTCACTTTTGAACAAGTTGACGCTTGGTACAAATCTGATGTTACTGAAGCAGCATGGGTGTACAAAAATGGAGACACAATCGTCGCCCTTTCACCAGTATGTAAACATTTAGGTTGTACAGTAAACTGGGCAGGAGACTCTGCTCACCCAGATCAATTCTTCTGCGCTTGCCACGGTGGTCGTTATGAAAAAACTGGTAAAAACATACCAGGTACACCGCCAACTGGTCCGTTAGACGAGTATGAAGTAGCGGAAAAAGATGGATATTTAATGCTTGGGAAAAAAATAGCAAATACTTTAGTTTAATTAGTTAGGGGGTAGACAATTGTGCTAAACAAAATTTATGATTGGGTCGATGAACGATTAGATATTACTCCAATTTGGCGTGATATTGCCGACCATGAAGTGCCAGAGCACGTTAACCCTGCACATCACTTTTCTGCATTCGTTTACTGTTTCGGTGGATTAACATTCTTTGTTACAGTTATTCAGATTTTATCCGGTATGTTCTTAACTATGTATTATGTACCAGACGTAGAGAATGCATGGAAATCAGTTTATTATTTACAAAACGAAGTAGCTTTCGGTGAAATCGTTCGCGGTATGCACCACTGGGGAGCTTCATTAGTTATCGTAATGATGTTCTTACATACGCTTCGAGTATTCTTCACAGGTTCGTATAAGAAACCTCGTGAGTTAAACTGGATTGTAGGTGTTTTAATTTTCTGTGTAATGTTAGGCTTAGGGTTCACAGGATATTTACTTCCTTGGGACATGAAAGCATTGTTTGCAACGAAAGTAGGTCTTGAAATTGCAGGATCTGTGCCGTTTATTGGGGATTTAGTTAAAATCCTATTAGCAGGTGATGCTGAAATTATCGGTGCTCAAACGTTAACACGTTTCTTTGCAATCCATGTATTCTTCTTGCCTGCTGCACTATTTGCATTATTAGCAGCTCACTTTATTATGATTCGAAAGCAAGGTATTTCCGGACCACTATAATCCGAGCAAATGTCTTAATGATTTACTAAAGGAGGGGACTCTATGCATCGCGGAAAAGGAATGAAGTTCGTTGGTGATTCCCGTATTAAGTCAAATAACCGTATGGTGAATCAACCAAAAGATTATTCCGAGTATCCTGGTAAAACGGAAGCATTCTGGCCTGATTTCTTATTAAAAGAATGGATGGTTGGTGCGGTATTTTTAATCGGTTATTTATTATTAACTGTTGCACACCCATCACCACTTGAAGGTCCAGCAGATCCAACAAATGCTGCATATATTCCGTTACCAGACTGGTACTTCTTATTCTTGTATCAATTGTTAAAGTACACATATGCATCAGGTCCATATAATATTATTGGTGCTATTGTTATTCCAGCATTAGCTATTGGCGCATTAATGTTAATGCCATTTTTAGATAAAGGACCAGAACGTCGTCCATCAAAACGACCAGTTCCTACTGCTTTGATGTTACTAGCGGTAGCTGCTATGTTCTACTTAACTTGGGAATCTGTAGTAAACCATGACTGGGATGCTGCAGCTCAACAAGGTCAAATTTCTGATAAAGACTTAGGTTTATTACCAGATGTTGAAATTGATGAAACTGCTCCAGGTTATGAAATTTATCAATCTCAAGCTTCATGTATCGGCTGTCACGGTGGTGACTTAGCAGGAGTTAGTGGTCCTATGTTATTAGGTAACGAACTTACTGCTGATGAAGTTGCTGAAGTTATTAAAAACGGTCGTGGTGGAATGCCAGCAGGTGCTTTCCAAGGTACTGAAGAAGAGCTTCAACAGTTAGCTGAGTTTATCTCAAGTTTAAAAGAAGCTGAATAATCTAATTTCTATAAAGAGAGTCAGGAAACTGACTCTCTTTCATTTTTATAAAAGCGCTTTACTATACAGAACTATTCACAGTTTTGTAAAATATAGTATACATATAATTTCTTTATATACATATATTCAAACTATTGTTCAGATTATGACAAAAATTTTAAAAATTTATTGAATCTTTTCATTATAAAACCATATAGAAATAGGGGTAACAATATGCAGTTGTTAACAAAAATTTGGTACTTATTAACTCATAAATCATTTTTAACCTTATTATTGATTGTAAATGTTGCAGGGACAGTCTACGGATATATTTGGTATAGATGGCAGTTGGCAATTACTGAACCTCAATTTTACATTTTTGTACCAGACAGTCCAACGGCTAGTTTATTTTTCTCGATTGCCATTATCGGTTGGTTGTTTGGGAAAAACTTTAAATTAATTGAAGCATTAGCGTTAATTACTTTAGTAAAGTATGGTCTATGGGCAGTTGTAATGAATTTATGGACATTAGTGGAGGTAGGATATATCGGGCCACAAGGATGGATGTTAGTATTCTCCCATTTTATGATGGCAGTTCAAGCAATTTTATATATCGGTAAATATAAATACACATATGTACATGTGATTGTTGCCGCAATATGGACATTACATAATGATGTGATTGACTATGTGTATGGACAAATGCCAATTTATAGTAACATTACAAAATATGCGAATCATATCGGCTATTTTACATTTTGGCTATCTATTGGCTGTATCGCAATCGCATATTTTGCTTATAACAGGAAAGAATATTTGCGAAAACTATAAACTATTATTAAAATTAAAATATATGAATAATTAAGAAGAAAGGGAGAGAATAATTTGTCAGCAGGAATGTATATAATTTACTTTCTAATTATTTTAATATTGCCAATTTATGCTCAGATGAAAGTTAAAAGCACGTATCGGAAATTTTCGCAAGTTCCAGCCCAAAAAGGAATGACGGGGGCTCAAGTAGCACGAATGATATTAGATAACCACGGATTATATGATGTGCGTGTAGTACCAACTCAAGGTGTGTTATCTGATCATTACAACCCAGCAACAAAAACAGTAGCGCTATCTGAAGACAATTATTACAATACTTCACTAGCAGGTACTGCAGTTGCAGCTCACGAAGTAGGGCATGCAATTCAGCATAAAGAAGCATATTCATTTTTAACACTACGCTCAAAATTAGTACCTGTTGCAAATATTTCTTCTAATGCATCGTGGATATTTGTGTTGATTGGTATTTTTGCATCACAATCTGGTTTTCTTTTAGCAGGTATTGCTTTATTAGCAGTCGGTGTTTTGTTCCAAATCGTTACTCTACCAGTTGAATTTGATGCATCAAAACGGGCTATGAATGAAGTTGTAGCACTAGGGATAATAAGTAATAATGAAGAACGTAGCGCGAAGAAAGTTTTAAGTGCAGCAGCTATGACATATGTTGCAGCAGCGGCAGTAGCTGTTCTAGAGTTAGTACGTTTAATTTTAATTTATACAAATATGAGATCTGATGACTAAATTCTAACTGAATTTAATTTAAGCAGATTTTTCAACAAGCTAGAGTGTAGGCAGAGTCAATTTTGACTTCGTCTATACTCTTTTTTATGTGTAGCCAAATTCACCAAATGAAATGGTCAATATTCTTGAAAGAGGCTTGCGAATAGCTTAAATAACAACAAATAACACAAGTGGAAGAAACAATTCGAGAGTATCACAAAATTAAGATTCATTGGAACAATTCATGTAGCTTGAAGGATTTTCAAAACGACTGTATTCATTTTTGGAGTGAACTTTTACTTTCTATAGATTAAAAGAATCGAGTTTAATAATTTCCCCTTGATTTTAATATGATGAGGTAAGTAGAACTAGGGATGGAGTTCTACAAAACTAAAACCTAAGGGGGAACATATGAAGCTAGATGTTGGGAAGATGATTATTTTTGGTTTTATTACATTTCTCGTCATTGTTGCACTCTCAATATATTCTGGAATATTAACCTATGACATATTAAGTGATTATTTGGTGGAAGAAGAACATAAATCGTTTAATTTAAATGACTAATACTTTACTAAAAGTTACGGATTCCACTGGTTAGAAAAAATGTGGTTTGGCGACAAGCCAAACCACATTTTTAATCATCAATTCTGAAGCCTTCGCCAGTTACATCTTTTACTTCAGTAATAGAGACAAATGCCTTAGGATCGATGGAACGGACTATTGATTTTAAACGGACAATTTCATTTCTTCCAACGATACAATATAAAACATCCTTAGACTGCTTTGTATAGTGACCGTATCCATGGAACACCGTAATGCCTCTTTCCATTTTGTTAGAAATGACATCTGCAATTTCATCAGGGTTACTCGAAATAATTAAAGCTGCCTTTGCAGAATATGCGCCTTCTTGAACAAAATCAATTACCCTCGTACCTACAAATACCGCAACAAGTGTATACATCATTGAACGTTCATCAAGGAATGTTGCCCACGATGCAAGTAAAACAAAAGCATCGAAGATAAACATCGTTTTTCCCATAGTCCATCCAATATATTTATGTGATAGACGTGCGATGATATCAACCCCACCAGTAGTACCACCACAACGAAATATAATTCCCAACCCTATTCCGACAAATACACCTGCAAATAGAGAAGCTAGAAGTAAATCATTTTGCAAATGAACTTCAAACTGATATTCTTGAAACACTCTTAGGAATATTGAGACTGAAATTGTGCCTATTAAGGTGTAAATCAATTGTTTGTAGCCAAGTAGCTTCCAACCTAAAATGAACATTGGAATATTTAAAATCAAATTCCATAGTGATGGGTCCCAATTTAGTGTAAAATATAAAATTAATGTAATTCCACTAAATCCGCCTTCTCCAAGTCCATTTTGCATATTAAAGTGTACGAATCCAAAGCTAAAGATAGCTGATCCAAGTATGATACCTATAATTTCTCTAATTTTAAAAACCTTCACTTCCTTACCTCCCTAAATTGTGGAAATACATGAAAAATACTCTAATAACCTAACTTATTATGTTTCATTTTTCATCTTTTGACAACAGTATGTCAAATTATATAGGATGTTATTAGGAGTGATATAATGTCTAGTGGGATAACTATGGAACAATTACAAAAAAGAGTAGACGATTACATAGGAAAATTTGAAGAAGGATACTTTCCACCATTTGAGTTGTTAGCTAGACTCACAGAAGAGCTAGGAGAATTATCACGTGAAGTTCAGCACGCATATGGACATAAAAAGAAAAAAACTACTGAAGCTAAATATAGCATTGAAGAAGAATTGGGTGATTTTTTCTTCATGTTAGTATGTTTTGCTAATGCTGAAGGCATTCAATTAGATCAAGCATTATTAAAAGTAATAGACAAATTTGAAACACGAGACAAAGATCGTTGGACTAGAAAGGACGAAATGAAATGACAATCCGAGTAGCAATCGCGGGAGCAAGAGGGAGAATGGGGTCAGAGGCTGTTAAAGCTGTAAGTAATAAAGAAGGTATGGAATTAGTAGCAGCGTTAGATTATAAGCATGTTGGTGATAGTTTAGGCGAACTTGCCATGTTCCCACCTCAATTAAATGTTCCGATTTATACAAACCTTACGCAGCTCATTGAAGATGAGAAACCTGACGTATTAATTGACTTAACAAATCCAGAGTCAGTATATGAGCATACAAAAGAAGCACTCCTACATAACGTAAGACCTGTAGTAGGCACTACAGGATTTACAGATAGCCAACTAGAAGAACTTAAAAACCTTTCAGAAAATAATAAAGTTGGCTGTATTATAGCGCCTAATTTTGCTATTGGTGCAATACTCATGATGAAATTTGCAAAAGAAGCTGCGAAATATTTACCAAATGTTGAAATCATTGAATTACATCACGACCGAAAATTAGATGCACCTTCTGGAACTGGGTTAAAAACTGCTCAATTAATTGCAGAAGTACGTAATGAACAGAAACAAGGTCACCCAAATGAAAAAGAAACTATTGCTGGAGCCCGTGGAGCAGACTTTGAAGGAATGAGAATCCATTCTGTACGTTTACCAGGGCTTGTTGCACACCAAGAAGTTATATTTGGTGGCGATGGACAAATGCTAACAATTCGTCATGATTCATATAATCGTGAATCCTTTATGGGTGGGGTTCTTTATTGTGTTGAAGCTGTCATGACAATAGAAGATTTAGTATATGGGCTTGAAAATCTTATATAATTACTGTTGTAACTATTTCCATTAGATTAGTGAATAATTAAAACTTTGCGTAATTGAAAAAGGGTAGTGTCAAAACTTCTATGAAAAATTGAAAATCACAAAAAATT
>NZ_JPVQ01000006.1 GCF_000772965.1 Ureibacillus massiliensis 4400831 = CIP 108448 = CCUG 49529 | reverse complement strand
TATTTTCATGCCAGGGTTGGGTGTGAAAAACTCATGACTGTTTTTATTTTTAAAACAACTTTAGAGTAATTTTCGAGCAGAATGGGTAAACATTGTATATATGAAAGATGTCGGAGGAGACGATGAAAAAGAAAATAATAAGTATCTTATTCCTTTTAACATTTTTTAACTATTTTTTATTGACTGATACGCCATTTGCTTCAAAAATTGAGGAAACAATTTACTCAAAATTTGGAACATCCAATTTCAGTATTTCACTTCGCTCGATGGATTCAGGAAAACTCGTCTTTGAAAAGGCAGGAGATTTCGGTATTAAACCTGCATCTACCCTAAAACTATTAACAGCAGCAAGCGCACTAGAAATGCTTGGAGAAGACTATCGATTCATCACTGAAGTTTATATGGATGGAAAAATCAATGGTAATGTATTAGAGGGAGACCTTTATATAAAAGGTGGGGGTGATCCAACCCTACAGGAAGAAAATTTTATTTCTATGGCAAATGCGTTAAAGCGACTAGGCGTTGAAAGCGTTTCTGGTAGTCTATATGGTGACGACTTTAATTTTATTGGGTCTCAGCTCACGCCAGGCATTTCAACTCATGATGAAACTTATTATTATGCATCAAGAACATCTGCACTTACGATGTCCCCTGATGATGACTATGATGCAGGAACCATTATTGTAAAAGTAATTGCAAATACAGTAGGAAAAACACCAACTATTGAAGTTGAACCAAACTTTAGTGGAATGGAAGTGTTGAACCAAGCGAAGACAGTTGGAGCGACAGAGAAAAATACAATTGAAATCTATCGACAAAATAATTCAAATAAAATAGTGATTACAGGGAATATACCTACAGGAAAGACTAAAAAAGAGTGGATATCACTTTATGATCCTACACTTAATACATTATATGCCATTAAGAATACATTTAAGGAAAATGGGATTGCTTTTACGTCAAGCTCTAAAGTTAACAGAAAATTAGTTCCCAATCATGCAACATTAATTTATACAAAAAAGTCAATGCCATTAGAGCAAGTGATGATTCCCTTTTTGAAATTAAGCAATAATAGTATTGCAAATATTTTAGTAAAAACTATGGGCTATGAGGTTTATGGTATAGGCAGTCTTGAGCACGGTTTACAGGTCATGAAGGATTATAGTAAAAGAGTGGGGCTTCAAACGAATCGATGGTATTTTGAAGATGGATCGGGCATGTCCCATCAAAATAAAGTGACGGCAAATGAAATGACAAATTTACTGTATAAGCTATCTAGCGAACCATACTATTCCGTTATTTATAATAGTTTGCCCGTTGGAGGACATCCAGATCGACTAGTTGGCGGTTCATTAAGAGAAAGATTTAAATCAACATTTCAATCAAATAGAGTATTCGCAAAAACAGGTCATATTTCGGGCGTCTATTCATTGTCAGGTTACTTAAAAGCAAAGAGTGGTAAGTATTACGCTTTTACAATATTAAGTCAAAATCAATCATCAATAAAACTACAGGCAATAGATGAAGTCGTACAACAATTTATTGAAACATATTAAAATGGGTGGTTGAAAACAAATTGTTTTCACCACCTAATTTAATTCATCTCAATCAATAATAACTATCAAGCATTTTTTTATATTGCTTATATTTTTTCTTCCCTAAGATACTCTCTGCTTTTTTTAGTACATGTTCTGGAATACCTGTTAATAGCCAAGTAATATTCGCTTTCTCAGCCAGTGGTCTTAGTTGACGAACTTCATCCACCGTTAATTCCACTCCATATTCTTTTGCCATTTTTATAATTTCTTTATCTGACTTTGTCAGTAAAGATTCCCAAAGTTCAATTGCTCCCAACTTTTTTTCTCCTTTCAAAGGTGAAGTAAAATGTAGATGTCTTTACAAAATGCAATGAAACACGTATACTAACATGTTGTAAATCGTAATGATTATGAATTAGAAAGAAGCGGATTTATGAAAAAAACATTTATTGAATTACAAGACGTTTCGTTTCAATATGAACATACAAAGGTATTACATAATATTTCTTTTAAGGTTGAAGAAGGGGATTTCTTGGCTATTTTAGGACCTAATGGGTCAGGGAAATCCACACTCTTAAAACTCATGCTAGGGCTAATAAAGCCGATTTCTGGTGAAATAAAATTGTTTGATGAACCAATCCAATCTTTTCGTCATCGTGAATGGATTGGTTATGTTTCACAAAAGTCGAATGCCTTTAATTCAGCCTTTCCAGCAACAGTTGAAGAAGTGGTTAAAAGTGGTTTAGCAAAAAAAGTAGGCCTTTTTAAACGTTTGCCAAAAAATTCAAATGATCTTGTAGAAAAAGCTTTATCGGCTGTTGGAATGGAAAAATATCAATCTAGAAATATTGGGCAATTGTCAGGTGGACAGCAACAGCGTGTATTTATTGCTCGTGCGTTAATAGCTGAACCAAAGCTACTTATTTTAGACGAACCAACAGTAGGGATTGATCACGAAAATGTTCAATCATTTTATGATATGTTAGCATCGTTAAACGAGGAACAACAAAAAACGATCATTTTAGTAACCCATGATGTGGATACTGTATCGAATCGAATAAGCCATGTTGCTTGTTTAAATCAAACGATTCATTTCCATGGATTTAAAAAAGAATTCGATACATTATCACCAGATCAATTAAACAATTGGTATGGTCATTCTGTTAGAAAAATTCATTAGGGAGGGAAAGGTATATGATAGAAGCTATAATGAATTATGAATTTTTACAAAACGCCTTTCTCTCTGGGATAATTATTGGTATTATAGCTCCTTTATTAGGAGTTTTTATTGTCGTTAGAAGAATGTCTTTAATTGCTGATGCGCTTTCGCATGTAACTCTTGCTGGTATTGCTGGTAGCTTATATTTAAGTCAGTCCTTTGCAGCGCTTGCTTTACTTAATCCGATTTATTTAGGAATTGTCGCTTCAGTAGGTGGTTCGATTTTAATCGAAAGGTTAAGGAATTTATACAAACATTATGAGGAGCTCGCAATACCTATCATAATGTCTGGTGGGATTGGTATTTCAGCAATCTTTCTTTCTTTAGCAAGTGGGTTTAAAACAGATTTAACGAGCTACTTATTTGGTACCGTATCTGCTGTTTCAAGACAGGATTTATGGATTGTTATATTAATTGCTTTAGTGGTATTAGTATTTTTAAAGTTATTATTTAAAGAAATGTTTGTTCTATCTTTTGACGAAGAATATGCGAAGGCAACGGGATTACCTTCAAAGTGGATTCATTTGTTATTTATGATCGTCGTTGCTTTAGTAATTGCAGCCAGTATGCGAATTGTAGGAATTTTATTAGTATCATCATTAATTACGTTACCTGTTGCAGCAGCTATGCGAATTGCAAGAGGATTTAAGCAAACGATTGGTTATTCAATCCTTTTTGGAGAGTTAGCGGTTATAATAGGTTTAGTAAGTGCATTTTATTTAAATTTAGCACCTGGTGGAACAATCGTTGTTACTTCAATCATGATATTATTAATTGTTATATTTGCGAAGAAAATATCATTTAACATTGAAACGAGAAAGGGGATAGAACAGTGAATATAACACGAGCTTGGGAAATTCTTAAGGAAAATGGATTTAAAAAGACTGATAAACGTGAGCTTATTTTAAATATGTTTAGTGAAACAGAAAAGTATTTAACCGCTCGTGATTTATTAGCTGTTTTAAAGAAAGACTTCCCAGGAATGAGCTTTGATACAATTTACCGTAACCTTTCAACATTTGTAGAGCTTGGTATTTTAGAAGAAACAGAGTTAAATGGTGAACGAAATTTCCGTATGCAATGTGAATCAGAGCATCATCACCATCATTTTATCTGTATGATATGTGGAAAAGTGAAGGAAATTGAAATTTGTCCGATGGAAATGTTAGCAGAAAAACTGCCGGGCTGTGAGATTGAATCCCATAAGTTCGAAATTTACGGTAAATGTCCAAGTTGTGCATAGTTAATATGATGAGGCAATAGATAACAACTACTCATTTATTAATTATTATGGTAAAGTTCTATTAAGTGAATATTTTTTGCAGGAAAAAGATGCTGTAAGGCTAAAGGGAATTCGGTGAAAATCCGAAGCTGTATCCGCAACTGTAAGTGTTAATTTTTAAGTTGATGCCACTGTCAATTTGATGGGAAGGTACTTAAAATAAAAGGCACAAGCCAGGAGACCTGTCTTTTTCTGATCGTAACAAACCTCTTCGGAAATTTAAGGGAATGTGCGGCAAAGTAATGAAACAACTAATTGTTTATATTGCGCTAATTTGCCATCCATTCTTGGGTGGTTTTTATTTTGTGATGAAGAGTTGTAACAATGCGATGCAAATCGATAAAGAAATTAAACATCATGTATATATGCTCAAATAGAAAAGAGGAAGTAAAATGAAATTCTTTCACAAATTTTGGTTATTATCAATTTTATCGATTTTACTAATCGTTGGTTGTTCAAACAATGCCAACACAAACGATACAACAAATAGTAATAGCAATGAACAATCAGAAGCTTATACTGTTGTTGATGATCGAGGTGTTGAAGTTACATTTGATAAGGTTCCAGAAACGATCGTATCATTACAGCCTAGCAACACAGAAATTTTATTTGAACTAGGAGTAGGTGAGAGAATTATTGGGGTTACGGAGTACGACGCCTATCCTACACAAGCTTTAGAAATCGAAAAGGTTTCGGATTTATCAACTGTAAATATTGAACGAATAGTAGAAATGAATCCTGATATCGTATTTGCCTACACAAGTGGTAGTGATGATCAAATAAACCAGCTTGAAAGTGTTGGGTTAAAAGTATTTGTCATTAAATCAGCAAGCTCAATAGAGGACATTTATGGAGACATAAAACAATTAGCAACCGTGATGGGTGCTGAGGTTCAAGGAGAAAAGGTGATAGCAGATATTCAATCACAAATTGATGCAGTGACGGAAAAAACAGAAGCAATTGCACAAAAGAAAAAAGTATATTTTGAAATTTCTCCAGCGCCAGACATTTGGTCAATCGGTTCTGGTACATTCCAACAGGAGCTTATAGCAGCAGCTGGTGTTGAAAATATTTATGGAGATCAACAAGGTTGGTTTTCGGTCTCAGAAGAAGACATTTTAACAAGAAATCCTGAAGCCATTATTACAACTGTAAATTATGGTGACGATCCAATAGCGGAAATCATTTCACGGAATGGGTGGTCTTCAGTCACAGCAGTCCAAAATAGGGAGGTCTATTTTTTAAATCCTGATATTTTAGATCGACCAGGGCCTCGTATTGGTGAAGCGGTAGAAATCATTGCATCATCAATATACCCAGAGCTTTTTAATGAATAGATAAATTAGCTGTTCTAGAAGTAAAGGAATTTTCTAGAACAGCTCTTTTATAATGGAGTGATTGTATTGGGAAATTTGATTTTTATATGTGGTGGTGTGAGAAGTGGGAAAAGCGCTTTCGCACTAGAGTATGCTGAACTAATCGGTCAAAAATTGAATAATCCCTCTTATGTTTATATTGCTTCTGGGGTTGCATTTGATGAAGAAATGAAACAGAGGATTGTTCGTCATCAGGTCGATCGAGAATCTTCTTTGATTAAATGGAACACAATTGAAATATTTGCTGAATTGTCAAAGGAGCATTTAAATTTCACGAACAACAATATCGTTGTATGGGATTGTATTACGACATGGTTGACAAATGTACTTTATAAAACAGAACAATTTCAGATGGACAGAAGAATGACTGAGATCGAAAAATTCATCGAAGGGTTTAAGGAATGCCTTTTACAATGGAAGACACAAGAAGTAAATGCCATCATTGTATCGAATGAAGTGTTTGATGAACTATCTTCAAAATTTCACGAGGTAAATTTATATAGAGAGATTTTAGGACAATTACATCAATGGATTGTATCCATTTCTGATGAAGCATATGAGATGGACTATAGCATTTATAAACGTTGGAAGTAGCTTTAAGATAAAGCACTCTTTAAGGTGGTAGTAATTTTGAAAAATATTGTTGTTAGTTTGTTGTTATCATTTCAATTTTTTACTTCGATACCGATTCGAAAGCAATTTACTATGAATCGAAATACAGTTACAGGGATGTTCATTTGGCTACCAATTATTAGTTTATTAATGGGAATGTCTAATGGAATGCTGTTCTTTTTGAATAATGAATATTTCCAGTTCTCACCACTATTACTAGCCATCATTCTTGTCATCGCCGGAATTGCCATGTCTGGGGGATTGCACTTAGATGGTTGGATTGACATGTGTGATGCCTATTTTTCATATCAAGATCAGAAAAAAAGGCTAGAAATATTAAGTGATCCACGAGTAGGCGCTTTTGGTGCAATTGGATTAATAGTTATTTTGTTATTAAAGATTGGATTCTATTATGAAGTGTTAACTAGTGATGTGAATCATATTGTTTATTTAATCCTTATTCCATTTATTAGTCGGATTGCAATGTTACTCTATTTTTTAACGATGCAAACGGCAAAAACAGATGGCTTGGCAACATATTTCAAAACAAATGTCATACATAAGTATATTTTTATATCAATCGTGATTTATATTATTTTAATTTTTGGAGTAGCCATTTACATTGAAAGTTTTACCATTTTCCTGTTAATGTTTTTCCTTTTGCTCTATTATTTCTTCTATCGAAAATGGACAAAGAAAAACTTTGGTGGTATGACAGGGGATTTACTGGGCGCAATTTATGAAAGCTCAGAAACGTTATTATGGGGAGCTTTAATATTTTTCATTTAAAAAGGTCGGGGTAAGCATATGAAGGCAATTATCGGCGGAGCATACAACGGAAAGCGAAAATATGTTGAAGATTTATTGAAGAAACAGCAAATTTCTTATGAACTATTTGAAGGGTATATCCCTGATAAAGTTAATTTTGTAAATAATGGATATTTTGTCATATACAATTTTGAACAAATGGTGTTGAATTATATTGAATTAGATGAAGAGACAATTGTCGATCAATTATTTCAAAAAATTAAAGCTTTAGATACGCAATCGAATGTCATTTGTATATGTACTGATTTCGGAAGAGGAATTGTTCCGATTGATAAAAAGGAAAGAAAAGTAAGAGATACTTGTGGAAGGCTATATCAGAAGCTTTTTCAGGAAAGTAATTCAGTTATTCGAATTTGGTACGGAATACCACAAATATTAAAAGGAGATAATAATAATGGTTACTAGCAAGTTAAGAGTTTTAATTTTAACAGCATTAACAGCAGCAATTTGTGTTGTGGGAAGTACTATTAAGGTGCCAGGATTCATAACGACAGCAGCTTTAGATTCTGCCCCAGCATTTCTAAGTGTTGTCTATCTTTCACCTATATACTCAGGATTCGCAGCTCTTTTAGGTCATTTCGCCACAGCCCTAACTTCAGGATTTCCTCTAGGTATTTTTCACATACTAATAGCAGCTGAGATGTTTGCAATTGTAACTGTGTTTAATATCTTACATAAAAAAGGATTTTCTATCGTAAAATGGCTGTTTTTAGTTTTAACCAATGGCTTAATTTCTCCAATTCCATTTTATTTCATCATTTCACCACAATTTTATTTTGCAAGTTTACCTAGTCTTCTGATTGCCACAATTATAAATGTTGTCGTTGTCATACTAATAATGCCAGTACTAAACAAAATTTTACGACAGTGGAAGGTATTAAATCTATGAGAAATGCGAAATTGATTGATCAGCAATTAATCGTAACAGTTGATAATGCGGGGGGGATTGGAGAAAAAGAGCATGATGCTGTTAAAACATCAAATGAAGTGGTAGCGTATTATACCGCAAGAGTGGCTTTGTTGGAACAATGGTGCGCAGGTGGACAGCCTACACATATTTTCTTATCCAACTTTACAGGTGAATCCGCTTGGACAGATTATGAAAAGGGCATTGAAAGGGTATTTAATGAATTAGGGGAAAAAATGCCACCGATAAACGGATCTACTGAAACGAATTTTCCTTCGCTGCAGTCTGGTTTATCGATAATGATGATTGGAAAAAAGGTATATGATTTTAATGCTGAGCATTGTCTTTGGTATGTAGTAGGGAAACCACTTGTCGGTGATGAAATTCTTAACAATCCTGACCATGTGGCGAAGTTAAGCGAATTATATATGCTTATAAAATTAGGGGTCATTAAAAGTATTTGGCCTGTCGGATCGAAGGGAATTGGTTCAGAATGCTCAAGGCTTTTTAGTGGCTATGAAATTAAATGTGAGCTACCGTTAGATAAATCCAGTGGCCCCTCAAGTGCTGTTATCGTTGCGGTTAATCGAGAGCAAAAAGACCAATTTAAAGACACGATTACAACTTCCTTTTTTGAAATAACTTTGCGTTAAAAAACTAGAAGACTGTAGACAAACTGAAAAATTTGAGATTGAACTGCCCCTAAATTGTTAGACACCAAATCTAACGATTTAGGGGTGTTTTTTTCTATTTACAATACATATTAAGAAATCGTCGATGTACAAAATTTACTTTTGTCCCTGCCTCAGTTTTTATAAATAATATTCTTTTCTTTCACAATGGAGCTATATAACATGACAATTTGTTCGCTACAATTTTTCAACATTAACTCAAAGGAATCGGTAGTTTTTAGCTCCTTAATAGAGGCTTTTACAAATTGTGCTTGTTCTTCAGAAAAATTTTTCACTTCTTGGAAATTATTTAAATGAACATCAAAATAACATCTTTTTCTATTTTTTTCTACTATATGTAATAAATTATTGCTCTCCAAGACGTGATAAATCCATTGGTTAATGCCATTCGCGATTTTTAAAGATGCTAAATAAAGTAATTCTCTTGATAAACCTTCACGTTTAAAAAGTTTAAAATAGTTACTTTTTATAGTCGCATTTAAAATAATAAAATTGGCATGATAATATATTGTTTTTTCTGCAGATTGCATTATGTCATGTTCATCATCAGCATTAAGAAGAAGCCAAATATTAAATGCGATAATCCAGCAATCATCTTTTGTTAGTCCACCATCTGTAATTAAATCATTATATTCCTTCATACTCTTCGCGATAGTTTTAAATTTGTCTACATGATGTTGTTCTATATATAATAGACTTCTATCAACTGTAATCCCATCATGCAATATTCTCACCTCATTGGTTTACTGCTAAAAAATTCATATCTTTGTATTTTTATAATATAAGTGTAAGCTTTTTGAAGGTAAATTTCTATAATTATAATTCGGAATTTTCAAAATAAAACATATTGGTGCTATTGAAATGTGAAATCGACAATTTAATCTAATAAAAAAAGCGACATAAGGATTATATAAATAACCTTGTCGCTAATTTTATTTCATTGGCTTTATGCTAATTCTTTATCATAGTTTGGATTGTTGAAAATTTCTTTATCAAGTTCTCCAGTTAAACGGGAAGTGGTTACACCAGAAACCATTGCGCCATTTACATTCAATGCTGTTCGGCCCATATCGATTAATGGTTCAACAGAAATTAATACCCCAGCTAATGCTACAGGTAAATCTAAGGCAGACAAAACGATTATGGCTGCAAATGTTGCACCACCACCAACACCAGCTACACCAAATGAACTGATAGCCACTATTAAAATAACCGTTGCGATAAATCCAGGATCTAATGGGTTAATTCCCACTGTAGGTGCAATCATAATAGCTAACATAGCAGGATAAACACCGGCACAACCGTTTTGACCGATGGATAAGCCAAATGAACCGGCAAAGTTAGCAATCCCCTCAGGTACGCCTAAACGATCAGTTTGTGTTTTTAAATTTAATGGTAAAGTCCCTGCACTTGAACGAGAAGTAAAAGCAAATAGTAAAGTTTCAGAAACCTTTTTTAAATACATTATTGGACTTAGCCCTGTTAACGAAATAATGATTAAGTGAATAATAAATACGGCAATTAATGCAACATATGAAGCGATAACAAATTTACCTAAATTATAAATTGCTGCAAAATCACTTGTTGCAACAGTTCGAGCCATAATCGCTAATATACCATATGGAGTTAAGCGTAAAACGATTGTCACAATACCCATTACTAATGAGTAAATAGCATCAATTCCTTTTTTAATTGTTTTAGAAGTCTCTTCATCTTTACGGACAATACGCAAATAGGCGAATCCTAAAAATGCTGCAAATATAACAACAGCAATAGTAGATGTTGCTCTAGCGCCAGTTAAATCTAAAAATGGATTTGCAGGGAAAAGTGTTAAAATTTGTTCAGGTAATGAAGCAACTGTCCCTGATTGTTCCTCCAATGTTTCCCCACGTGCGATTTCGCTTTCTCCCTGTACTAATTCGGAAGCATCTAAGTCGAAAACTGTTGCTGAAAGTATCCCCACTCCAGCTGAAATTGCCGTAGTACCGATTAATATGAATAAAATAAATCCAGCAATTTTACCTAAATTCGCACCAAGCTTCATTTTCGTAAATGCAGATAGAATGGATATGAATACTAAGGGCATTGCAACCATTTGAAGTAATTTAACATATCCTGTACCTACTATGTTATACCAAGGGACAGTATTTCCGATTGTAGCAGAATCAGCACCATAAATTAATTGCAGCACTAAACCTAGTAAAATCCCGAGCCCTAATCCAATAAACACGCGATTTGAAAACTTTACATGCTTTTTATTTAAAAATTGTAGAAATAAAAGTAGTATGAGTAATATTGCTACATTTATTATTGTATATAAATCCATTTGATTTCCTCCTTTAAGAATCTAATTTTAAATTTTATTCGCATAAAACATATAAGTCAAGTAAGAATTATCGTATTTTATTATATTTCAATGAAAAACAAATAATAACGTACTATTTTACTATATTGGTTGAAATTTACTGAATTTAAGACGAATTCTAATTTATTGGACAGTTTTATTGTGATAAAGAATTCGCTAAATATACAGAAGACTATTTGGAATTTCATTAGATGTTCGTTTCTATCAATTGTAGAGTAATTTTGGTAAAATTAAATTTACGAATTATGAATTGGGAAGGAAATTAAAATCGTCATGAAATCACCATATACATTTCAACATATTGCGCCAACTGATAGAAGTAAAGGAAGTGATGCAGCAATCTTTTTATTTCATGGATTAGGAAGTAATGAGGAAGATTTGCTTCAGCTTGTCGAGTCCCTAAAAGGTAAATGCCACATATTTAGTTTGAGAGGACCAATTACTCACTTTCCAGGTTATGCCTTTTATACGTTTGAAGAAGAAGGAAAGCCAAATAAAAAAGTATTCGATCAAATGATTATTTTTACAAAGCAATTTATATTAGAGGCAATTGAAGAATTTAATCTAGATATAAGTAAAGTTTACCTCATGGGATTCAACCAAGGGGCAGTCGTAACGAATACACTATCTTTAATATTCGGTAGTGAAATAGCAGGGACAATTAGTTTAAGTGGATATATCCCTGATTTTGTAATGTCTGATTATCGACAAAATATTCATGATGCCAATATTTTTATCTCTCATGGAGAATATGACTATGATTTTCCAATTTTGTGGGCAGAGGTAAGTAAACAATTTTTTGAAGAAAACGGGGCAGTTGTATCATATAATACCTATCCTGTAGGGCATGGCGTATCACCTGAAAACATCAATGATTTATTAAACTTTATAAAAATTGATTAATATAAAAACTCCACGAACGCTAGGCAAGTACGTGGAGTTTTATTTAATGTTATTCAATAATTTTTCAGCTTCATTTATCGGCATTGGTTTGTGAAAATAATAGCCTTGTCCAGTATTACATCCAATATTTTTTAATAGATTGTATTGATCAACAGTCTCAATACCTTCAGCAACAGCATGCATTTTTAATCTTGAAGCTAGCTGAATAATAGTTTGGACAACCGCAAACATTTCATCATTATTCATATTACTTATAAATGATTGATCGATTTTTATTTCAGAAAAAGGTAACTGTTGTAAATAACTTAAGGATGAAAAACCAACCCCAAAGTCATCAATTGAGCTCTCATAACCGTATTCTTTTAAACGCATCAAGATATTTTTAGCTTTCTCAAAGTCAACTAACTCAAAATTCTCCGTTACCTCCACTTTTATGTATTCCGGGCTAATATGGTATTGATGAACTAAGGAAATGAAATCATCAACAAACGTATCATGGTAAAAGTGTACGGGTGAAATGTTGACTGAAACCGGTACAAGTTTTAATCCTTTTTCTTTTCTAGCTTGTTGCCATTTTAAAACCTGTTTAAGAATAGCGTTATCAATTTCTCTTATTTTGCCACTATATTCTGCAATAGGAATAAAGGTAGCTGGTGATACCGAACCTAAAACAGGGGAGTGCCATCGAGCTAGTGCCTCAAACCCTTCAATTTCAGCAGTTTTCAGATTCACTTTAGGCTGTAAAAACGCAGAAAATTCATTATTTTTTAGCCCGTGAATTAATTGATTTAACGTATCCATCTCTTGCTGCATTAACTTATTCGTTTCTTCTTCAAAGAAAGTGATAACAGTCCCGAATTTTTTTCTAGAGCTAGTTAGTGCAATATCTGCTTGGCGAATACTTTCTTCCATTAAAACACCATTTCCGAAATGTGCAATTCCAATATTTAAGCTGATAAACATTTCTCTATCTGCTAAGACGTAGGGAGAGGTAGTTAACTCCTGTCTCAATCTCGAAACATATAAATCGATTTTGTCATCGTAAATTTTTTTGGCTGTAATAATAGACGAATTTGAAAATCGGCCATAAATGATATCCTCATTACACTCTACTTTTTGGTGGTTTTTGAGTCGATTTGCAATTTGTATTAATAATTCGTCTCCTGTTTTTCTACCATATAAATCAACTATTCCAGAATATTCACCAGGTTGAATTATAAGTATTATCCCAGTAAAATCTCCTTCAATCCATTCTGTTAAATTAGTGTAAAAATAGTTTTGATTTGGAATTCCTGTATTCATATCATAAAAAGCAAGTCTTTCTAATTCTTGTTTTTGCTCTGCATATTTTAAAGAGAGAGTAATGATGGGAGATAGCTTGTTTAAAAATTCCAAATCTGATTGTTTCAGTGATGCTTGGTCTTTTAAATAGATTGTAATACTCCCTAGTATATGATGATGTTGATTAACTATTGGCTTAGTCCAACATGATATAACTTCCAAAGAGGATATATCATTATAGATGTTGTTATTCAATTCAATTTGTTTATGTGAAACATTGTCAATATAGACAGCTTTTTCATTAAATCCAGCTGTTGGTTCAATAATATATGCATTTATTGATTCAATTAAAGTTGAGGGTAGTGAACCTGTAGCAACAACCTTTAACTCTCCAGTAGAATCTAAAACTCTAATGGCACAATATACACTTCGAATATAATACATTTCTATTTTTTGGGCGATGAGTTGTAATATTACCTCTGTATCTCCACCTTTATCGAGCTCTGCATATACTTCCCGCTCCAATTTCGATAACATTTTATCTAACATTTGATCGGTAATATTTTTACAGCATATTAAAGTAAACTGTACCTCATTTGTTTCGTCTTTTATCGGTAAGGAATATAAATAATTCCAAAAAGGCGAACCGTCTTTATGATAATGTATGATATTTATTTCAACAGGTAGTTGACTTTTTATGTTAAGGTCAATTTCAGATTCTATCTCAGGATCAGTTTTAATACCTCTTAAAGACCGTAAATTTTTACCTATCAACTCATTGTTTATATATCCTGTAAGCTCTGAAAAGGATTCATTATAATAAAGAATCGGTAAGTTTGAATCTTGCTGGTCAATAATTGCAATACATGAATTCGATTGGTCAATGATATTGCATACGAAAGAGAGTAATTGTTCCTTTGATAGGGGCATTTTATTTGGTAATAACATGGCAGTCCCCCTAAAATCAATATGATTATATATAAGTATAACAAATGAAAATAAGATTACTAGAAAAAATGTATGAATATACAGAAAATTTTTATAAATCTTAATGAACTATATATTGATGTAATAATCGAATAAATGTATTAATGCCTCTTTACCTTTTTCTTCAACAAGGTGCTCATCATTGAATTCTAATATGACGTGAGTAGAATTATCGAGAATTTTATTTTTGACAATTTCAAGTTGAACGATTACTTTACCTTCCTTTTTCAATTTCTCTTTCTTTTCCATAGTAATGGAATACATATTAAACAACCCCTCTTGCCAAATTCCTTTTATAGTTAATAGTTGTTTTTCTTCCTTTTGTTCATATTCCCATTGGACATCACGTAAGATAGTTGTAAATAATTCATTTACAGTAAAAGATTTATTTTTATACTCAATTTCAATATTACGTACTGTTTGTGCATCTAAAGTAATTGCATTTGCGGCCCTTTCTGCAGCTGCATTAATCCCAGATATCGCTTCAGTGATTTCATTTATTTTTTCAGCACAACCTGTGAGAAGAAATGTAAATAAAATTGTAATGCTAGCTATTTTAATTTTTCTCATAAGAAAACCTCCAGTCTACAAAATCACTTTATTGCCTTTAATGATAGCGAAATTTATTTAATAGCAGATGTTAAATTTCTCACTATTATCATAGGATTTTTTTGCAAAATGTGAGGATTCTATGAAAATGATTAATTCATAGGGTAAGTGTGCGAAAAACTATCGAAAAGAAAACCTAAAGCGAAAGGAAGAAAGAATGAGAATTGAAGATGACATTCTCGAAAAATTAGGAGTTTATTTTGTTTATCATGATATTTATAATCGTTATGGAATAACATTTGAAACCTTTGTTGATCGGTGGACTAGGGGAATATTGGATATTTAAAATGAAAAGGTAACTCAGAATGGCTTTTTGTAAACCATTTTGAGTTACCTTAAATTACATTTAGAAATGTCGCTTAATCCAATTGTTTGCTTCAATCCAGTTGTTAACCCGTACTACGTTTTTTGGAACAGCATTTTGATTATAGGGTGTATTGAACAATAGGACCGGAATGTTTAATTCTTCTGCAATGGCAACTGCATTATCATGTTTGTCTTCAAAAAACACTTCCACATTATGCTTTTTTGCCGTCTGCAATTTATCATGACTACCTACTAATTCAATGTGATGGTAGGGGACTTTATTTTCCTCAAACCATTTATGGGTTACATGTAAAACACTTGTATCACGAGCAGAAATATAGACAAGCTCGTAAAGGGAATGCCAATTGCGAAGTATGGATTGTGCATCCTTAGCAATTTCACTTACAGTGTACATATGTGCTTCGTTTTCCTTAAACCAACGAGAAAATTCATCGCGATCTACTGGATGAGGAAAGGCACATAAAAAATCGTATTCCGTAATATCATCTAGAACGATGTTTGTATTGTATTGTTTATTGATATGTGGAATAAGTGTATCTGGTGTTGTTACTGTTCCATCAATATCTATTCCAAATCGAGGTTTTTCTTTAGCTTTCATTTAAAACCTCCTATTTTACTTAAGATTGAGTGTTTGATGCTTTTTCTCTTTGTTCTGCCATTTCTGCAGCTAGTTTATCAATTTCTTTTTTCAGTTCTTCAACCATTGTTTCTTCTGGTACTTTACGAACTGTTTTACCTTTCATAAATAAAAGTCCTTCTCCGCGGGCACCTGCGATACCAATATCTGCTTCACGCGCTTCTCCTGGCCCATTTACTGCACAGCCAAGCACTGCCACTTTAAGAGGAACATTTAATTTAGAAATATATTCTTCTACTTCGTTTGCTATTGAGATTAAATCAATTTCAATACGTCCGCATGTTGGGCAAGAAATTAATGTCGCCATATTTGATGCTAGACCAAAGGATTTTAATAACTCTCTTGCCACCTTAACTTCTTCTACTGGATCAGCAGATAATGAAATACGTAACGTATTTCCTATACCTTTTGAAAGAATAGCCCCAAGTCCTGCAGCTGATTTGACAGTACCAGCAAATAAAGTACCTGATTCCGTAATGCCTAAGTGAAGTGGGTAGTCAAATGCCTTTGAAGCTTTTTCATATGCTTCTATAGCGAGATTTACATCAGAAGCTTTCATAGAAACGATAATATCATGGAAATCTAAGTCTTCTAATATTTTAATATGATGTAAAGCCGACTCTACCATCCCATCAGCAGTAGGATAGCCGTATTTCTCTAAAATATGGCGTTCTAATGAACCAGCATTAACTCCAATACGGATTGGAATTCCTTTTGCTTTTGCTGCATTGACAACAGCTTCCACTTTTTCACGACGACCAATATTACCTGGGTTAATACGTACTTTATCAATCCCATTTTCAATAGCCATTAAAGCAAGCTTATAGTTAAAATGAATATCCGCAACAAGTGGGATATGAATGCGTTTTTTAATGTCTGCGATTGCGTTTGCAGCACGCTCATCTGGAACGGCTACTCGCACGATTTGACAACCTGCTTCTTCTAATCGTAATATTTCAGCAACTGTCGCTTCAACATCATGTGTCTTTGTTGTACACATACTTTGGATAAATAGCTCGTTACTACCACCGATTGTTAAATTACCTACACGTACAGGACGTGTTTTTGTACGGTGAATTATTTCACTCATGAAAAATTCTCTCCTTTAACAGGTACATTGATGAAATTTTATTGTACCATCGCCACTCTATTTTATCAGTGTTAGAAAGAAAAAGACAAGGATATGCGCAATTTATTACAATTAACAAATATTTTTCACACTAGTATAAACTGGTATTTTTATTAATTCGCCCGGAACCATTGCTTGCTTTTGTAAATGGGGGTTTAATTCATAGAATTTTGCTAAACGTTCTGCAAGTGTAATGTTAGCTTCTGATGGATATGCTGCAAAGAGAGATTGTGGTGAATCTCCTAGTTCAGTTATAACTGGAATAGTTTTGATTGTATATTGTTTCTCACAATGCTGTTGTGCTTTAGGATTGTCAAATGAAGCTAATGGTAGAGTTCCATCAGTTAAATCTATTTTAATAACTGTCGCTAAAATAAAAATGATAGCAGTTATGATAAGATAACGCATAATAAAATCCCTCCTCACTCCACTATATGAAGACAGAAGGGATTCATGCATATTATTTTTTTGGCATTTTAGGATATTTCGTAGATGCGATAAAAAGTAGGATAATTGTGATGACAATTCCTATTACTGTTTCTAACACATCATGAATGGGTATGAATGAAAATAGAATTGATAATAGAGTAGCCCATGTGATTGCTAGTGCAGATGATCGCCACACATGTCGATATTCACCACGACGTTTTATTAATTTAAGTATGCCAACTCCAATAAACGCATAAACACTAATTTGTAAAAATATCAAAGCCGTTGTTGTCATAAGTAAGATTAATAGTGCGAATGGATATAATAACCATTGGATGTCTTCAACATATTGTGTTAGACCCTCTATATTATAAGTATTAGTATCGGTAGTAGACATTCCCATGACAAATTGAGTAAATGAAAATATCATTACTAAAGTAATTAAAATAAAAACATATTGAATGGTTTTACCGATTGGAAGCATCCGATATCCCGCTAATTTTTTAGGGTGTATTAAACTATCAATAAAAAGTTGTGAATGTTTTACCATCTTTTCTCCTCCATTCGAAAGTTTACCATGAAATTCATGAAAATAGAAAAATAAATAGTTGTCGGTTTTTCAAGTTACTATTGAAACTTTTATAAATTTAAATTCGTAATTTTAAAAGAAGTAGGAAGAGGAGATGTCTACCTTGGATATCATTGCATGGGCTTTAATCATTGCAAGTTTTGTCATCGCTTTTGTTGGCCTTGTTTACCCAATCATACCGTCAGTTCTATTTATATTGCTAGGCTTCATCATCTACGGATTGTTTTACTCCTTTAGTGTTTATAGTTGGTGGTTTTGGGTAATCGAAATATTACTTGTTATTCTACTATTTGTAGCAGATACAGTATCGAATTTAATTGGTGTAAAAAAGTTTGGTGGTACAAAAGCAGGGATATGGGGAAGCACTATTGGGTTGTTAGTCGGGCCTTTCATCATCCCATTCGCTGGAATATTAATAGGACCATTTTTGGGCGCGGTAGTAGGAGAATTAATAGTTACAAAATTCAATTTCATGCAAGCAATTAAATCAGGAATTGGTTCACTAATAGGTTTTATCACATCGGTCATTACAAAAGGTATATTGCAAATAGTCATGATTATTGTGTTTTTTATCGCAATCTAACGTTGCTTAAAGGATTAAAGAATTTATATGAAGGATATAATACTTTGTGGGTTACTATCTATCAGGTTATCAAAACTAGAAATCAATACTATACTCAGTCAAAAGTATGAAATGTAAATGTTTGATGTCAAATAATTGAACAATATTCCTAAATTTGATAACCTACTATTGTAATCAACATTATTTCTTATTCTAGGGAGGAAATTCAAAATGGCTTATGAATTACCAAAATTAGCGTATGCTTATGACGCGTTAGAACCACACATTGATGCAAGAACTATGGAAATCCATCACTCAAAACATCACAATACTTATGTAACAAATTTAAACAATGCAGTAGAAGGTACTGAATTTGCTGGTAAAGATTTATTAGAACTTATCTCTAACATTGATGCACTTCCAGCAGACAAACAAACTGCTGTACGTAACAACGGTGGCGGACATGCTAACCACTCTTTATTCTGGGAAATCTTAACTCCTGGTGGCGCAACTGCTCCTACAGGTGATTTAGCAGCTGCTATTGACGCTAAATTTGGTAGCTTAGATAACTTCAAATCAGAATTTGCAACAGCTGCTGCTGGCCGTTTCGGTTCAGGTTGGGCATGGTTAGTAGTTGATGGTGGAGAATTAGCAATCACTTCAACTCCAAACCAAGATTCACCTGTAATGGAAGGTAAAACACCAATTTTAGGTTTAGACGTTTGGGAGCATGCATATTACTTAAACTACCAAAACCGTCGTCCTGACTATATCTCTGCTTTCTGGAATGTAGTAAACTGGGATGTAGTAGCAGAAAAATTCGCTGCTGCGAAATAATTTGATCAACAAATAATTAAAATAAAATCAAAGGGCATTCTCCGTAAATTATGGGGTTTGCCCTTTGTTTTATTTAATTTAAATCTTTTTTAGTATTGGCTTATGGGATATCTGCTTTTATTAATAGCATTAGGCATAAAACACTCGAAACATGCTCATATTGATAATTGTGGAGGTGAGCCAATTGGCAAAAGAAAAAAGAGAAAAAAAAGGATTAGACCGTGAAGAATACGGGTATGGATTTGATTTAAGTCCAGATGATTTTGATGTAATTGGGCAAAATGATCAAGCCAAAAGACAAAATAAAAATGAAAACAAGGATAAACCTGATAATAAGCACAATCCATCAAGACTAAATGAATAAACAATAAAGTATTTGGCCATTAACATTTTGTTTTTCGCCAAATACTTTTTTTATAATCTTTTCGACAGAAGTTCTATTTATTCCCCATATTTCTTACAGTATATTAACAATGTAAAAGGGGCGAATCAGTTGTTAATAGATGGGGTCTTTTCAGGTGGAGGTATAAAAGGTTTTGCTTATGTAGGTGCATTGCAAATATTAGAAGAAAGAAACATTGAATTTAAACGTGTTGCAGGAACTAGTGCTGGTGCCATTTTAGCTTGTTTTATCGCAGCTGGCTATAAAGCATCTGAAATAGAGGAATTACTTGATGAACTGGATTTAAAGTCTTTATTAGATCCTCCGAAAATTGCTAGAACACTACCTTTTCTAAAATGGTTAAATTTATATTTTCGATTAGGTCTATATCAAGGAAAAGCGTTGGAAAAATGGTTCTATAAAAAGCTAGCAGCAAAAGATATCTACACGTTTGATGATTTACCTAGAGGATCATTAAAATTAGTAGCATCTGATTTAAGTAATGGACAGATGATCGTATTACCAGATGATCTAGATAAATATGGTATGAACTGGAAAAGGTTCTCTGTCGCAAAGGCATTAAGAATGAGCTGTGGTATACCCTTTTTCTTTGAACCAGTGAAGCTTAAGGATAATAAAGGTGAGTGTATCGTTGTGGATGGTGGTGTCTTAAGTAATTTTCCACTTTGGATATTTGATAATGGAAATATGGAACGCCCCTTAATTGGCTTTAAACTAAGTAACCCAAGTGTAGAATCTGGGCCTCGTAAAATAAGTGATGGTTTAAAAATGTTTGAAGCATTATTTGCAACGATGAGAGATGCCCATGATGAACGATATATCTCTCGAAAACATGAAAAAAATATAGTTTTTATTCCTGTAGAAGAGTATAGTGCTACACAATTTGATATAGATGAAACAGGAAAAGAAGCTTTAATTAAAATTGGTAGACAACGAACTGAGAAATTTTTAACAACGTGGAACCCTATTAGTTCTTCTTCAATTTTAAAAGTCAAAATTTAATAAATTCAGATAGCATAAAAGTACAATTCAAGTATTTCAGAATTGTACTTTTAACATTTTGGACAGCTCATTCTAATTTTAAAGAAATAATAACTAAAAATGAAAACAATTACTATATAATAATGCTAAAACTAGTAAGGAGAAACATATGTGGAATTTAACAAAAGAGGCGAAAAAAAGGTTTCAAACTTGTAATCTATTACCTATCCATGAATCAGATGGCGATTGGGAAAGTGAATTCGAATATGCTAAAGAAGAAGGAATCGATTTAACAAAACGATTAGCTGAGGATCTTGAAATGGTAAAGGAGGAATTATTAACAGTGTTACCAAGCCGTTTCATCCCATTTGTTGAAGATGGTACACTTAATCAGCCTACATTACCAAAGAGTGTTCGAGAAGATTATCTGCAGTGGATGCGAGAATGTGATAAGGAATTTGAAGAAATTTTAGCTACAGCCTATGAAAACACAAAATCGACAATCCCTTATTTAAGTGAAAATGTACAAGAAGTTTTTAATGATAGCTTGCATGATTCTATTATTGAACGAATTGAGAGAGAAAATCAAAATCTTCATATATTTTTAAATGCAGAGGGCGGTTTTACCAATAAAACAATCATTCATTTTATTTTTAAGGATGTACTAAGAGAAGAAAGTGACGAGCCACTACAAATTGGTCAATGGTTTATATACAACGAGTTGAAAAAAACGGACAAAGGCTTCGCGTTTAGAGTGTTATTGGATTGTCCAGATTCAGAGTGGACAATTGAGGCACAAAATATAGATGCATCGTATTACTATAGACCAGTTAACTACGCAAAATTACGTGATGAACGCCGAATAATGGATAAAAGTATTGAAGAATATATTCAAGAGTTAAACAAAGACCAACACCAACAATATTTCTTCATTACTCCAGATGCAAATATAACGATTAGCGGCTTTAAGGATAGCGCACCTTTTGTAAATTTAGAAGTAGGGGAAATTCAACTAAAGGATCAAAAACTTATACTATCTCTTAACCAAAACAGTTTTGAATACGATCTTAAAGAACAAAGCTTTATTCATTTTATATATACAGATATATATGAAGATCCATATGCCCAATTTAATATAGCTGTTCCAATTGATGAATTAGAGCAAGCTGTATTCAGTGATGATTTAGACTATCAAGTTCGAGCATGGAATACAATGTATTCAAATCCAGAAGAGACAAAGGATATCGTGAATCGAATTTTCATGAAAATGGATGTGACCGAAGAAAATGAGATGATGTTAAGTATCTATTTGAATCATTTCAATAAACACAAAGTATTAACAGAGAATGTACTTTCTAAATTTGCTACTTTAATAGATGAATAGAATGTTGACGGTGGGACATAAGGAGAAAATTGCAATTCGGAAGGTTCATTGAAGTGGAAGGCACGAAGACTCCTACGGGAACAGCACGAGCTAAAAGCATCCGGACTAAAGCATAGCGAGGGGAAAGGCTGAGGCCGTGCCCGTGGAAAGTAGCGCCTTTAATGGAAATCGACAATTTCTTAATATGTATTGTAAATAGAAAAAGACTGCAGACAATCTCAAGTGGGGCTGTCCCAAAAGAAAAAATTTCTTAGAACTACTCAAAGGAAAATGGTATTTTTTTGCTACTAATTATATTGAAAAGTAGTTGATTGGAGTGGAAGGCGGCGAGTGCATCTGCCGCTTGCGCTTTCGATGCAAAGCAAAGCTTTCCTGCGGGAGCAAAGAGCAGTGGTGAGACCCCGCAGAGCGAAGCGAAAGGAGCACCGCTCGCCACTGGATGCGCGTCCGCCTGGAACGGAAATCAACTAACATTTATCAAAAAAGTATAATTTTGAAATAGTGGTCGATTGTAATTTTCCGCTTATTGGACAGCCCCTTTCATTCAAATCTTACCATGGGATAGTCGTACAAAATTCAGGGTAGTAAATTTAAATAATCGGATTTTAATTATTTTTTGCCTAATTTTCTGTAAAATATTTGATTTTGAAAGATGAAAATACGAACAAAGAACAGAAGACAACATATAATAGAGTAAAGAAATAAAACCTGCTAAAAAATTTAAGCGTTTTCACACGATACATAACTTCTGCCCCTAACATTCAGCCCCATTTACATAAAAAGGTTAGGTGGTGAGGCAAATGGAATACTTTATTTTAGGATTATCACTCTGGCTAATTATCATTGTATCGCTGCTTTTTATGGTAAGAGGGTTCCAAAAGAAGTCTCGTCCAATGATTTACATTAGTATCGTAGGTTATTTATTGCCGATGTTACACTTTGCTACGTACGAAAAATACTATCTCGCCTTCGCGCTTCTTTCACTCTTTCCGTTAATAAAAGCATTTTATATGAAAGGATAGATCCATATCTACTATAAGCTAGTCTTTTACGGCTAGCTCTTTTCAATTTTAAAGTAAGTCGTTATTTAAGAGCTCTTCCTTATGTACCACTCAAAAATACAATACAAAATTTCTAAATACCAAAAATAAAGACAATCAAAGTGATAAGTTCTGAATATAATATAATAAGCATAAATTATTATTAAAGCGCTTACATTTCCTATATAAAAATAACACTTAACTAACGTAAAAGAGTTTTTTATACATAACTAGTTAGGTGGTGAGCAAATGGAATCATTAGAATTAAAACTGTTACTTTGGTTCTTTATTATTTTTTCTTTGATGTTCATCATTAGAGGGGTTCAGAAAAAATCTAAGTTATTTATCTATTTTGGGACGATTGTTTATTTTCTTTCTACGCTCTACCTTGCACAATTTGATCAACAGTATTTCATTTATTCATTGTTCTCCATTATTCCATTTGTATTTTCATTTTTCATAAAAAAACAGGAAATAAGTTAATTTTATGAGCTGATCATTAATGATCAGCTTTTTTATGGTTAAAAAAGGAATTTATACGTTTGATACAAATTTAAATGTAAAAAATCTCAATTTTTAATCATTAAGTACATATTATTTAAATTTTCTAAATTATAAAATTATTAAGGAGGAAATACTAACTATTGGGGTGAATTTATGGAGAAAGAAATAATTCAATTTTTTATCGATGTTGTTGGTAAAGAAAATGTAAAGCATTCAACAGCACAATTACTGGCTTATTCCTATGATGCAACTGCTAATTTTCAAGCTTTACCGGAAATTGTCGTCTCGCCACGTAATACCGAAGAAGTATGCCAAATCGTTAAAATTTGCAATGAATATAAAATTCCAATAGTTCCACGAGGCTCTGGCTCTAACCTGGCTGCCGGGACTGTACCCAATCAAGGTGGAGTCGTTATTTTATTTAATAATATGAATCAAATAATAGAGTTTGATAGAGAAAATTTAACCATTACAGTACAGCCAGGAATGATAACAGCAGACATATGTCATTTCGTTGAAAAAGAAAACCTGTTTTATCCGCCAGATCCAAGCTCTATGAAGATTTCAACAATTGGTGGCAACATTAGTGAAAACTCAGGGGGCTTGCGCGGTTTAAAGTACGGAGTTACAAAGGATTATGTGAAAGGGCTTACAGTGGTTCTAGCAAACGGTGAACTATTAAAAACCGGTGGCAAATTAGCAAAGGATGTTGCAGGCTATGATCTTACAGCTCTACTAGTAGGGTCTGAAGGTACACTAGGGGTAATTACAGAAATTACTTTGAAATTAATACCGTTACCAAAAAATAAAATGACAAGTATTGCTTATTTTCATTCATTAGAGGCTGCTGCAGAGACGGTCTCTACGATTATTGCAAATAAAATTATTCCTGTAACCCTTGAATTTTTAGATAAAAAAACCATTGAGGCCGTTGAGCAATTTATGAAAATAGGATTATCAACGGATGTAGAAGCCATGTTACTTTTTGAACAAGATGGTGAATTAGCACAGGTGAAAAACGATATTCATGAAATGACGCAAATTGCTATATCTAAAGGGGCAACCTTTACTCAAATTGCAAAGGATGAAACAGAAGCAGAAAGGTTAAAAACAGCAAGACGTGTAGCATTATCAGCTTTATCAAGATTAAGACCTACTACAATTTTAGAGGATGCTACAGTTCCAAGATCTGAAATTGCAGAAATGGTAAGAAGGATTAATCAAATAGCTAAAAAATATGATTTAACTATTGCAACATTTGGTCATGCGGGCGATGGAAATTTACATCCTACTTGTTTAACAGATATTCGTAATAGTGAGGAAATGAAGCGTGTTGAACATGCATTTGAAGAAATATTTGAAGCTGCTATTTCTTTAGGTGGAACCATTACAGGTGAACACGGAATTGGTGAAATGAAAGCCCCTTATTTAGAATGGAAGGTTGGCGCCTCAGGTATTGAAATGATGAAGGGGATTAAAGCGGTGTTTGATCCTAAAAACATTATGAATCCAGGGAAAGTGTTTTGCAAAGGAAACTAAAAAGAGAGTGGTGGTTCAAAGTGGTCAATAATCAGATGCAGGTTGCCTTTCAAGAACATGTTAATGAAGATTATTTATTAGACTGTATGCGTTGTGGATTCTGCTTATCTTCTTGTCCGACTTATATTCAAACTCAACAGGATGAGTCACAATCTCCTCGTGGAAGAATTGCATTGATGAAAGCTGTCCGTGATGGGGTAGTAGAGTGGGATTCTTCCATTGAAAATTCCTTTAATCTTTGTTTAGGATGTCGAGCATGTGAGCCAGCATGTCCTGCAGGAGTACAGTATGGTGCATTAATTGAGCAAACACGTGTAGCTATTCAACAAATAAAACAGCCAAAAGGCATCAAAAAAATCGTTCAAAATACAACATTTAATCATTTATTTGCGGATAAAAAAGATTTAGGAAAAGCAGTTAGTTTAGTGCGTTTCTATCAAAAATCAGGTTTGCAAAAAGTAACTAGAAAAATAGGTTTCCTTAACCTATTCCCTTCGTTTTTAAAAGAAATGGAGAAGGCATTGCCTGAAGTTCCGAAAAAGGTCGAGCAGTTATCACCAATAACGAAAAGTCCTATAAAAGTAGCCTTTTTTACAGGGTGTTTGATGGATTCGTTATTTAAAGAAATTAACGATAAGACGATTGAAACCATTAGATTTTTAGGTGCAGAAGTAATTATTCCAAAATTTCAGCAATGCTGTGGCGCCTTACATGCCCATAGTGGAGAATTAGAAAAAGGGATAAAAAATGCACGTGCTAATATTAATGCATTTGACAGTGATGAATATGATTTTATTGTAAATAATGCAGGTGGCTGTGGCGCCTTTTTATCTGAATATGAAAAACATTTAAAAAGTGAGCAAAAATATAAAGAAAAAGCAGAAAGATTCTCAACGAAAACAATCGATATTTCATCTCTATTAATTAAATTAGGATTATTAGATTATTTGAAAACGTTACCAAAAAAAGCTGAAAAAGTAGCTGTCACATATCAGGATTCCTGTCATTTAAGAAACGTAAATAAAGTTTTTAATCAACCGCGGGCAATTCTTGAAAATTTACCTGGTGTTGAATTTAGAGAGATGGCTAATGCAGATACATGTTGTGGATCGGCAGGCATTTATAATCTATTACAACCTAAAATGGCTAATAACATACTAGAAACGAAGATGAAATATGTGAAAGAAGTGAATCCAACTTATATCGTCACATCAAATCCTGGGTGTTTAATGCAGATGCAGGTAGGAATCAATAAAGAAGGTTTGTCTAGTTATGTTCGTGCCGTCCATATAGTAGATATAGTATATGAACAAATAATCGCTAATAAACCTTTAATTTCAAACGAAGTAGTAGATTGTGAACTTGTTCCAGCAATAGATTAGGGGGCGGAATATGTTTGATTTACAAATAATTGGTCCAAAGATTGTAGACGAATTAAAAAACTTAATAGATAAAGATGTAGTCGTTATCGATCATAATGGATTTATTATTGCGAGTACAGATATTTCGAGATTGAATCAGTTCCATGAAGGCTCATTACTTGCGATGAAGGATAAACAGGTTATGCATATGACAACTGAATTATCTGAAAAGCTAAAAGGGGTACGTGAAGGGATGGTCATGCCTTTAATTTTTGATAATACTCCTATTGGTGTCATTGGGATAACAGGGAAGCCGTCAGAAATAGAAAAATATTGTAAACTTGTACAAAAAATAACCCAATTATTTGTAGAGGATTTTTTAACTCGACAGGAAAAAGAACGAGATACAAGAATGTTTGAATTTTTCCTATTAGATTTACTAAACGGAAGAATTGATAAGGAAATTCTTGCTCAACGAGTAGAAATGATTGGAATCGATACTGAAATTTATAATCGTATTGTAATCTTAAGAGTTGAAAGGCGTTTTGAATATAGTGAAATTGATTTTCTATCTAGTATTCAGACCATTCATCCTTTAGTTAAAATCACACAATGGAGCTTCGATAAAATTGTTATGCTCGTACCTGATGTTTCTAGAACACATTTAGAAAAAGGATTAAATACATTAAAACGAAAAATAGAAAAAATTTATAAAACAGCGGTTAATATAGGTGTTGGGAACAAGTGTGAATTTTATACATTAAAGGATTCCTATGATAAGGCAAGTATTGCATTGACTACAGCGATAAATGAATGTGAGGAAATCGTTTTTGAAGAGGATCTAACAATTGAATTGTTACTTTCCGAAATTTCTGATACAAAAATACAAGATTTTTTCGAACGTACGATAAAGCCAATTATTTTTGATGAAGAATTAATGCTAAACCTTGAAATGTGGTTGAATAGTAATGGCTCACTACAGGAAATCGCTAATGATCTTCATATTCATAAAAATACTTTAAAATATCGTTTGAAAAAGATTGAAAAACTTCTAGATATAGATATCAACACTAGTAAAAATAAGCTAGATTTAAATCTGGCTCTTTATTTATATAGAAAATACTACTGTGAAATGTAGGTCTTGAATTGTTAGAAATCAAGACCTTTTTATTTTGTTCGAACAAAAATTAGTCCAATTTGTACAAAAAGTTTAGATGTTTTGTATATATTTTATTAGTTTTCAGAATTATAAAATAATTACAATTCAAAG
Source organism: Ureibacillus massiliensis 4400831 = CIP 108448 = CCUG 49529 (assembly GCF_000772965.1). GTDB lineage: Bacteria > Bacillota > Bacilli > Bacillales_A > Planococcaceae > Ureibacillus > Ureibacillus massiliensis. Next base: position 97,989 of record NZ_JPVQ01000006.1, on the reverse strand, counting down.
TTGTAAGCGCTTTGAACCAATTACTAATGCAAAGGGGATAGTGAAATGCACGCATCAAAAAAGGGGAAATTCTTTCTATTAACATTAATTATTTCAATCGTAATGGTCTTAGCCGCATGCGGAGGAAGTACACAACCAAGTAATAGTTCAGAAGGTAACACAGGTGGCGCTAATACTGAAGAAGCAAAATCTTATAATTTAAAAATGTCTGTTACGGTTGGAGAAGCTTCAACATGGTATGAAGCAGCCCAAAAGCTAGCAGATGATATCGAGAAAGAAACTGATGGTCGCATCACAATTGAAGTATTTTCAAACGAACAATTATCTGGAGGAGATTCAGGTAAAGCGGTTGAAGGTTTAGCAAAGGGATCGATTGATTTAACATTCAACTCAACAATCATTTATTCAATTTTAGATGCACGTTTTGGAGTAGCAAGTGCTCCGTTCCTATTTGACAATCTTGATCAAGTAGATCCAGTATTCGCTGGTAAAGGTGGCGAAATGATTAAAGAGATTTTAGCCGAAAAAGGTGTTCATACTTTAGGATTTGGTGAAAACGGTTTCAGACAATTAACAAATAGTAAAGTGAATGTTAAATCTCCATCAGATTTACAAGGATTAAAGATTCGTATTCCTGGTATTACGATGTATACAGATTTATACCGTCAATTAGGTACAGATCCTTCAACAATGACTTTCTCTGAAGTATTTACTGCCCTTCAACAAGGAACGATTGATGGTCAGGAAAATCCGATTGATGTAATCTACTCTTCTAAACTTAATGAAGTTCAACAATATTTAACATTATGGAATTACTCTTATGACCCATTAGTTTTAGGTATTAATAAAGAATTATACGACTCTATGAGTGATGAAGATAAGGCGTTATTCGATCGTTTAGGAAAAGAAGCAGCAGAGTATCAAGTGAAAATTACACGTGAAAGAGAAACTGAACAAATAAAAGAATTAGAAGAATTGGGTATGACAGTTTATACACCAACTGCAGAAGAAATAACTGCATTTAAAGAAGCAGTACAACCAATTTATGATCAATATGAAAGCATTTGGGGAACAGAGTTACTTGAAGCATTCCAAGAAAGATAATGGGGGAATTGGAATGAAAGCTCTTGATTATTTTGAAGAAATATTATTATTTATTACATTTTTAACGATTACTTTAATCACATTTGCAAATGTTCTATCACGAAACTTTTTTAAATTTTCATTTTCCTTTACAGAAGAAATTACGATTAACTTACTTGTTTTATTAACTTTTGTTGGTACTGCTCTAGGTGTGCGAAGATTTGCACACCTTGGCTTTACATTAATTTATGATTTAGTAGGAAAATTGGGAAAAAAAATTATTATCGTGTTTTCTTCATTAATGGGTGCGGCGTTGTTTAGTATTTTATTGTATTACGGATATGAAATGGTTCAATTCCAAATGAAAATAAATCAAACAACACCTGCATTAGGAATGCCACAATGGATTTTATCTTTAGCGTTGCCTTTAGGCGCTGCTCTTTGTCTCATCCGTACTATTCAAGTGACAATTGCAGAGTGGAAATCGGTAAATAAGCAATCTGAAGGCAAGGAGGGGGAAGTATAATGACTGCAATAATACTATTTACTGCATTTTTAATACTGGTTGCATTGCGAGTCCCGATTGCTATTTCCCTTGCTGTGTCGTCCGTTGTTGTTTTGTTTGTTAATAATGGCTTAGATAGTTTTGAAGTTGTAACGGACATTATGTATACAAGTGTCGCTAAGTTTACCCTTCTTGCAATTCCTTTCTTTATATTAGCTGGTGTAATTATGGATCAAATCGGCATTTCAAAAAGATTGATAGATTTTGCCCAAGCTCTAGTTGGCCATCGTAAAGGAGGGATTGTTCTAGTAACGGTAATAGTGGCAATCTTCTTTGCAGCTATCTCTGGTTCTGGACCAGCAACCGTTGCGGCAATCGGTGGTATTTTAATCCCAGCTATGATCAAAAATGGTTATCGCAAAGAAACGGCTGGAGGACTAGTTGCGAGCGCAGGTGCGATCGGTATTATTATTCCACCATCTATTGCGTTTATCGTATTTGCAATTGTTGCAGGCGATCAAATACCGATTACGATTAATCGGTTATTTATGGCAGGTATTGTACCAGGGATATTGGTCGGAATTGGTTTGTTTATCGCAGGAATGTATGTAAGAAATCGAGATATTAAACGCGGAGTATTTAACCAATCGGAAGAAGCAACTGTAAAGGAAAGTACTGGTAAAGAAAAATGGGATGCATTTGTTCGTGCAATTCCAGGATTGTTGATGCCAGTTATTATTCTTGGCGGAATTTATGGTGGTTTTTTCACACCTACTGAAGCGGCTGTCGTTGCTGTAATGTATGGTTTAATCATTGGAATATTCATAATGCGTAAAGAGTATTTTAAAATCCTATATAAGATTTTTATTGAATCAGCTTTACAAACAGCTGTAGTAATGATCATCGTAAGTGCAGCATCAGTTTTTGCTTATATTGTTACAACAGAACTTATCGCAGCAACAATATCAGATGCAGTATTAGGTATTACAGATAATAAATATATCATTCTACTACTAGTTAACATCATATTGCTACTAGCTGGTGCATTTATCGACGCAATTTCTGCTTTTTATATTTTTGTTCCGATCTTGCTTCCAATTATGCTTCAGTTAAATGTTGACCCAACAGTATTTGGTGTGTTTATGACGATCAATCTGGCTATTGGTTTATTTACACCACCAGTTGGAATAAACCTATATGTTGCAGCAAGTATGTCAAGAACAAACATCTTGCAAATTTCTCGTGGAGTTGTTCCATTTATTGTAGCTTCTATTATTGTTCTATTAATCGTAACGTATATACCGGTTATTACAACATTTTTACCTGATTTGCTTGGTGTGAAATAACTGTAAAAGGGGATAAATTATGAATTTAAAAGATGATGTTGCTATTATTACAGGTGCAGCAAGTGGTATTGGTCAAGCGATTGCAGTGCAATTATCTCAGCAAGGGGTTCATACTGTTTTAGTGGATATTAATTCATGTGAGGAAACCATTTCGATGTTAGCACATGAGAGCTATTTAGAGTGTCTAGGTGATATTCGAGATGAAAAATTTGTTCAAGCGACTGTAAACCGAACGATTGGAAAGTATGGAGAAGTTCATATATTAGTTAATAACGCTGGAACTGCTAGTAGAAAAGATCTTGAAACAATGACATTAGAGGATTGGGATCGAGATTTAAATACAAATTTAAAAGCGGCTTTCTTGTTTACGCAAGCATGTGTTTATCCACATATGAAGGATGCTGGATATGGAAGAATTATAAATATCAGTTCCGTTTCTGGATTAAATGGTGGTGTCACGTCAGGCGATGAGGGTAAAGGAAGATCAGGTCCAGCATATGCGGCATCTAAAGGCGGTGTCATTGCATTAACAAAATGGGTCGCAAAAGAATTAGGTCCATATGGCATCACGTGTAACTCTGTTGCCCCAGGTGCTACTGCAACTGCAATCACTGCGGGGGTTCCATATGATACTAGTCAACAGGTCATTAAACGTATGGGTCATCCACATGATATTGCTGGTGCTGTATTGTACTTTGCTTCAAGAGACTCTAGTTATACAACTGCCCAAGTTTTAAAGGTGGATGGGGGAATCAGTATTGGATAACCCACGTCTACAGGCAGTTTATGATCGTAGGACAGAGCGAATCGTTGGGCGTTTAAAAAAAGATACTGATCTATTTACGGGTTTAAAGGAGGTTTGTCAGTACTTTGGCATCAGTGCTGGGCAATTCCAATGTTTAGGGTCATTAAAGTACGCAACCTTTGTTCAAGTTTCAAAAGGTGATCGACCTAACACGATTAAATATTCTCCAAAAGTACAAACAACTTCAGAGGTTGAGATTATCTCTGGTGTTGGTTTTATTGGAGAAGATGAACATGGTGAACTAGATATTCATTTTCATGGGACAGTCGTCGATTGCAATAAAAAAATTGATGGTGGTCATTTTTTAGAAGGTGAAAATTTTACAGCCATTACCGTAGAATTTATCATCTTACCGTTAAAAGATGTGCAACTAACTCGTAAAAATGATGCAATGTTCCATGTACCAGTTTTTACGTTTTCCACAAAGGAGGCTTAATTCATTGAGTACAATTGGTGATTTAGCACTAAAATCAGCAAAGGCTTATCCAAATAAAATAGCTGTAAAATTTAAGGGGATTTCATACTCATATGAACAGTTGATTCAGCGAGCTTATGCATTAACTTCCTATTTTCATAGCATTGGTTTGAAAAAGGGTGATCGTTTAGGCATTTTAATGTCAAATCGATCAGAGCATATAGAGTTAGATGTTGCGGTTTCATTTTTTGGGTTAATCAAAGTACCGCTAAATTATCGTCTCCATCCAGAGGAACATGAATATCAAATAAAGGATTCTGGAATGGTGTTATTAATAGGAGAAACAGATTTACTCAATAAATTAAACACCGCACTACCAACAATTACCGTTGGTGAAGAATATGAAATCATCATCCAAAAGTATTATGGTCAAATTTATGAAAATGAAGTTAACGAAGATGATTTGATGGCGATTATGTACACTTCAGGCACAACAGGGAATCCCAAGGGTGTTATGCTATCTCATCGAAATATGGTGAGTGGAGCAATATCCTTATCCATTGCATGTGAGGTGGATTTTAACGATACGATTGGTCATGTTGCCCCCCTTACACATGGTGCGAACTTTTTAAGCCATGTAGCATGGCTATTCGGATTAACACAAGTAGTTTACGATAAATTTGAGCCACATCTATTTATACAACATTTAGAGGAAGATCAAATATCTATCATCTTTTTAGTACCGACAATGGTTAATTTAATGGTGCAACATGAACAATTTGATCCAGCAAAATTAAAGACGATTAAATCGATAAATATGGCAGGTTCTCCAATCGCTGCAGCAAAACTACAAGAAGCACTTAATAAAATTGGTACAAAATTTGTAGAAACATATGGTCAGGTTGAAGCGCCTATGTGTATTTCAATTATGCCAAGAAATGAACTTCAAAATCGTTTAGATTCTTGTGGCCGTATCGGACCATTTGTTGATGTTAAAATCATCGATGATGAAGGAAATGAATTACCTGCTGGAGAAGTGGGCGAAATCATTGCTAAAGGTCCACTTGTGATGCAGGGATATTGGAATAACGACAAAGCTACACAGGATACGTTAAAGGACGGATGGCTCCATACTGGTGATTTAGGAAAACTAGATAATAATGGTTATTTATATATTGTTGATCGAAAAAAAGAAGTAATTATTTCTGGTGGAGTCAATATATACCCTAGAGAAGTTGAGGAAGTTCTAAATAAACATCCATTTGTAAAAGAAACATGTGTAATAGGTGTTCCTGACGAAAAATGGGGTGAATCTGTCATTGCCTACATTGTTCCAAATGGGCGTGGCGAGGTTCAGTCAGAAGAGTTGATAGAATTGTGTAAAAATCATCTAGCTAGCTTTAAAAAACCGAAAGAGATTTATATTGTAGAAAGTCTACCAAAAAGCTCCTACGGTAAAATACTAAAAAGAGAGCTTGTAAAGAAGCATATCGAGGTGATGAAATGACAGCACCAGTTTATATTCATGGTATAGGGATGACGAAGTTTGGCTCCTTTGAGGATAAAGCGTTAAAGGATCTCCTAATAGAAGCATCGAAAGAAGCGATTAAAGATGCAGGTGTATCTAAAATTGATGCAGTTTTTGTTGGGAATTTTATGGGTGGTTCTTTGTCCAATCAGGAAATACTCGGGGCGATTGTAGCGAATGATTTAGGTCTAGGTTACATTCCAACAGCTAAGCTAGAAGGTGCCTGTGCCTCAGGGGGGATAGCCCTGAGACAGGGTGTATTAAGTATCATGAGTGGGGAATATGAGACCGTACTTGTTGTAGGTGCAGAGAAAATGAAGCATGCTTCTACTTCAACAGTTACACAAGTGATTAATACAGCGATGGACCAAAGTACAAATGAAAAGGAAGCTGGGTTAACATTCCCCGGATACTTTGGTACTGTTGCAAATCGATATTTTTACGAAACAGGTGCATCAAAAGAGCATCTCGCAAAGGTAGCATTAAAAAATAGAGAAAATGCAATGAATAATCCCTATGCTCAATTTCAAAAACCGACTACAATTGACGAAATTCTTAATGCGCGAATGGTAACAGATCCCCTTGGGTTATTTGATTGTTCACCAATTACTGATGGCGGGGCAGCGGTTGTTTTATCTAGTAAACCTTCAAATATTAAAGTGCGTGCTAGTGCACAAGCTTCAGGTCCGACATTAATGCAAGATGCAAAAGACCTGTTAAGCCTACCAGCAGTTCGAGTTTCAGGTGAGAAAGTATATGAAAAAGCAGGGCTGGGTCCAGAAGATATCGATGTAGTAGAAATACACGATTGCTTTTCTATGACTGAAATTCTTTCTAGTGAAGAGCTAGGTTTCTTTCCTAAGTTACAAGGCTGGCAAGGTGTAAACGAAGGGAAAACACGTGTTGATGGGGAAATTCCAATCAATACAAGTGGAGGTCTACTTTCAAAAGGTCATCCAATTGGAGCTACAGGCATTGCACAAATTTATCAGCTTGTTAGACAACTGCGTGGAAATGCACCGAATCAATTAACGAAGCAACCGACAATTGCATTAGCACAGAATCTAGGTGGTACAGGTGCTTACTCAGTTGTTCATATATTGGAGAGGGTGTAAGTATGATAGTATACGAATGTTGCGGTATCGAATCGGTAACGAAAAAAGTGTATTGTAGTTCATGTGGAAAAGAAATTACAAATGAATATGAAGTACCAGATGTAGGTACAGTTTATAGTTATACAGTCATCCAAGTTCCACCTGCACAATTTGCACACTTAGCTCCGTATACAGTTGCACTTGTACAACTAAATAATACAGAAGCAAAAGTTACAGCAAGAATTGCCGATCAAGTGAATATCGGAGATGAAGTGAAGCTCGAAAAAATTGTTGATGGGGCATATCTTTTTAAAAAGAATGAAGTACTCCATAATTCGTAATTTACGAATTATGGAGTTTTTCCTATAAATGAAAGAGGCGGTAACTTTGAGTAATAGCAAAATATATTCCATATTAATTTTAGTCATGCTTTTATGGGGGCTAAATGTTACGTGGTTGAAAATTATTGTTTCAAATGGTGAACCGATTACAATTCAATCCGTACGCATTTTTCTAGCAGGTATTACGGTATTTCTTATTTTACTTTTGATGAAACAAAAGGTTTTTGTCAAGAATATGCCATGGAAATATATTTTGATTGGTAGCTTTTTTGGTGTTATTTGTCACCATGCCTTCATGGCCGTTGGGATTGAACAAACAACGGGAACAAAAACGGCAATCATCAGTGGGTTGAGTCCCCTCATTACAGCACTAATAGCTGTAATTTTTAAAGATACCGTCATGACTATATCAAAATTAGTTGGATTTTTGCTTGGTGGATTGGGTGTTTGTATTGCAGTAATTCAAAGTTTTCATGAAATATTAAATATTGAACTTGGTGATATATTAGTATTCCTATCATTCTTATTACAAGCATTTAGTTTTATTGCCATTAGAAGAGGTACGAGAACAATTTCTCCATTACTCATGACTGCATATATGTTAACCATTGGATCTGTCATTTTATTAATAAGCTCATTGTTCATTTATCCTACAAGCTTGAGTGCTTTCATGACTAGCGACTTTCAATTTTGGAGTATATTTATTTTATCGGGTGTGTTCGCTACTGGTGTTGGGCATAGCCTATATAATTTATGTATTAAACATATTGGGACAGCCGAATCAGCCATTTTTGTCAATTTAAATACAGTGTTCGCATTGTTTGGAACAGCATTATTATTAAATGAGATTATTTCAATTCAGCAACTAATTGGTACGATGATTATTATTATTGGGGTAATTGTAGGTACGAGTAACATCGAAGCAATTATACTAAAATATAAACGGTCAAAAATTAATAGAAAACCTTTAGAATCATCAAATTTGGTAAATACAGAACAACAGCAGGAAAAAATTGATTCTAATAAACTATTGTAAGAGAGTCAAAAAGAAAAAAATAACTAGAAATAATTATATTCTGAATACTTCATTTTATCTGACGAAATATGTTATAGTAATTCATATAGCTTTAAAGGCAATAGGAACACTCAGGATTAAAAGAGGAATAATAAAGCTCCAAAACGTCCTTGAATGTACAAAAAGTAAAAGGAGTAATTAAAATGACAGAATTAGTAGGACCATTTCGTTATGATCATGTAGGGAGTTTTTTGCGCCCTCAAAAGTTGAAGGAAGCACGTACAAAATTTCAAAACAATGAAATTACATACGCTGAGTTAAAACAAGTAGAAGACGAAGAAATCATTCGTTTAATTGAAAAGCAAAAAGAGATTGGCGTATTATCAATTACGGATGGTGAATTCCGTCGTAGCTGGTGGCATTTTGATTTCTTAGGTGCACTTGAAGGAATGGAAAATTACGAAAAAGATCATGGTTTACAATTTCATAAAGTAGAAACAAGTAAAAAAGGTATTCGTGTAGTTGGGAAAATTGACTTTGGAAATCATCCATTTTTAGATCATTTTAAATTTGTCCGCGACCATGCAGGAGATTCTACTGTTAAATTTACAATTCCAAGTCCAAATATGCTCCATGCACGCGCGGATAAAAACGCTGATATTTATCCAAATGAAAATGATTTAATTGAAGATACGATAAAAGCATACCAAAAAGCGATTCAAGCGTTTTATGATGCAGGTTGTCGTTACTTACAATTAGATGATACTTCATGGGCAAGTCTTTTCTCGGAAGAAACTCGTTCAAAACTAGTTGATGAAGGTAAAAACCCACAGGAGTATATGGAAACATTACAATATGTGATTAATGAATCGATTAAAAACAAACCATCTGATATGACCATTACAATGCATATTTGTCGTGGTAATTACAAATCAACATTCCATTCAAGTGGGGGATATGATTTTGCAGCAAAAGTAATTTTTGGTGGATTAAATGTAGATGGCTTATTTTTAGAATTTGACGATGAACGTTCAGGTAGCTTTGAACCTTTAAAATATGTAAATCGTTCTGACTTGAAAATCGTTCTTGGTCTTATTACTTCAAAATTTGGTGAGCTTGAGGATAAAGATAGCATTAAAGCACGTATTCAAGAAGCAACAAATTTTGTTCCATTAAATCAATTATGCTTAAGTCCTCAATGCGGTTTCTCATCTACTGAAGAAGGAAATATTTTAGAAGAAGAAAACCAATGGGCAAAACTTACTTTAATAAAAGAAATTGCAGAAGAAGTTTGGGGTTAATTTAAAATTATTACCATATGGAGAAAACATATAGCTTAAAGAGATGACCGTTCTCTTTAAGCTTTTTTAATGTTGAAAATAAAGATAAAAAGGATAAACTCTTAATATTAGAATTAATGAAGTAAATTTAGTTCTTAGTGAGGTTTCAAATGATTACAATAGATTAGAAGAGAGATTTTAAGGGGTGGGATATAATGGCAAAGAAATGGGGCATCGGTTCTTTAATTTTATTTGGCCTTTACTCATTGGTTATGTATGTTTATATTTTTCATTTTAGTGATGGTGGAGTTCCTGAATCCTTTAAAGGGACTGTGGCGGACCCTGAAACATTTATGACAGATCGGGAGCTACTACTTAGTGAAGAATATTCAAAAATACGAAACTTCATCTTTTTTATTGTGAATCCATTTGAGTGGCTTATGTATTTTTACATTTTAATTTTTGGCATCTCGCATTTATTTGAAAAATGGTCAAAAATATCAAATTGGAAGGTTGTACACTACACAGTATACTTATTCTTATTAACCTTGCTTACATTTATAGTATTTTTCCCAATTAATTATTATCGATATACACTAAGTAAAGGATTTGGTATTAGTACCCAAGGATTCGCTTCATGGATGAGCGATAATGTAATTGATTTCTGGTTAAATTTTTTAATAACAGTTATTACTGTTTCAGTTCTATATTGGTTAATTAGAAAAAGTAAGAAAAAATGGTGGCTCTTTGCTTGGATTTTAACCGTACCATTTTCGATTTTTTTAATGTATATACAACCGGTCATAATAGATCCGCTATATAATGAATTTTATCCATTGCAAAATAAAGAGCTTGAAGAAAAAATACTAGCTTTGGCAGATAAGGCAAATATACCAGCTGAACATGTTTTTGAAGTAAATATGGCCGACAAAACAAATGCATTAAATGCATATGTAACGGGTGTAGGGAATAATTCAAGAATTGTCCTTTGGGATACAACATTAAATCGACTAAATGAAGAAGAAATTTTATTTATTATGGCACATGAAATGGGGCATTACGTAGAGAAACACATTTATATTGGTATCGCGGGTTATCTACTCATGATGTTTGTAGGACTTTGGCTGATTTCAAAAATTGCTCCTTGGATGATAAAAAAATACGGACATTATTTTAAAGTTAAGAGTTTAGATAATATAAGCTCTCTGCCGATTATATTACTTATTTCGTCTGTTTTGTTATTTTTCTCTAACCCAATTTACAATTCAATCTCAAGATATCAGGAAGCAAGGGTAGATCAATATGCGATTGAATTAGTGAACGATTCTGAAGCAGCTGTTAGCGGTTTTCAAAAATTAGCAAAAGCTGGTTTGAGTGAAATGAATCCTCCACTACTTATTAAGTGGTTTAGATATACACATCCACCAATGCTTGAAAGGATTAATAAAATTGTTACAAAAGAATAAGTAAAGATAAAAAGTGCCGTCATTATGGCACTTTTTTATTACTTTCTTCGGATTGAACAATAGAGAATAAGGGAGCTTAATAGGAAATTATAATGAATTTATAAATGATTGCATAAAATTAATAAAAATTATTGATTGTTAAAGGAATCACAAATAAAGGTGTCGAAAACCTTTAAAAAGTTTAAACATCTATAGGAGGATTGATAATGACATATATTTGTTTAGTGCGGCACGGTGAAACGGATTGGAATACGCTTCGAAAAATTCAGGGCAGAAAAGACATTCCCTTAAATCAAAATGGCTTTACACAAGCAAAAGATTGTAGAAACTATTTAAGTGACTTCGAATGGAATGTCATCGTTACTAGCCCACTAAGAAGAGCTAAACAAACAGCAGAGATTATAAATGAAAAGTTAAACTTACCACTAGTTGTAATGGAAGAATTTGTAGAGAGAGATTATGGTGATGTGGAAGGTCTGACAATAGAAGAACGTGCTTTACTGTATCCAGAGAAAAATTGTATAAATCAGGAAAGTGTAGAAATGGTTAATAAACGTGTATTTGCAGGGCTTGATAAACTACACAAGTTATACCCGAAGCAAAAAATCATCATCGTTGCCCATGGTGGTATTATTAAAGTACTATTGATCTCGATTTTGAAGAAAAAAGACCGATTAGAAAAAAGCGGAATGTCAAATGGAGGCATTAGTACTATATACATTGAAAATGGGGAGTGGAAAGTAAAAGGGTGTAATCATATTGAACATTTGTCGAATACACAAAAGACTATCCTGAGATAAAAAGTAGATACATATTTTTTACAATTAATCCCTTTTATATTATTATTTAATCCTATAATGTTTATTAAAAATGTAATTTAAGAGATATTTTTGGTATTTTTATGATAAAAAAATAGATTACTTTTTCTGAATAGCTATAAAGAACTATTTTCATCCAATATTATATATAGATAAAGAGGTAGCATGTTTTCCCTTTTTTCTATAAAATAGACAGAAGGAAAACAATTGGAAAGGTGGTTTGGCGAATGCTGGAGAAAAAGACTGAAAAGCAAAGTTTATTTGATTGGTTATGTCGAATTGGAAACCCGCTTAACTCTGCTTTTCTGATAACCGATCCAAGCCAACCAAATGAACCAATAGTTTATGCGAATAGTGCTTTTACAAAGATTACGGGCTATTCAGAAGATGAAGTAATTGGTAAAAGTAAATCCCTTTTATTCGGGGAAAATACGCAAATTGAAACTATTAAACAAATAGAAAAAAATAAGAAAAATGATACTAGCTCTAGTGTGAAAATATTAAACTACAAAAAGGATGGCACAACTTTTTGGAATGATTATTTTGAGCATACTTTAATAGATGAAAATGGAATTCATTTTTACAACGTATCCATTTTTTCAGATAGTACAGAAAAACAATCACAATATATTGATACGATTTCAGGCATATCAAATTATCTTTATTTTATAGATAAATTCAAAGAAATGACAAAAAACTACAAAAAAACCGGTTTTCTACTTTTAATGCAGCCGGGTGAGTATATTAATATTGTCGATGCGTTTGGTAAAACTCAGCTTGGTTATTTACTTAAAGAATTAAATAGACGTGTGAATTCAATTTACTCAAATGTCCCATGTATTATTTCAAGAGCTACTGAGGGATCATTAATAGTTGCTGTATTTTGTGAAGAAAATGAAATCAATCATTATCTCGAAATGTTAATGCAAACTGTTAAAGAGCCAATATTAGTTAACGATATTGATTTGTATATTTCATTGAAAATTGGTGCGGTATCATTTGAATTTTACAATGATAATATAGACGAATTTGTTAGGTTTGCTGATATCGCTCTTACCCAATCAAAAAAACAAGCAGGGAACTCAATTGCTCTGTACCATGAACAACTCGGTTATGAAATACAGCAAAAGATAAAAATACAAAATGAATTAGTACAAGCCATTAGAAGAAAAGAAATTTCGGTTCACCTGCAGCCGAAAGTAGATATATCAAATGGGAAAATTGTCAGCTTTGAAGCATTAGCAAGATGGAAGCATGCAAAATTAGGGTATGTATCACCAGTTGTATTTATTGAAGCTGCTGAAACAATTGGGAAGATTGAAGAGTTAGATTTTTTAGTGATTGAACAAGTATTGGCATGGCTAGCTCAAAGAAAAAAGGAAAATTTAAATTTATATCAAGTATCCGTTAATATTTCACCAAGTCATTTTTATACACCAAATTTTATAGAGAATTTACTGAAAATAGTAAATCGGTATGAAATTGAAACGAAATATATAAAAATTGAACTTACCGAAAATATCGGATTAGTAGACTTAGAAAGAGCAAAACAAATTATCCATGAATTATCAATCCACGGATTCGAATGTTCTGTTGATGACTTTGGTATTGGGTTTTCTTCTTTAAGTTATTTACACCAACTACCTGTTACTGAATTAAAGATAGATCGTAGTTTTATTAATAACCTCCAAGATAGTGGAGGAAGTGCAATTGTTAAAACAATCATCCAATTAGCAAGTAATATGAATTTACTATCTGTTGCAGAAGGAATTGAAACGGAAGAACAGTTGGAAATAATTCGTGAAATGAGTTGTCAAATTGCACAAGGATACTATTTTTACAAACCAATGTCACTAGAAGAAGTGGATACTATCATTAAAAAAGAACAATCTGAACAGAGGAATTAATTTCCTCTGTTTTTTTGTGTAGCAATATGGGATTTTAAATAATTACGAAACCTTTTAATTAACTTTTCGTTAAAGATAGTTGAATTTGTGTCTCTTTTTAATTAATCGTATAAATGATATACTAGAATGCATGAATTATGAAGAAATGAGTCAATTTAAAATTTAAGGAATCAGCATCGTTAATAAAAAAACGTAAAAGTGATGAGTTTCTATTCGTCGATTTAACAAGCGGTTTTTTATATTTTTAGAAAGGGGGATATATATGCGAAAAATACCGAAAAGTAATCGTGCTTCAAGTGTTAAAGCAAAGTATCGAGCTAACTTATCATTCCGTATGAATGTTTTATTCTTTTCGATCTTTATATTGTTTTCTTTGTTAATATTTAGATTAGGCTATTTGCAAATCGTAAAAGGGGAAGATTTTGTACTTGCTGTACAAAAAACCGAAGAAGTATCCGTAAATACGAGTGTTGCTAGAGGAAGAATATATGATCGATACGGTAGAATTTTGGTAGATAATGAACCTCAAAATGCTATTACATATACAAAGCTACCAAGTACAACATCAAGTGAAATGCTTCAAATAGCTGAACAATTAGCGATGTTAATTGAACAACCTACAAATCGTGTTACATATCGAGATAAACAAGATTTTTGGATTTTACGAAATAAAGATAGAGCTTATGAGAAAGTAACGGATGAGGAAGAAGCTGCAATTAAAGCTGATGAAAATATAGCAGAAAATCAAGTTCAAGCTGAAATCGACCGATTAGTCCGTGAACGCATTACTGAGGAAGAATTAAATGAACTAACTGAGTATGATTTAGAAGTTTTAGCAATATATCGTGAAATGATTTCAGGTTACAACTTATCACCTCAAATCATTAAAAGTGAAAATGTAACAGATGAGGAATTTGCCCGTGTTTCTGAACGATTACCTGACTTACCTGGGGTTAACACGACAACGGACTGGAAACGAGTTAAGTTATCTTCGCTATCCATTTTAGGAAGAACGACTGTTCCGAGTAAAGGGATTCCTTTAGCGAAATTAAATTATTTCTTAGCAAGAGATTATTCTCGTAATGACCGTGTAGGTGAAAGTTATTTTGAAGCACAATATGAAGAACTATTACAAGGTAAAAAATCAGTCATAAAAAATGTTACGAATAATAAAGGGGAAGTAATAGATACGCTTACTACCTATGAAGGTGAGCCAGGAAATGATTTAGTAACGACAATAGATATCGAGCTACAAGCTGAAGCAGAGCGTATCGTAGAAGAAAAATTGTTAGAGCTTAAAGCTATCGGTGGTTCACAATTGTTAGATCGAGCATTTTTTGTCATGATGAATCCGAATACGGGAGAGCTATTAGCCGTTGTTGGTAAAAAGATAGAAACAGATCCTGAAACAGGAGAAGATTATATTGTTGACTATTCATATGGTACATTTACAACTGCTTATGAAGCAGGATCAACAGTGAAAGCAGCAACATTGTTAATGGGTTATAAAGAAGGCGTTATCGAACCTGGTACAAGGTTAGTCGATCAACCGATTAAGCTATTAAATACTGAACCGAAAAGCTCTATTTTCAACCGATCAGGTGCTATTCCAATGGATGATATAAGAGCATTAGAACAATCTTCAAACTCATATATGTTCCAAGTTGCCATGTTTTTAGGTGGAACAAGATATTCGTATAACATGCCTTTAATTATAAGAGAAAATACATTACAAACAATGCGTAATGGTTATGCTGAATTTGGGTTAGGTGTTAATACTGGACTAGACTTACCAGGTGAAACATCTGGATTCAAGGGTGTCCCTGATAATCCTGGTGTTATCTTGAACCAGGCAATTGGACAATATGATACTTATACAACAATGCAATTAGCACAGTACATTTCAACTATTGCAAATGATGGTTACAGAGTTCAACCACGAATGTTAAAGGAAATTCGAGATCCTTCAGAAGATGGTCAGCAATTAGGATCTTTAGTGGAAGAAATAACACCGAATATTTTAAATAGAATTTCTAATTCACAAGAAGAAATTGATCATGTAAAAAAAGGACTTAGACAAGTTTATATAGGATCTTATGGTTCTGCACGTAGTGTATTTTCAAATACACCATACACAGCAGCAGGGAAAACAGGTACTGCTGAGGTGGTTTACTATGGCCCGTTACGAGATGAGTGGAGAACGGAAACAGTAAACCTAACCCATGTTGGATTTGCACCATATGAAAATCCAGAGGTTGCTTATGCAGTAATGATTCCATGGGTAACTACCAATTTTGAATTATATTTCCCTCAAAACAATGAAATTGCAAGAGAAATTCTTGATTATTATTTTGAACTAAAATATAAATATGCTGAAAAAGGAATATCAGATAGTTCCGTTGAACAGAAAATTTTACCACCAACAACTGATGAAAAAATTGATGAAGAAACAGAAGAACAAGTGGTAAATGAATAGCATCTATAAAAGTAAAAGCTCCAAAAGTGAAAAACACTTTTGGAGCTTTTATTATATTAAGAATTTTAGTGAACAAGTTTTTGACTTACAAATTTGTATCACAAAGTGTCTTAATAAATAAACAAAATAATAGTATTGCCATTTGTTTAAATGTTTTTACAATAAAACTCTTTCGTTTACAATCTCTTAACAATTCATTTATATGTCATCAACATTGTAACTTTATAGTATTTCTTGTAAGACAACTTACTATGAATTTTATGGAGGAAATAAAAGATGAAAAAATGGAAGTACTTAACTATGACAGCTGTTGTTGGTTCAGCATTAATGTTAGGAGCTTGTGGTTCTAATGGCGAATCATCTGAACAAACTGAAAATCCTACAACTGGTACAGAAAACTCAGGTTCAGAAACTCCTCAACAAGAAACTGCAAAACTATCTGGCACAGCTAATGGTGACGGTTCATCAACAGTAGCACCAATTATGGATGCATTAGTTGAACTATATGCAGGAGAACAACCTGATGTTAAAGTATCATCTGGTGTATCTGGTACTGGTGGTGGTTTTGAAAAGTTCAGCGCAGGTGAAACTGATTTCTCTAACGCATCTCGTCCAATTAAAGAAGAAGAAGCAGCTGCTTTAGATAAAGCGGGAATTGAATATACAGAATTTAAAATTGCTTACGACGGTTTAACAGTTGTTGTTAACCCAGAAAATACTTGGGCAACTGACTTAACAGTAGATCAATTAAAACAAATTTGGATTGAAGATGGCACTACTAAAAAATGGTCTGATATTGACCCATCTTGGCCAGCAGAAGAAATCGCATTCTACGCGCCAGGTACTGACTCTGGTACATATGATTACTTTGATGAAGTAATTTTAGAAGGTGCTGAACTTGTTAGTAATGCAGAGTTATCTGAAGATGACAACACATTAGTAATGGGTGTGTCTGGAAACAAAAATGCAATTGGTTTCTTCGGTTATGCTTACTACCTAGAAAATCAAGATAAATTAACAGCAGTAACTGTTGACGGTGTAGCACCAAATAACGAAACAATCGAATCTGGCGAATATACTCCACTTTCTCGTCCATTATTCGTTTATGCTAAAAACAGTGCACTTAAAGAAAACCCAGCATTCTATGATTTCATGAAATTCACTTTAGAAAACTCTGGTGATATGGCTGAAGCTGTTGGTTATGTAAGACTACCAGATGAAATCTATGCAGAAGGTTTAGCAACTTTAGAAGGTTTAAAATAATTCAATTTTATAACTAGATTTTATAAGATGTGTGGGTAAATCTAGCGCCCACACATCTTCTCACGTGTATAGGAAGGGAGTATTTTGTATGGCTTCGCAAGGCATCAGGAACGGTCAATCGATTCAAGATATGATCGCAAAGTCTCGAAATAGAAAAGGGAAAAAATTCACAGAAAAATTAATGCCAAAACTATTATTTATTGCGGCATTCATTTCAGTTTTAACAACCATTGGAATTGTTTTCACATTAATTTTCGAGACCTTTGAATTTTTTCAGAGAGTATCAATTACAGATTACTTATTTGGCACTGAATGGTTACCATTCTCAGGAAGTAATCCCCAATATGGTATTTTAGCTTTAATAGCAGGTACTATTAAAGTTACAATGATTGCAATACTTGTTGCTGTTCCAATAGGTTTAGCTGCGGCAATCTATTTAAGTGAATATGCATCTGATAAAGCTCGACGCACAATTAAACCGATATTAGAAGTTTTAGCTGGCGTTCCAACAATTGTTTATGGTTTCTTTGCTTTAACATTTGTTACACCGATTCTACAACAATTGATACCGTCGCTGAAAATATTCAATGCGCTTAGCCCAGGTGTTGTGGTGGGAATTATGATTATTCCTATGATTGCATCACTATCAGAGGATGCGATGAGTTCCGTTCCAAATTCAATTCGTGAAGGTGCACTAGCTCTAGGTGCAACAAAATTTGAGGTAGCAATAAAGGTCGTTCTTCCTGCAGCACTTTCAGGTATTATTGCTTCTATCGTATTAGCAATTTCACGTGCACTAGGTGAAACAATGATTGTTTCATTAGCAGGTGGAGCAAAACCAACATTTGATTTTAGTGTTACTGAATCTATTCAAACAATGACAGCGTATATTGTTCAAGTATCTTCTGGTGATGCAGGATATGGTACTACAATTTACTACTCAATTTATGCAGTAGGATTTACATTATTTATCTTTACGTTAATCATGAATTTACTTGCACACTATATTTCCAAACGCTTCAGAGAGGAGTATTAATTTATGAGATACATTGATGATACTGTTGTAATGAAGCGTATGAAATCACGTTTAAGAAAAAATAATGGATGGAAAACTTTATTCTTAATAGCAACATTATTTGCTTTATTATGTTTAGTTATATTATTATATCGTATCGTTTCTCAAGGTATTGGTTACTTAGATTGGGATTTCATCACTAGCTTTGCCTCTCGTTTTGCAGATAAAGCAGGGATATTACCTGCACTTGTCGGATCTCTATATATGATGGCTGTTGTCGCACCTGTTTCAATCATTTTAGGGGTTGCTACAGCAATTTATTTAGAAGAATATGCGAAGAAAAACAAGTTTACAGATTTTATCCAAATGAACATTTCTAACTTAGCTGGTGTTCCTTCGATTGTATTCGGTTTACTTGGATTAACAATTTTCGCTCGTGCATTAGCATTGGGAACAAGTATTTTAGCAGCGGGTTTAACGATGAGTTTATTAATCTTACCTGTTATTATCGTTGCTGCACAGGAAGCGATTCGTGCAGTTCCTCAAGATCAACGTGAAGCATCTTATGGTATGGGTGCAACGAAATGGCAAACGATAACACGAGTTGTGTTACCATCAGCAATACCAGGAATTTTAACGGGAAGTATTTTAGCCTTATCAAGAGCTATTGGTGAAACAGCACCACTTGTAGTCTTAGGTATTCCAGTTATATTACAATTCTTACCAGATGGCCTGTTAAGTACATTTACAGCATTACCGATGCAAATTTATGAATGGGCAAAACGACCTCAAGAGGAATTCTTATATGTTGCATCAGCTGGTATTATTGTGTTGATGATTTTACTTGTGATTATGAACTCTATTGCGATCTTTATTCGTAATAAGTTCCAAAAACGATATTAAGGATGTGTGAAAGTGGTACAGTCTAATATGATTACGAATGAAAATAATATAAAAGTTAATATACAATCTACTTTGCAATCTCAAAGTGCAAGCGAAGAAACAATTGCAGTAGCAAATAAAAATACAGTTTTTGAAACAAACAACTTTGATCTTTGGTATGGTGAACATCATGCATTAAAGGATATTAATTTAAGTATTCAAGAAAATGATGTTACTGCTATTATTGGTCCATCAGGTTGTGGTAAATCTACCTATATTAAAGCTTTAAATCGCATGGTAGAATTAGTCCCAATAGTTAAAACTACTGGTGAAATTAATTATCGTGGACGTAATATATTCGAAGCAAACTATGAGGTGGAAGAGTTACGTACAAAAGTAGGAATGGTATTCCAAAAGCCAAATCCATTCCCAAAATCCATTTATGATAATATTGCTTATGGTCCACGAATTCACGGTATTAAAAACAAAAAAGTTCTTGATGAGATTGTAGAGAAATCATTAAGAGGAGCGGCAATCTGGGATGAAGTGAAAGACCGTTTAAACCAAAATGCTTATGGATTATCTGGTGGACAACAACAACGTATTTGTATCGCACGTTGTCTTGCTATTGAACCCGATGTAATTTTAATGGATGAACCAACGTCAGCATTAGACCCTATTTCTACTTTAAAAGTTGAGGAATTGGTGCAAGAATTAAAAGATAATTATTCAATCATTATTGTTACTCATAATATGCAACAAGCTGCCCGCATTTCAGATAAAACTGCATTTTTCTTAAATGGTGAAGTAATCGAATTCGATAATACGGATAAGATTTTCTCTACGCCTACAGACCAACGTACAGAAGATTATATTTCTGGTCGCTTCGGTTGATTAAAGAGGGAGTGTAGTGTATGGGTGTTCGTGAGCGTTTTGAACATGAATTAGACGCTGTTCAAAAAGAATTTCTAAAGCTTTGTGATCAAAGTATCGAGCGACTTGAAACATCTTTCAAAGCATTGATAAATAAGGATCTTGAAGTAGCTCAAGAAATTGTTCAAAGAGATGTCGAAATTAATCGATTTGAAGAAGCTATTAATGATCGTGTTATTTTATTAATGACTAGACAACAACCAGTTGCTACAGATTTACGTCGTTTAATTGTCTTATTAAAAGCTGCAGCTGATATGGAACGTGTTGGTGATTATGCCGTAAATATTGCAAAAGAAACAATTCGCATTGCAAAAGAACCGTTCATCACTTCTGTAGAATTGATTGAGGATATGTGTTTAAAGGCTTCTCAAATGCTTCGACAAATTGTTGAAGCTTTTGTTGAAGAAAATACCGCAAAGGCTAAAGAAGTAGCAGAGCTTGATGATCAAGTTGATGAAATGTACGGTAATATGATTAAGCATTTGTTGAGGCTTTCAAGTGTAAAACCGGAAAGTATTGCTCAAATCACGTATCTATCATTCGTGTGTCGTTATATTGAAAGATGCGCTGACCACGCTACAAACATCGCAGAATACCTACTTTACTTAAAAAAAGGTCAACGATACGATTTAAATAATTAAATAAAACTAGGCTACTACCGAATAAAAAGCATTTGGAATATATTTCATTCCAAATGCTTTTTAAGTTTTTTGTTATTAATATGCTTCTTTACTTTCATTACCTCTTAGTATTCTTACCATTAATCCAATGTATGTAACAACGATTACTAAAATAATTTCAAAACGGAGGGCTTCTGAAGGGTTATCAAAAAATGGCTTTACATAGGCATCCTTTGCTATCATTTCAGCTGCAGTCAATGTTAATACACCAGAACCAATTAAAATGATAATCGGAAACTTCCCAATTAACTTGATTACAAGAGTGCTTCCCCAAACAACAATTGGAATGGAAATAATTAATCCAAGTGTAATTAATAGAATATCTCCATTTGCCGCACCTGCAACTGCAATAACATTATCAACTCCCATTAACACATCAGCAATTATGATTGTCGATAAAGCACTAAATAGAGTGTTCTTTTTTGAGTGAATTTCAGGCTCAGTATTACTAGTGAGCAATTTGAAGGAAATGTACACTAATAACAAACCACCAATTAAAAGGAGACCATCAATTTCAAGTAATTTTACAGCAACAATTGTTAGTATGAGGCGGACTACTATAGCCCCAATCGTACCTAAAAAAATCGCTTGCTTCTGCTGTTTCTTCGGTAGATTTTTCGCAGCCAAACCAATCAATAACGCATTATCACCAGCAAGAACTAAGTTGATCAGAATAATGGACATTAAAGCAGAAAAAAATTCCGGTGTAAAGATTTCCAATATGTACTTCCTCCTAATAACTTTTAAAGTAGATTGTACACAATAGGTTACCTTAAACATTTGCGACGTGTTTACATAAAAGGATATGAAACAACTAAAATACTTATAAATACTAAAATCAAATGAAAGCGAATTCAAATGATAAATGTTAAGATAGCAATTTTTCTACAGGTATTATTAAAATTTACAAAATTGAACTCATCAAAGACATTTTTCATACAGAGCAATTATCAACAAAGTAGTTAGCATAGGCCCATTTTAATTAAAAAAACGTAGGGTTTAATATGGTACTAGGTCATTTGGCCAGACGAGTCATCGGAATCGAATTGGAATTGACTCATGTCAAATAGTGATAAATTTTGGCTATCACATTGCCAAAACAGTATTTATTTAGAAAGGACGGTAGGAGATGAGTCGAGAGCTTGAAATTGTATTAAATTCAATATGGCCACTTTTAAAGGCTGGTCTAGCTGTAACAATCCCATTGTCGTTAATTTCATTTGCAATCGCATTAGTAATCGCTGTTATTACAGCTCTTGTAAAGCTATCTAACTTTAAAATTTTAAAATTTATTTTCAGTACATACGTGTGGATATTTAGAGGGACGCCTTTACTTGTGCAATTATTCCTCGTGTTTTATGGATTACCAAAGGCAGGTATAACATTAGATCCTTGGGTTGCAGCTATCATCACATTCTCATTAAATACAGGAGCCTATGCTTCTGAATCAATTCGAGCTTCTATCTTATCGATTCCAAAAGGTCAGTGGGAAGCAGCGGAATCATTAGGGATGACCTATTGGCAACTATTAAGGAGAGTCATAGCTCCACAAACGATCCGAATTTCGTTACCACCAGTTACGAATGATTTTATCGATCTTGTAAAGGGAACATCTCTTGCAGCAAGTATTACTATTGCAGAGATGTTTATGATCGGTCAACAAATTGTGGCCTTTACATACGAACCTTTAGCAATTTATTCACTTGTTGCAGTACTTTACTTAATCTTCGTATCGATTTTAACGATCATTCAAGGTAAACTAGAAAAATATGCTTCTAAGTATATATAAAAAGAGGGGTGGACATCATCGTTATATTTAAAGAGATGAATAAGTCGTTTAAAAATCATCACGTGCTAAAAAATATTAATGTACAATTTAACAAAGGTGAGACAACTGTTATTCTTGGCCCTTCTGGTTCAGGAAAATCAACTCTTTTAAGATGTATTAATTTGCTGGAAATCCCTCAATCGGGTACTCTAGAAATAGATTCTTTGAAAGTAGATTTTGCGGGTAAACTAACTCAAAAGGATAAATTAGACATTCGCCAAAATACGGCAATGGTGTTTCAATCCTTTAATCTGTTTCCGCATATGACCGTTCTTGAAAATGTTATTGAAGGACCGATAACTGTGTTGAAAAAAGATAAATCAAGCATGATTCATATTGGGGAACAGTTATTAGAAAAGGTTGGATTAATACACAAAAAAGATAGTTATCCGTCCCAATTATCTGGTGGTCAACAACAGCGTGTAGCTATTGCTCGTGCCCTTGCAATGGAGCCGAAGTTTCTTCTATTTGATGAGCCAACTAGTGCACTTGATCCAGAGTTAGAGGGAGAAGTATTAAAAGTATTAAAGGCACTAGCAGAAGAACAAAAATCTATGATTCTTGTAACCCATAATTTGAACTTCGCTCGTGTTGCTGCGGATCGAATTTTATTCCTTGAAAATGGTGAAATTATTTTCGAGGGAAGTACAGAGGAATTCTTTAATAATACAGAGAATGATCGTATCATAGCATTTATCCAATCAATGCAATTTATTTAGGAGGAATTTAAGATGACAAAAGAAAAAACAAATGTTGAAAGCTTCGATTTAGACCATACAAAAGTAGTGGCGCCATACGTAAGACTTGCTGGAGTGAAAGAGGGCGAAAAAGGTGATGTTGTAACGAAATATGATGTTCGTTTTAAACAACCAAACAAAGCTCACATGGAAATGCCAGCCCTTCATTCTTTAGAGCACCTGATGGCAGATCGTATCCGTAATCACTCAACAAAAGTAATTGATTTATCACCGATGGGCTGTCAAACAGGCTTTTACTTATCGTTTATTAATCATAACGATTATGAGGATGTATTAGATATTCTTGAAAAAACATTGAACGACGTTTTAGCAGCAACTTCAGTACCTGCTTGTAATGAAGTTCAATGTGGCTGGGCTGCAAGTCATAGCTTAGAAGGAGCGAAAAGCTTAGCAAAAGAATTTTTAGAAAAACGTAACACGTGGCATATTGTATTTACTGAATAATTTAAAACGAATAACGGAAAACGACTCAAGAGGTTTATAACTGATTGAGTCGTTTTTTTAGGTTATCTTTATGGAGTTAAAATATCTAGTGCCTTATGGTAATAAAAAACGATTCAAATCCAAAAAGCCATTTTTTTCTGTTTTTATTCAAATTTATTTGAATAGTAAATCTATATAGGTTAAAATAAGTTCTAACAAAATAACAAAGCGATAATGAAAAAGAGTAGTATTATCGATTGCCAAAGAGAGCTAGCGGTGGTGGGAGCTAGTGCATGACATAATATGAATGGGCTTTCTAGCTTCTAGTTTCGAAAATTTACAGTAGATTCTAGCGTATTTGTTGCGTTACAACAGTTAGAGTGGACTAGATTAACCATTTGATCTGGTCAATGAAGGTGGCACCACGGCTTTTTTCGTCCTTTGTGATGAAAAAGGCCTTTTTTATTTGTGCAAATGAGTTTGAGCTTAGCCTGAGAGGAGAGAGATGAGAATGTCAGTAGAAGTAAAACCGTACATCATTCGTGAAATACAAGGCGATATGATGACACCAATTTCAGTTTTTGATAGTTTGAAAGGGAAGAACAAAATTTTATTTGAATCATCAGCAAAGCATGATGAAAGTGGACGTTATTCCTTTATTGCAGTTAACCCAGTTGCTGAATTAAAAGGGGATAATGACACTTATTACTACCGATATGATGATGCTGAGCTTATTCAAGAATCAGGGTCAGTACTTCAAAAATTACGTGAAATGCTACCTATTCGGGATATCCAATTACCCTTTTCTTTTTTTGGTGGAGCAATTGGTTATTTTGGATATGATACAGCTTTTTATAACGAGAAGATTGGAGAATTTCTACAGGATGATTTAAACATGCCGGATGTCCATGTTTATTTTTATAATACATTTGTGGTGTTTGACCATTTTTTACAAAAGGTTTCGATTGCTGCAATTGATTTATTTCAGGAATCCCTATCTGAAGAATCAATGATTGAAAATATAAATCAACTGGTAGAACAGATCAAACAAGGATTGACATTTGTTGAGGATGAAGACATTTCAATACGTTTTGAACCTACTATCAATAAAGAGAAGTTCATTTCTATGGTTGAGGAAGCGAAAGAACATATAGCACGAGGGGATATATTCCAAGTTGTATTATCACAACGTTTTTCCGCACAATTTAGTGGCAATCCTTTCTCACTTTATCGAAAATTACGTACATCAAACCCATCGCCATATATGTTTTATTTAGAGTTTGATGATTATGCGATTATAGGGACTTCTCCCGAAAGTCTTGTGAAAGTTTATAATCGAGTCGTTACAACAAATCCAATCGCAGGGACAAAACCACGTGGTAAAACAGTAAGTGAGGATTTAGAACTCGAACAACAGCTTTTGAAAGATGAAAAAGAAATTGCAGAACATCGAATGCTAGTTGACTTAGGTAGAAATGATATCGGTCGCGTAAGTAAAATCGGTACTGTAAAAGTAAGCAAATATATGGTAATAGAACGTTATAAATATGTGATGCATATCGTTTCAGAAGTAATTGGTGAGCTTCAAGATGATGTACATGTTTTAGATGTATTATCTTCTTGTCTACCCGCTGGAACAGTTTCAGGTGCTCCAAAGATTCGAGCGATCCAAATTATAAATGAATTAGAAGATAAAAAACGTGGTGTATACGCGGGCGCAGTTGGTTATGTTTCTGTACAAGGAAATATGGACTTAGCACTTGCGATACGCACTATGATTGTGAATAATGATAAAGCGTATGTTCAAGCTGGAGCAGGTATTGTGTATGATTCAATCCCTGAATCTGAATACAATGAAACCTTAAATAAAGCAAAGGCTCTTTTGGAGGTGCACAGATGATTTTATTAATCGATAATTATGATTCCTTTACCTATAATTTATATCAACAAATTTCAAGTCTTGGTAAGGAAGTAATGGTTGTCCGAAATGACGCATTGACAATCAATGATATACGAAAGCAAAATCCCGAAGCAATTGTTTTATCACCAGGGCCAGGAACGCCTAGTGAGGCAGGAATTACTGTAGATGTAGTGAGAGAATTGTATAAGGAGTATCCCATTATAGGGATTTGTTTAGGCCATCAATCTATTGGAGAAGCATTTGGAGGAGAAATTGTCCGTGCACAAAATATTATGCATGGGAAGATTTCGACCTTAACATATGAGAAAAAAGGGTTATTTAAAGATTTGGATGGGGAGTTAGAGGTGATGCGTTACCATTCACTAATTATCGAACCTACAACATTACATGCTGATCTAGAGATTGTTGCAACTTCAGCAGATGATGGAGAAATTATGGCTATTCAGCACAAAAACTACCCTGTTTTTGGTTTACAATTCCATCCTGAATCAATTGGAACGAAAACTGGAACAAAAATGATGGAAACATTTTTAAATTTAATCTCAGTAAGTAAACAAATAGGGTGAGAAAATGAATCGAGATAATAACATGATTGTAAAACTTGGGCAAGAATCTGATGAAAAGGTAATCTCGAAATTACCAGAAATCTTTCAGCTCTTAAAAAAAGGGGAAGTTCAACCCTCTAATGAAGTCCTTGATATTATTAGTAAATTTCCAACAGAATCAACACCCTATATATTAGAGATTCTAGGGGAGAATGAGGAGCAAATTAATTTACAAATTTGGACTTTAAAAGAGGTTGTTCCAAAGCTACCATTCTTTGTGAAAATTGCATTAACAGATGAAATTGAAAGAATGGTCAATAAGCCATCTTCTCAAGAAAAAGAGCAGAAACTTGATTCAATAGCTCAAGAAGCTTTAAATAGTATATTATAAAGAAGATATTTTGCAGAATGTAAAAGATGACTTAAAGGATGCTACAGTCTTTTAAGTCATCTTTTATATTTATCAATGGTGAAAAAATGTATCTAATATCAATATTGCCAATGGTTTTCAAGCTTCGATGCTGATTTTTTATTAAGGACAATTAGTGTAACAGCTAATGTGAAGGAAGTAATTAATAATACGCAGATAAATGCGATTACGCCATTCCATCCCCACATGGACCAGAAAACACCACCAGTAGTACCACCAACACTTGAACCAAAATAATAGGCAAATAAGTATAGGGAAGAAGCTTGAGCCTTATCTTTTTTCGCCCGGAAACTAACCCAACCACTTGCAATTGAATGGGAACCGAAAAATCCGAAGGTGAAAATAATAATACCGATTATTTTAATGATTAAATTACCTGGGATTGTTAAAATCGCACCTGTTAACATTATCGAGATGCCAGTGATTAAAACCTTTTGACGTCCAAGCTTATCTGAGAGACTACCAAACCAAGTTGAACTAAAAACGCCAACTAGATATACAACAAATATCCATCCCACAACCCCAGCGCTCAAATTATAGGGCGATCCAACCAGATGAAAGCTGATATAATTATAGAGGGTAACAAACCCACCCATTAGTGTAAAAGCGATACCAAACAAACAGATTAAGCCAGGATCTTTTAAATGAGAAAATAAAGATATCGTTAGTCCTTTAAATTCTAGTTTTCTAGGAATAAAATTGTTTGAGTCAGGTAAAGCCCAAACAAAGTAGAAGCAGACAATTAAACTGATTATGCCTAGCACAATCATCCCGATTTGCCAGCTGAACAAATCTGTCATAGTCCCCATAATAATACGACCTGATAAGCCTCCAACAGTGTTACCACTTATATAAAGTCCCATGGCAACACCTAAACTTGATGGGTCTACTTCTTCCCCTAAATACGCCATTGCAATCGCTGGAATCCCAGCAAAAACAAAACCTTGAACCATTCTTAAAAGGAGTATCATTTCGAATGTTGGAGCAAATGCAAGGGCAATTGTTAGTATAGAAGCTGCAAAAATTGAAAAGGTCATTAACCGTTTTCTTCCCCAAGCTTCAGATAGAGATCCAAACAATATTAAACTTACAGATAATACACCTGTAGCTAAAGATAATGATAAACTTGCAATTGTTGGTGAAACCTCGAATTCCTCAGAGAACTGAGGTAATAATGGCTGTGTAATATACAAATTAGCAAAAACAGTAAAAGCAGCAGCAAACAACGCTAAATTTGCCAATTTAAATTCTTTAGTTCCTTTTTTTAAATATGTCATTTCATTCAGCCTCTAATCTATCGGAAATTTTGACATTTTTTTGAACTTTTTAGTTTACTTTATTATAATAATGAAAGACAAATAAAGAAAATTGATTGTTTTTATACATCTTATAAATAAAAGTTATAAGGAGCCTTCCAATGGATTTTATCTCACTCATGTATTTTAAAACGGTTGCTAAATACGAGAATATGTCTCGAGCCTCTGAGCATCTGCATGTATCTCAGCCAGCATTGAGTAAATCAATTGCATTACTTGAGGAAAATTTAGGTGTTACTTTATTTGATCGACACGGTCGCTCAATAAAGCTTAACCGATATGGTAAATTCTTTTTAGAAAGAGCAGAAGTCATTTTAAGAGAATACGAGCGTACAAAAGAAGAACTAGCAAATATGGTCGCACCTGGTCATGGTGAAGTATCTTTAGGATTTATGCACACCCTCGGACTAGAAGTGATACCATCTTTATTGACAAATGTGAAAAAGGTTTATCCATATATGAAATTTCAGCTAACCCAAAGTAATTCTAGTGTATTGATGGAAAAGCTTGAGCTTGGGGAGCTTGATTTATGTTTAATTTCCTCTTTAGAAACAAATAGTGATGTTGTTTGGGAAAAGTTATGGGAGGAGGAATTGTTTTTAATCGTACCTATACATCATCCGTTAAGTGATAAGAAATTAGTGAAGGTTTCAGAATTTGCTCAAGATCCTTTTATCTCGATTAAAAAGGGCAATTCATTGCGCAAATCTGTTGATGAATTGTATAAAAAGGAAGGATTTCATTTAAATGTAGCTTTTGATGGAGAGGAGGTACATACAGTTGCAGGCTTAGTTGAAAGTGGGCTTGGAGTTTCATTGATACCTAAAATTAAAGGATTGGAGCAGTATCAGTTAAAAGTAATTCAAGTCGACGCAGTGGATTGTAAAAGAGAAATCGGTCTAGCATACCTTGAGCATCGTTACTTAAGCAGTGTGTCCAAACAATTTGCTGATTATATTCGGGGGTATTTTAAAAATTAAAAGATGACAAAACTCTTATTGAGTTTGTCATCTTAACTTTTACCTGTTATTAAATTCGCAATTTCTTCAAAGGTCATTGATGAATTGAGTTCGTATTGACCAATTTGAATAGATTTTGCATATTCTGGCTTTGCTAAAAATAATTCCAGCTCAAGTCCGTTTTCAACAACGCCTAAGTCTTCAAGCTTTTTACCTATATCATAAGGGGTTAAGCCCGAGTAAATATGTAATGTTGCATGAATGATATCATTTGGTGTATCCGCATTACTCGCTTCTAGTTCAACTTCTTCACTCGAGTCATTTTCAGTTGAATCCGTCTCTATTACTTCTTCAGGCTGAGCTTGTCCTTGTTTCTGCTCTTGTTCAAACTGGTTGATTTGATTTTTCGCTTCATCTAATTGTTGTTCAAGTTGCGTAATTTTTTCTTCATATTCAGCAATCGCTTGTTCATCATTCGTGTTATGAGGATTTATGTTTAATTTATCATAGACCCCATAGCCTGCACCAATCACAAAACAAGCTATTCCAAATGCACGTACTGAGGATTTATTCATTGAATACCTCCATTATTTGTTAAAATATAACGTATTTGTTCTTCTGATAATGGAGACATTTTAATCATTTCTTGAAGGGTATATCCTTGTTTTTTCAATTCGATCACTTGTCTAACTAAAATTTCATTTATCGGTTTAACATTTTTAGCTGGTGCAGCTTCTGTCTGTTTCAATTGAAAGGATTGATTGATTGAAGACTTTGTTTTATTAGGCAGCGGCGATTTCACTTGGAAATTTGGTTCAAGTAAAAGCTCTTCCTCCACAACCTTCAATCGTCTTTTTAAAGAATTCGTTTCTTGATATATACTAATAGAAAGCTCTTCAAGATCTTTTTCAATTTTTTTGGATGAATCTTTTAAGAAAAATGATACTACTACACAAACAATACCTATAATCATTAATATAATTGAGAAATCCACGCTGTTTCCTCCGAATTTTTTTGTTTTTTATTATTTTACTTACTGTAATTGTTTATTTACATAATTGAATATGAGATGCTATTGAACAAGCTGTAAGTGAAGGCACGATAAAAACATTATAATAAACGAACACATTGCTTATAGTTTGAAGCTACACATAATTTTATCATAAGAAAAGTTAATAATAAATGATGGTAGATTTTTTTTCAGTTTATGATATAATGGGTTAGTCGTATAAATCATGCTCATGTTAAAAATAATTTTTCATATAGAGTGGGAGGGTTAATGATGCGCGTAAACATTACATTAGCTTGCACTGATTGCGGTGAACGTAATTACATTTCTAAAAAGAACAAACGTAACAATCCAGAACGTCTTGAACTTAAAAAATATTGCTCACGCGAGAAGAAAGTCACTCTTCACCGTGAAACAAAATAATAATTCATGCTCATTGCCAAAACCACTCGAGGTTTTGGCATTTTACATATAGTTTAACTTAAAGGATGGTTGTTCTATGGAGAAGAAAGCATTGCGTAATAAGATAAGACAATTATTATCTGAAATGAACGATTCGGATTATTATCGATATTCAGAAATAATTGCGGACAAGTTACGAAATGAGGAAGCGATTATAAACGCAAAAACAGTCGCACTTACAATATCGAACAAGCCTGAAGTTGATACATATTTAATTATAGAAAAGATGTGGGATTTAAATAAAAAGGTAGTTGTTCCAAAGTGTAATCCAAAAAATCATTCCATGCGATTTTTTGAAATTCAACACTTTGATCAGCTTGAAAAGGTATATATGGATTTACTGGAGCCAATACCTCATAAAACCATATCCGTTGAAGCGAATGATATTGATGTCATAATTGTCCCAGGTATTGTATATGATTTGAAAGGATATCGGATAGGGTATGGTGGTGGATATTACGACCGCTATATTGTAAATTATAAGGGGAAATTAATATCTATCGCATTTGACAATCAAATCGTTGAAGAAGTACCAAAAGAAAGTCATGATAGACCAGTTGATATGATTATCACTCAATCAAGAATAATAAATTGCAGCAATTATCGAAAGGGGTCATAAAATTGAAATCAATGATTGATATTTATGATTTACTTAAAAAACATGGAACTTTTATTTATACCGGTGATCGTATTGGAGACTTATTATTAATAGAAGATGAAATAAGGGAATACTATAAATCACAGGTTTTAGATATAAAAGATTATCAAACAGCACTATTAATCATTAGAGGAGAAATAAGAAAATTAGAGACTAAAGAAAACTGATTTTAATATTATAAAATATATTAATTTAATTAAAGGATTTATTCTTTTCATTAAAAAATAGGCAAACAGTGGGATATCTTCCGCTGTTTTATTTTTGGGAACAATTTTGTAAATGTAGCGTAAAATATTAGTGTTAGCATGTAAAAAGTGCACAGGAGTATATGAAAATATTCAGCAAATTCCGCTTTTTGATAAAGCTATTGCAATATCAAAAATAAAGGATTAAGATAAATTTTGTCTTTTAACCACTTTGTTAATATTTTGTAACAAAATTGTAATCTAATTGAAATATGTGAGAAAGGATGTTAAGAATGAAAGCTTTTAAATGGCCAATTCATTCAATTACATTAATTGCTATTGTTGCAACTTGGATTAAGACAGCCATTACTTATCATACAAGTTTTGAGATTAACATCGAAAATCCAATGCAGGAATTTATTTTAATAATAAATCCACTTAGTTCGTTACTTTTTATATACGGACTATCGTTGTTCTTTAAATCATCTAAAGCCGTAAATAGTTATTTAATCATGGCTAGTATTCTATTGTCTATTGTGTTGTATGCAAATGTTGCATTTTACCGATTTTATAATGACTTTATAACGTTGCCTGTACTATTCCAAACAAATAACTTTGGAGAACTTGGTACATCCGTTTCAGCAATTACAAATTGGTATGATTTCATGTTCTTTATCGATGTAATCGTAATAATTGTAGCAATAAAGATAATTCCGAAGTTTAAAAATTCTTTAAAGATAAATAAGAATGGTCGCCGTGCTTACTTTTTGATTGCTTTAGCCATATCATTTTTAAATTTAGGATTAGCGGAAACACAAAGACCAGAACTTTTAACAAGAAGTTTTGATCGTGAGTTGCTTGTAAAAAATATTGGTACTTACAATTACCACTTATACGATATTTATATCCAATCAAAATCATCTGCTCAACGTGCCTTAGCAGATGGAAGTGAACTAGTTGAAATTGATAACTATGTTCAAGCAAATCAAGCATCGGTGAATAGTGAAATGTTTGGTAAATATAAAGGTCGTAATGTAATATTAGTTCAACTTGAATCACTTCAAAGTTTTGTTATTAATAACGAAATGAATGGAGAAGAGGTAACGCCGTTTTTAAACTCGCTAACAAATGATCCAGACACTTATTATTTTAATGACTTTTATCATCAAACGGGTTTAGGTAAAACGAGTGATTCAGAGTTTTTAGTTGAAAATTCATTATTTGGGTTAGGTAGGGGAGCTGTATTTTTCACTCATGGTGGAAATACCTATAATTCTATGGCGGAAAAATTAGGGAAGAATGGATATTTTACAAATGTAATGCATTCGAACAATGATTCATTCTGGAACCGTGATGTGATGTATGATGCGTTAAAAATTTCTAAATTTTATGATGTGAATGATTACACCGTATCAGATGAAAATTCTGTAAACTGGGGATTGAAGGATATACCGTTCTTTGAACAATCAGTTGATATGATGACAGAAATGCCACAGCCATTTTATTCTCGAATGATTACTTTAACGAATCATTATCCATTCTACTTAGATGAGGAAGATATCATGATCCCAGAATATACTTCGGATTCTGGAACTTTAAATCGTTACTTCCAAACAGTCCGTTATTTAGACGAATCAATTAAAGTACTTTTTGAGGAACTAAAAGAAAAGGGTTTATACGAAAATTCCATCATTGTGTTGTATGGTGATCATTATGGAATTTCAGAGAATCATAATAATGCAATGGCGATGTATTTGGATAAAGAAGAAATAACAGATTATGATAGTGCTTTACTTCAATCTGTTCCTTTATATATCCATATTCCAGGTTCTGGAGATGGGCAGGTTATAGAGAAAACATCTGGGCAAATCGATTTAAGACCGACTATTTTACATTTATTAGGTATTAACACTTCGAATGATATGCAATTGGGTGCAGACTTATTTTCTGAGGAGCATCAAGATTTTGTTATTTTCCGTGATGGACGTTTTGTAACATCTGATTATGTTTTTGCGGGAGAGAAATGCTATGAGCGACCAAGTGGAGAAGAAATCGATATTGCAGCTTGTAAACCATATATTGAACGTGCACAAGTCGAATTAAATTATTCTGACAAAATAATAAATGGGGATTTACTACGTTTTTATGATGAAGAGACAGGGAATTTGAAAAAAGAAGCTGTAAAATAGAGAAAGTGACGCGGTCGATATGGCTGCGTCACTTTATATTATGATTTAGATGAACTAAAAAACAAGGTATCCGCAAAGATACCTTGTTTTTATATTTACATTATATTAATGTAATGCAGGTGGATAGCCTTGATGTAATACAGTCATTACCACAAACCATCCGAAGATCGCAGCAGAAGCTACACCGAATACTAAAGCAAGAAGATTCTTGTTTTTAATAGAGTTGAATACGCTTACTACTGACAAAATAGCGATTAAAGCGAAAATAACCATTAATAAGTTCATTAATATAGACACTCCTTTCGACATCAGAAAATGAATGTCGGTAAACAATATTCCTTCTTTATTGTAAAGCAATGGATAAGTTTTGTCGAGAATAATTCGTGACGTTTATATGAACAGTTCATGCTATTTTTTCTAGAGAGAACAGTTATAATATGAAAGAGGTGATATATTTTGTTAAATGTAAAAGCATTATCATTAGGGCCAATTCAAACGAATTGTTATATCGTAAGTAATAAAAATAAAGAATGTATTATTTTCGACCCTGGGGAGGAGTCTTCAAAAATAATAAAAGAAATTCGCGTGAATCAATATAAGCCTTTAGCAATTTTTTTAACTCATGCCCATTTTGATCACATTGGTGCAGTTGATGCTGTAAGAGAAGAATTCAATATCCCAGTTTACATTCATGAAAAAGAAGTGAGTTGGCTTTCTGATCCAGCGAAAAATGGATCTGGTCGCTATGCAGAATTGCCAAATTATATAGTTAAATTACCCGATCCTGCTCATATTATACGTAAGGAGCAAAGGTTTGAAATTGGCAGTTTTACATTTAAAGCTGTTTTTACACCTGGACATTCACCAGGTAGTATTTCGTATATTTTTGATGAAGATGGTTTTGCCATAGTAGGAGATACGTTATTCGAACGAAGTATCGGAAGAACAGATTTGCTTCAGGGTTCACTAGAAATATTATTAAAGTCAATTCACGATAAATTACTTACTTTAGATGAGGATACCATTATTTATCCGGGACATGGTTCATACACAACACCAGGTGAAGAAATGGAGATGAATCCATTTTTAAATGGGTTTTAAAAAAACAAAACACCGATTGCAAAGTGCAATCGGTGTTCATTCATATTAGTGATGGCCTCCAGGTATGTGGATGAAAGTAGTATAATACGTAAATCCAGCAAAGAAGACTGTTAAATACGCGCCGAAGATGTACATGTACATTCTTTCAGAAAGGTTTAAGAAGCCTAATAATAAGAATAATCCAGTATTACCTAAGAATAATAGCGAAACCTCGTTCATACCACCGAGATAGAAGAAAGTGGCAAAAATCCCTGTAAAGAAAGCCATAACTTTATACATGTTACTCATGAAGAATTCCCCTCCTTTTGCCATGCGACACAATTATCTCAAGGTTTATTATAAATGATTTGGAACAATAATGTAAACTGATACTTTCAATAGTTTGTGACAATCAAGTGGAAATTATTAATAGTATACCTAATCTTTTAAATTTATTTGATACATACAATTGTCACAATTATTGATCATACTGTCAATTTGTATTAATTCGTGCTGTTCAAAAAGTGCGTCCACCTGACCTTTAATAAAGGATTCGTGAATTGTGCAAATTAAATTTTCGTTTTCAGATAGATTTTCTTTAAATGGACAATTATAAATGGTAAACATAAGTTTTTTTCCATCACTTGTTTGGATAACAGATGGTATGTAACCAATTAATGACACTGATTTTGTTAGCAGTTGTAACTTGTCATCAAATTCGATGCTATGTTTCATCGAAGCCTCTTTATTTAGTGCATTTGTCATTTCATTGAAACCATCTTCATAGCTTACAGTTTTTATAATTTCAACGGCTTCTTGCCCCATAAGCTGAAAAGATTTTAATGCCCATTTTAATATACGATTATCATCTCGTTTTGGAAAGCTTAGCACAATTCCTTCTTCAGACGCTTTATATACTCGTCCTGGTCGTCCACCTTTTCCTGACTTCTCAAACTGATACTGAACTATGCCAATCTCACATAATTTTGTAAGATGTAATCGCGCCACATTGGGATGTATGCTAAATTGGTCTGCAATATCTTGCACAGTATATGATTTTTTATGCTTTAGTATAAAGTCATAAATTTGAAAACGAGTTTCATCCGCTAAAGTATTTAAAACTTTCATATGATTTTTCATAATAATCACCTCTTTCAAACAGGAAGGCATCTTTCCATTTATTTTAACTTTTCTGTTTGTGAAATGATAGAGTACTTGAGAATATTTTTTAATTATTAAGAATTTATATGCTTAATCAATACAAAAACTCATTATTTTAATGTTCAAAATTTAATTTTCAACAGGTAATCATAGCTCAAATAAAAATGTTGAGAAAAAGGGTTTTCAAGAATTATTTTACAAATTATACTAAACTCAAAATCACTTGCGGTCACGAAACTACATTGAAGAGGTGGGAATATTGAACGTCGAATCAGTCGTAGAAAATAAGTGTGGGCAGCTTTTGATGAAGGCCATAACCTTTGGTGCTTCTGACATACATTTAGTTCCAACAAGTAATCATTTTAATATTCACTTTCGGAAATATGGTAAATTGTTTCATGCCGGAAATTTACCCTTTGAACATGGGAACCGGATGATATCCTACTTTAAATTCAAATCATCCCTTGATATAAGTGAAAAAAGAAAACCTCAAAGTGGTTCCTTTCAAAAGGAAGTTCAAAATCAACTATATTCCTTTAGAGTTTCTACATTACCTTCTGTTTTTCAAAAAGAAAGCCTCGTAATCCGTGTGTTACTACAAAATGCAACACATCCAATTTCCTCACTTTGTTTTTATCAAAACTCAACTGAAAAATTATTAAATCTCGTTTCAAATAGGCAAGGCCTCCTATTATTTTGCGGGGCAACTGGATCAGGAAAAACAACATCTATGTACTCTTTAATCAATTACTGCAGTGATACTTTAGCACGTCATGTTATTTCATTAGAAGATCCTGTTGAGAGTAGCCAGGAAAATTTACTGCAAATTCAAGTAAATGAAAGAGCCGGTGTTACGTATGCGGCAGGTTTAAAGGCGATTTTAAGACATTCGCCGGACGTTATTATGATTGGTGAAATTAGAGACCAAGAGACAGCAAACATTGCGATTGAAGCCGCATTAAGTGGACATCTTGTGTTATCCACCATACATGCAAAGGATACAGTAAATTGCATTTATCGGTTAATGGATTTAGGCATAACAATAGAGGAGCTTAGACAATCCTTAATCGGAATAGTGGCACAATGTCTTATTCAAATCGGACATCATGATGAGAGAAAAGCGTTATTTGAAATATTGAGCGATATTCATTTGTACGAAGCAATCACTGCAACAATGCGAGGGGAAGAATACTGTCTTCCAGAACAAGAAACATTAATCTATCAAAGGAATTCAATTGAGGTGAATGGACAACATGTTCACTCAAGTATTTAATCTCAAAAATCGAATTATAGCAAAAAGAAATGAAAGTGTGGAAAATATTCCATCTTTATTAGAACGAATGAGCACTTTGTTAGATGAAGGGTATACACTAGCTGATTCAATCATTATGCTACTTCCTTATCACGTTAAAAATATTGAAAGCTGGCAAATGAAAATTGAAGAGCATTTACGGAATGGTGGAAATATTATTGAACTATTTGACATTTTATCGATTCCAAGACACTACTTAATTTCGATCAAGATTGCAGAAGAGAATGGCACATTAGTTGAAACATTAAAGGCTATTTCTAAAGAAATGGAGTTTAATGAAAAAACAAAAAAGAAGCTAGGTAAGTTACTTCTGTATCCTGTAATTTTATTATTATTTTTAATTTCAATTTTTGTTGCCTTTCGAACTTTTTTTCTTCCTAACATTGAACAAATTATTGAATCAAGGGCTCAAAATGGGCTATCAAGCTTAGCAATGACGAAGGTATTTCTTTATTTTCCGGATGTCCTTCTTACTTTTACTCTATTAATAACTATAGTTTGTATATGCTTTTTTCTTTATTTAAAAAATAGTCCAATTAAAAGGCAAATTGAAATGTTGTTAAGGCTACCCATCGTAAGTTATTTCTTTAAACTACACATGACGATGAATTTTTCCAGAATGGTCGGCAGTTTAGTAGCTGGTGGATTGTCATTACAGCAGGCATTAGAAATACTCCATCAACAGGACCTAAATCGGTATCTGAAAGAGGTTGCACTGAAAGTAAAACATGGAGTGTTATACGGTGATTCACTTTCACAAGTGGTCCAATCTTCAGATTTGTTCTTTTCAAAATGTGATGAGTTTATAAAACATGGTGAAAAAAGTGGTTATTTAGGTAGAGAACTAATGATTTATAGTGATTTGTTAAATGAGAAAATGCATTCGATTATAAAGATAAGTTTATCTCTTGTACAGCCATTCTTCTTTGTCCTAATTGCGTTGTCAATCATTGCAGCCTATTTAAGTATATTACTGCCAATGTATAACATTATTGAAGTGATTTAATAAGGAGTGAACTTATGAAAAATAATGAAAGTGGTTTTACATTAATTGAGATGCTAATTGTACTTTTAATAATATCCGTTCTAATCATTATAACGATTCCGAATGTAACAAAGCATTTTGCAACAATTGATGAAAAGGGCTGTGATGCCTTTGTAACTATGGTTCAAGGACAGGTTGAAGCTTATAAAATCGATTTTAATAAATACCCATCTGTTGAAGAATTAGTTGCTGAAGGGTACTTAAAAGAATCGGAGACAAGCTGTCCAAATGGTGATCAAGTAAAGATTGATCATAATGGACAAGTAACGGCAATTTCGTCTAGGGATAATAATGACGAATAGGTTATTGGGTAGCGAGGGCAGATGAAATTTGATGATGATAAAATCGAAATATAAAGAAAAGGGCTTTACTCTAATTGAAGTTTTACTTGTATTGTCCATCGTTGTACTCATAGGCTCTATCGTTAGTCATGTTACCTTTAAGCTTTCAGAAAAAAGTGTCGTAGATCAATTTATTCAACAAGTTACTTTGGATATTCAAAGAATGCAAACATTTGCGATGGAAAAGGAAGTATATACAACCATCGTATTTTTAGATAATGGGACTTACAAAGGATATGTTCAAAATGAATATAACAATCCATTACTTGAAAAACAGTTTCCTTCAAATATTAAGCTTAATACAAATAGTAATTTAAAAAGGATTCGATTTAATATGAACGGTGACATTGTCGAATTTGGGAGTATTGTTTTCTTTACATATGATGGCTATCGGCAATTAATTGTAAATATTGAAAAGGGTAGGTTGAAAATCGTTGAATGAAAAAGGAATTTCATTTGCTGAAACGTTATTAACAGTCCTAATTATTTTTACCTTAGCGGGAACGATTATTCCCTTTAGCTATAAAATGAACAAATCATTGGAGAAGGCAAAAGTTCAATTA
Source organism: Ureibacillus massiliensis 4400831 = CIP 108448 = CCUG 49529 (assembly GCF_000772965.1). Taxonomy (GTDB): domain Bacteria; phylum Bacillota; class Bacilli; order Bacillales_A; family Planococcaceae; genus Ureibacillus; species Ureibacillus massiliensis. The sequence continues at coordinate 58,952 of NZ_JPVQ01000006.1, read as the reverse complement.
CATGCTGCAGAAGTTGCTTATAATGCTGCAAAAATTATTCTTTTTGAGGGGAGTACTTCAGGCTCTAGTTTAATAGAGGATATCATTTATCAATGGGATTATGATGGGCATACACTATGTGTGAAATACGAATTTTATCATGAGGAAGAAAAGGCTTGTATCAATCAAGAAAGCGTTGTTTAGGCGGAGGATATACATTACTTGAAGCATTGTACCAGATAGTCGTGTTAATTTTATTAACACAAATCATCATTCTTATTTTTTTATGGATGAACAAACAAAATCAGACCTTTATGATAAATGAGAGTATCCCTTGGGAAATTTTTGTTAATGATTTTCAAAAATATTTAACAAATGTTGAGAATCTCACTGTCGAGAATAATGGAACTAGACTGAACATTAAATATAAAGATTCTTCTAGTACGATTCAAATTAGTCCTATTAATAATGTAATTAGAAAACAAGTAAATCATACTGGACATGTACCGATGTTAATAGGTATTAAAAACTTGAAATTTACATTAGTAGAAAATGAATTATCAATAACAGTTATACTCTTAAATGGTGAAGTGAAGGAGAGAACATTTTTTGTTCAAATACTTAAAGAATGAACGTGGAGTCATATATCCTATAAGTATGATGATCATGTTTATAGTACTTACGTTTATTTTTTACTATGTTAGTTCGTATGAATCGCAAATTTCAATATATAATTCATTGGAATTCGTCAATGTTCGTGCTACGATAAACCTACTAACAGAAATAAATAGGAATTAAGTCTTTTTGAGTAAAGTAGGTGCTAGCATGCGTAAAATATACTTAGTCGGTTTTATGGGAAGTGGTAAGAGTGTAATCGGACGTAGATTGAGTTACTTTCTAAAACTCCCATATTACGACATGGATCGCGAAATTGTTCGACAACAGGGGATGACGATACCTGAAATATTTGAAAAATATGGGGAAGCCCATTTCCGAAAAATTGAGACTGAATTTTTAAGGAATTTTCGAGATGAAGCTTGTATCATTTCGACAGGTGGTGGCGTCGCGATCAATGAAGAAAATCGAAAAATTTTGCGCAAGACAGGATTAGTTTTTTTTCTGGATGCAAACTTTGAGGATATTTATAAACGTGTTAAAAATGATAAGAATCGCCCAATCGTCCAAAGTTCAACAAAAAATGAATTGGAACAATTATTTTTTACAAGAAGGAAATTTTATCGCGAAGCAGGGCATATAAGAGTATTAACGGAAGGAAGAAGTTTAAAACAAATTGTTGAATATATAGCATTCCAAGTAAATAGACTACAAGGCGAATAATGAAAGTTAAATTAATATAAAAGTTCGTGTTTTGCTTAATTTCAAAAAAACATTGCCAGCTATAGAGGTGTAATGTTAGGATATAGGCAATAAATAAATATTTTGAACTTTGAATTATTAATAATGCGGATGATTATACGGGGAGAGAACGTGAGGACACGTCGCCGAAGGAGCAAGTAGCATAGCTATGAATCTCTCAGGCAAAAAGACTCGTATAGGACGCGTCTCTGGAGAGTGCTGTATAACTTAATGTCAATTTATTGATCATTATACAGCCACCAAAGGGGAAAGCCTATTAGAAAGAAATTTTATTATAGGTGTAACTTTCAGGTGCAAGGACAGAGGATCCCTCAATTACAAGGGATTCTTCTGTCCTTTTTTGTTTTGAATGCCAATGTAAAGATTGAGTGGAATATTAATAACTTGATTTTACAAGGAGGAGACGTATTGACGACAACTTTAAAACGTACCCCATTATTTAATGAGTACGCAAAGTATGGTGGTAAGACGATTGACTTTGGTGGATGGGAGTTACCAGTGCAATTTTCTTCAATTAAAGAAGAGCATGAAGCTGTAAGAAGCCGTGCAGGCCTCTTTGATGTGTCACATATGGGCGAAATCATTGTTGAAGGAAAAGATGCAGTGCATTTTCTTCAAAGGCTATTAACAAATGATATATCAAAAATAGCAATTGGTAGTGCCCAATATAATTTAATGTGCTATGAAAATGGCGGAGTAGTAGATGATTTATTGGTATATCGACTAGAAGAATACTGTTATCTTTTATGTGTGAACGCTGCAAATATTGATAAGGATTTCGAATGGTTAAAGAATCATGTTGAAGGTAGTGTAACAGTTACCAATAGATCGAATGAATATGGACAGCTCGCGTTACAAGGGCCGCTGTCTGAAGAAGTACTTCAAGCTTTAACAGATACGAATTTATCGAATATACAATACTTCAAGTTTCAAAACGGAGTGTTAATCTCAGGACACGAAGTACTCTTGTCACGTAGTGGTTATACAGGAGAAGATGGATTTGAAATATACGGTTCACCAGAAGCAATTGTTGAATTGTGGGGAGCCATTTTAACTGCGGGTAAAGAGAAGGGTATTCTTCCTTGTGGTCTTGGCGCTCGTGATACTCTTCGATTTGAAGCCTGTCTACCGTTGTATGGGCAAGAACTTTCGAAGGATATTACTCCGCTTGAGGCTGGTATGGGATTTGTGGTGAAATTACAAAAGAATTCTGAGTTTATAGGGAGAGCGGCTTTATTAAAGCAAAAAGAAAATGGCCTAAAAAGAAAATTAGTTGGAATTGAAATGATTGATAAAGGCATCCCACGTCACGGCTATAAAATTTTAAAAAATGGTATTGAAATTGGAGAAGTAACAACGGGTACTCAGTCGCCGCTAACAAAGCGTAACATTGGGTTAGCACTAATTAATGTGGAATTTGCAACTGTTGGTACTGAACTGGAAATCGAAATTAGAAATAAAAAATTGAAGGTACTCACTGTGGAGACACCTTTTTATAAACGTTCAAAATAAATGATGAAAGAGGTTAGAGACGTGAATCATCGTTATCTCCCAATGACGGAACAAGATAAAAAAGAAATGCTTGCGACAATTGGTGTTGAAAGCATAAGTGAGTTATTTTCAGATATTCCTGAAAGTGTACGATTTAAAGGACTATATAATATTAAAGCAGCTAAATCAGAAAGTGCATTATTAAAAGAATTAAAACAGCTTGCCTCTAAAAATGAAGATACAGAAGCGAATATATCGTTTTTAGGTGCAGGTGTTTACAATCACTATAAACCTGTCATCGTAGATCATGTTATTTCGCGTTCGGAGTTTTATACAGCATATACACCTTATCAGCCCGAAATTTCCCAAGGTGAGCTGCAAGCGATTTTTGAATTCCAAACAATGATAGCAGAGCTAACTGGAATGGATTTAGCAAATTCATCAATGTATGATGGTGGAACAAGTTTGGCAGAAGCAGGGATGCTTGCAGCAGGTCAAACAAAGCGTAAAAAGATATTAGTATCTGAAGCGATTCATCCTGAGTATCGTGATGTTGTAGCAACATATGCTTACGGTCAATCTATTGAAACCGTTACAATCCCTACAGTTAATGGAGTAACAGATATCTCAGAGTTAAATAGATTAGTTGATGAAAATACTGCTGCAGTAATGGTGCAATATCCTAACTTTTTTGGTCAAATAGAAGATATTAAAGTGCTTGGAGAAATTGCTCACGAAGCTAAGGCATTATTTATCGTCTCTGCAAATCCATTGGCATTAGGAGTGCTAACACCTCCTGGAAAGCTTGGTGCAGACATTGTAGTAGGAGATGCGCAAGTTTTCGGTATTCCTGAAAGCTTTGGTGGTCCTTATTGTGGCTATTTTGCAACAACAACTAAATTAATGCGTAAAGTTCCAGGTAGATTAGTAGGCGAGACTGTAGACGGTGATGGGCGCAGAGGGTTTGTGTTAACATTACAAGCTCGTGAACAACATATCCGTCGTGAAAAAGCTACCTCTAACATTTGCTCAAACCAAGCATTGCTAGCTCTTGCAGCTTCTGTAGCAATGACTGCTCTTGGGAAAAAAGGTGTTCAAGAAATGGCAAAACAAAATATTGTAAAAACCCGCTATGCGAAAAATGCATTTGAATCAAATGGTTTCACAGTTCCATTTAAAGGACCTCATTTTAATGAAATCGTTGTTAAAACAAATAAACCCGTTCTTGAAATTAATAAAATGTTACTAGAAAAAGGGATTATCGGTGGGTATGATTTAGGACTTGTGTATCCGGAGCTTGAAAATCATACATTAATCGCAGTTACTGAATTACGAACTAAAGAAGAAATTGATCAATTAGTAGCAGAAATGGGGGCTTACAATGCGTAACGAAAATCAACCACTTATTTTTGAGTTAATTCATGAAGATCGTATTGGTTATAGCTTACCAGAACTTGATGTACCAGATGTGGAGTTAGAGGATTTATTGCCAGAAGGTTATGTACGAGAGGAAGCAGCTGAATTACCTGAAGTGTCAGAATTAGATATTATGCGTCATTATACGGCTCTTTCTCGGAGAAATCATGGGGTTGACTCAGGTTTTTATCCATTAGGCTCCTGTACAATGAAATATAATCCGAAATTAAATGAAAATGTTGCTCGTATTTCTGGATTTGCGAATATTCATCCACTTCAAGCGGAAGAAACAGTTCAAGGTGCTCTTGAATTATTATATGAGTTGCAAAGCTCTCTAAAAGAAATTACAGGAATGGATGAGGTTACGTTACAACCGGCTGCTGGTGCCCATGGTGAATGGACGGCATTGATGATGATTCGTGCTTATCACAAAGCAAATGGTGAAGGACATCGAAATAAAGTAATTGTTCCAGATTCCGCACATGGAACAAATCCTGCAAGTGCAGCTGTTGCTGGCTTTGAAACAATTACTGTCAAATCCGACGAAAATGGATTAGTAGATTTAGAGGATTTACGACGAGTCGTTGGAGATGATACAGCGGCATTAATGTTAACAAATCCAAATACATTAGGTTTATTTGAAGAAAACATCCTCGAAATTTCTGAAATCATCCATTCAGTTGGCGGTAAAGTTTATTATGATGGTGCAAATTTAAATGCTGTTATGAGTAAAGCGCGACCTGGGGATATGGGCTTTGATTGTGTGCACTTAAATTTACACAAAACCTTTACTGGTCCGCATGGCGGGGGAGGTCCAGGATCTGGTCCTGTTGGAGTAAAGGCGGATTTAATACCATTTTTACCAAAACCCGTATTAGTCAAATTAGAGGATGGTACATTCCATTTCGATTACAATCGACCACAATCTATCGGTCGAGTAAAGCCATACTACGGGAACTTTGGTATTAATGTTCGCGCTTATACTTATATTCGTACAATGGGACCTGAGGGGTTAAGGCAAGTAACAGAATATGCAGTATTGAATGCGAATTATATGATGCGCCGTTTGGAGCCATATTTTGACCTACCGTTTAATCGTCATTGTAAGCATGAATTTGTCTTATCAGGTCGTCGTCAAAAGAAACTAGGCGTTCGTACATTAGATATAGCAAAACGTTTGCTTGATTTTGGTTATCATCCACCGACAATTTACTTCCCTTTAAATGTAGAAGAGGGGATGATGATTGAGCCTACGGAAACAGAATCAAAAGAAACGTTGGATGCGTTTTGTGACATTATGATACAGATTGCCAAGGAAGCGGAAGAAAATCCTTCAATCGTTCAAGAGGCACCTCATACAACGGTTGTAAATCGGTTAGATGAAACGCGCGCAGCTAGAACACCTATACTAAGATATAAGAAAGATTATAAATAAAAAATCCGTGAGAGGTATCTCTCATGGATTTCTTTAGGTTAAACATCCAAAATTGGTTATTAAAAATGTTAAAAGATTATTAAAAAATAGTCTAGTCATTTAGGTCGTTTTTACAGTTTTAAATTGAGTTTCTACTATTATATAGTGATAAATTTATTTAGGTAAATATAGTAGGAAGTTACTAAGTAAATTAGGCAACTTATTATCTACGTCACAATAAATTTTTAATATAAAATTCTCAAACTTCGCACCTAAATAATTAGATTCGATAGTTGGCTCTATTAGGTTCTTCATGATTTCAATAAAAACCTTGACAAAGTTTTTTAAGATACAAAAAACACCTCATTCTTTGGTATAGTGGATTTGTCGAGAATACACTACCAAACAGAAGAGGTGCTTCCATTATGATAGAGCATAATGACCAAAACAATCAACTGCCAAAAGAATTAAAATCGGTATTTCGTGAATTAGAAATCGTAAAGCACCTTCGTAAAGCTGGCATTACGAAGAAGTTTGGCTTTACAACTTCCTATTTGTTTCAGCTTGTTTTTTGTTTAATCTTTCATCATAAGAGCTGGTTCACCCTTTTAAATTCAAAGAAGGGAGACCGTTACCCTGCCAAAGATTCTGTTTATCGTTTCTTGAATCATTCCAAGTTTGCATGGCGTCGCTTTTTAACGTATTTAAGTGTGCACGCCATTCAAAAGGTGGAGCAGCTGACGGATACAAAACGTCCAAAGGTATTCATCATAGACGATTCTATGTTCGACCGTAACCGCAGTAAAAAGGTGGAGCTTCTTGCGCGTTGTATGGATCATTCCTCCTTAACAAAACGCTTTTATAAAGGATTTCGCATGCTTACATTGGGTTGGTCCGATGGCTTTACATTTATGCCACTAGACTTCACATTACTAAGTTCAAAAAAGGCGCAAATCAACGGAATTTCTGAGAATATTGATAAGCGTTCTTCTGGCTATAAACGTCGTGTCGAAGCATTAGAATCTGCTCCAACCGTCATCCCAGGTATGCTTGAACGAGCATTACAAGCAGGTGTATCGGCTGACTATGTGTTACTGGATACGTGGTTTACGCAACAACCTCTTATCCAATCAATCGTTGAACTCGGTCTTGACGTCATTGGCATGGTAAAGGCAACGAACCAACGCTATTTGGTGAACAATAAAAAGCTATCTCTGAAGGAACTATATAAGGTTGCCGCACCTGTTTCTGGCAAGAAAGGCATCATGCGATCGATTCAAACAACCATGGCAAATGGCGTTCAAGTAAAAGTCGTATTTATTCAAAACCGCAATAAAAAGAGCGAATGGCTTGCGATTCTCAGCACGGATTGTACGCTTTCTGAACAAGAAATCGTCCGTATTTATGGTATGCGCTGGGATATTGAGGTCTTTTTCAAGACGACTAAATCCCTCTTACGCCTTCAAAAAGAATTTCAAGGCATGTCATATGATTTACTTATTAGCCACACAACGATTGTGTTTTCGAGATACATCGTTTTGTCCTGGCAGAATCGTTGCCATAACGATCAACGAACACTAGGTGGCATTTTTTATGAGCTATGTGATGAAGTGAACGAACTGGATTGGGCTGTCGCATTACAGCAATTAATCGAGCTTCTTGAAGATGCCTTAAAAAAGACGAATAAAACGATTCAAAAAATAATCAAAAGTCAACTACAGCAATGGATTGACGGTCTGCCTAACTATATCAAGGCTTATTTGTCGATTTCAGTCTGCGAAGTTTGAGTAAAATTTTAATAAAAATTTTACATTTAACTATGTATTGACAAAAATTGACTTGTATCTATGATTACCAGCATTGATACAAGTCAATGATAGATACGGGCGTAGAATTTATTACGCCTTTGTCTTTACTTTACCTGTCCAAGTTTTGAAGCCGCCTTGAAGTTGGTATAGTTGATTATATCCTTTTTTCTTTAAGAAAAGGGCAGCTCGTGCGCTACGACCTGAATTTTGACAGTACAAGTATACTGGTAAGTCAGGACGAATCTCTTTGTAACGTTGACGAAGCTGTGTAGATGGGATGTTTCTAGCACCAAGTATGTGTCCAGAATCAAACTCTTTTGTCTCACGTACGTCAATCAATTGGGCTTTTCGATAGCCTTGGATAAATTGTTCTTGAGATAAATTTGTTACAGATTTTTTTAAGCGGAAAGTATTAACTAGTACATAAATGATAATAAGAACTAGTATAATCGCGATAGTATAAAGAACGTTCACTGCATGTTTTCTCCTTTCATTCTACATAATCCATTATAAAAGAGAAAGTGGCGTTCGTCCAATGAGTTTGATAAAATGATATACATTGTGAGGAGATGGGAATATGAAAACAAAGTGGTACTTTATCAATTCAGGACCTTGTAGTCCATCTTATAATATGGCATTAGATGAAGCATTGTTAGATTTACATAGTAGAGGAGAAATACCTCCAGTCATTCGATTTTATGAATGGAATCCTGCTACACTATCTGTCGGATATTTTCAAAGAGCAGAAAAGGAAATAGATTTTGATAAATTGAAGGCTCAAAAAATTGGTTTTGTACGACGTCCAACAGGTGGGCGTGCAGTTTTGCATGAACACGAATTAACTTATAGTGTTATTGTAACCGAACAATATCCTGACATGCCTGCTACAGTAACGGAAGCCTATCGTGTTTTAAGCGAAGGTTTATTATTAGGTTTTCAAAATTTAGGATTAAATGCTTATTTTAGTGTACCTGATAGTGAGGAAAAACTATTAGATTTAAAGAAACCAAAAAGTGCGGTATGCTTTGATGCTCCGAGTTGGTATGAACTTGTTGTCGAAGGGAAGAAAGTTGCAGGAAGTGCTCAAACTCGACAAAAAGGTGTCATTTTACAGCATGGTGCGATATTACTAGACCTTGATGAAGATAAGTTGCTTTCTGTTTTTAAATTTCCATCCGAGGAAGCAAAAGAAAAAATGCGTACTAAGCTTCCAGAAAAAGCAGTTGCGATTAACAGAATTGCAGATCGTCGTATTACGATAGAAGAATGTGTTGTAGCATTTAAAAAAGGATTTGAGGATGCTTTGAATATTGAACTCATTCCTTATGAATTAACAGATTCTCAAAAAGACTTTGTTAAGGAATTAGAAAAAACTAAATATTTAACAGATGAATGGAATTTTAGAAAATAAATATATTACCGGAATGTACGTTTATATTTAGAAAAATTTTTTAATAGTTCCAATCCTAGTATTTTATAGGTTTTTAATATTTTTAAAAAAATCAACCCCTTGCATTGAAAGATTTTATGAGGTAATCTTTTCTAAGAAAATATTGCAACAACATCTAGTGTGCTTTTTTGTTAACATAACACTATATATTGTGTATGATAGATAGAAAGAATTTACTAGATATTGAACTTAGAAAAGGGAGGCTGGCAGATGGTATTGGCACACGCAAAAGAAACAACCATCCTCATAGATCAACTGAACAAAGACATCGAGAAATTTCCTCAAGTACATTCGATTACACCGGATATGCACATCACACATAAAGGTGTATCAAGATTAGTAATGATTGACCGTTACTCATTTAAGGATACGGAAAAGAAAACGTTAAAAACGGGTGATTTCGTAGTACTAACAATTAAAGAGGATCCGAAATTCCCAGCTCGTGGATTAGGATTTATACGATCAATTGACTTTGCTACGAAAAGAGCAGAAATTCTAATTGAGGAAGAGTATCGACACGTGCTTGACGATCCGAAAGAACAAGAAACAGGTGTTATTGTTCGTTCGATAGACGTGATTGAAAAGCCTCTTGAAGTATTTTATGAACAAATTGCAAAACGTAATGCTGCAGGTCTTGCTGCTGTTGAAAAAACGGAAGAAGATCGCGAAAAATGGTTCCAAAAGTTCTATGAGCAACTAGTGTCATTAAAATTCGTTCCTGCAGGTCGTGTACTATATGGTGCAGGTTCTCAAACGGACGTAACATTCTTCAACTGTTATGTAATGCCTTTTGTTGCCGATAGTCGTGAAGGAATTAGTGATCACCGCAAGCAAGTAATGGAGATTATGAGCCGTGGTGGCGGGGTAGGAACAAATGGTTCAACTCTTCGTCCACGAAACACATTAGCTCGTGGAGTAAATGGTAAATCAAGCGGTTCTGTATCATGGCTTGATGACATTGCTAAATTAACACATCTTGTTGAACAAGGTGGATCAAGACGCGGTGCTCAAATGATTATGCTTGCAGATTGGCATCCTGATATTGTGGAATTTATCATTTCAAAAATGCAAAATCCACGCATTTTACGTTATTTAATTGAAAATACGGAAGATGAAGTCATTAGCCGTCTAGCAAAAGAAAAATTAAATTTCAAACCTTTAACTGCTCAAGAAGAGGCAATGTATCAAGGTATTGTTAATTATAAAAATATTCCAGGGTATGGCGGCTTTAATGAAGCCATTATTAAAGATGCAGCGCAAAAGCTTCGCGATGGTGGGACATATTCTGTTCATAACCCTGAGTTTTTAACTGGTGCTAATATTTCGGTTACTTTAACGAAAGATTTTATGGCCGCTGTAGAAAATGATGAGGACTATGAACTTCGTTTCCCAGATGTAGCTAACTATACACCTGAAGAGATGGCTATTTACAATGAGAAATGGCATGAAGTAGGGGATGTTAGAGAATGGGAGAAAATGGGCTATCGTGTACGCACATATCGTAAAATTCGTGCGCGTGAACTTTGGAATTTAATCAATGTTTGTGCAACTTACGCTGCAGAACCAGGTATCTTCTTTATTGATAATGCCAACGACATGACAAATGCTCGTGCATATGGTCAAAAAGTCGTAGCAACAAATCCATGTGGAGAACAACCTCTTGCACCGTTTTCAGTATGTAATCTTGCAGCTGTTAATTTAGCTCAATTTGCGATTAAAGAGCAAAAAGCAATTGATTATGAAGCGTTAAAAGAAACTGTACGTGTAGGGGTTCGTATGCAAGATAACGTCATCGATGCTACACCTTATTTCTTAGAACAAAACCGTAAGCAAGCATTAGGTGAGCGTCGTGTTGGACTAGGGGTTATGGGTCTTGCTGACTTACTTATTTATTGTGAAAAAGAATACGGTTCAGAAGAGGGTAACAAGCTTGTTGATAAAATCTTTGAAACAATTGCGATTACCGCTTATGAAACATCCATTGAACTTGGACAAGAACGTGGCAGTTTCCCATTCTTAGAAGGTGAAACTGAAGAGGAAACAAACCGTTTAAGACAATCGTTCATTAATACTGGATATATGAGTAAAATGCCTGAACACGTTCGTCAAGGTGTGTTAGAGAAGGGAATTCGTAATTCTCACTTATTAACTGTAGCACCAACAGGATCTACTGGAACAATGGTTGGAGTGGCAACAGGATTAGAGCCTTACTTCTCATTCACATATTATCGTTCAGGACGTTTAGGTAAATTTATTGAAGTGAAAGCTGAAATCGTTCAAGAGTACTTAGAACAGCATCCAGAAGCAGATGAACATAATCTACCTAATTGGTTTATTTCATCCATGGAATTAACACCAGAAGCGCATGCTGATGTACAATGTGTGATCCAACGTTGGGTCGACTCTTCAATTTCTAAAACAGTAAATGCTCCTAAAGGGTATACGGTTGAACAAGTTCAAAAGGTCTATGAACGCCTATACAAAGGTGGAGCAAAAGGTGGAACGGTTTACGTTGATGGAAGCCGTGATTCACAAGTATTAACATTAAAAGCAGAATCGTCACACGACGAACAATTAGCATTTGATGAAGTTTTAGAAGAAAAAGTTCATGAGAAACAACCAGTAGTATTAGTGGACACGATTGCACCTCTAGAAACAACAAATGTAACAATTGGATCAGAGGTTGGTAATACATGCCCAGTATGTCGTCAAGGCACAGTAGAAGAGTTAGGTGGATGTAACACTTGTACAAGCTGTGGGGCACAGCTAAAATGCGGATTATAATCGAAAGAGAAGCCGTATTGAAGAAGTTCCTTATTCTTCATTAATTTAAACTTAATAAAATATAAAACCGGGGCAGACCTAAATTGGTCAGCCCCGGTTTCTTTCATTAACCGAAAAAATAATCGTATGTATTCTTCGCAATTAGTACAACGGTCATTACAATAAATAAAATTCGTACAAATGTCGTTCCTCTTTTTAGAGCAAATTTTGTACCGATGAATGCCCCTATCATCATGGATATCCCCATGATGATGCCATATAAGAACAATACTTCCCCGAGAAAGATAAACATGATAAGCGCGGAAATATTGCTTGTAAAGTTTAATAACTTTGCATTTCCTGCTGCCTGTAAAAAATCAAATCCCATTAATAAAAAAGCAAATATCATAAAAGAACCTGTACCTGGTCCAAAAAAGCCGTCATAAAATCCTAAAAGTATTAGACCCCCAAAAAATAAGGTCCCTGTTTTCCAATTAATAGCCTTTCTATCTTCAACACTACCCCAGTTTTTATTTAACAAAGTGTATACTAAGACGACTACTAACATGATAATAATCAAAGGCTTTAAAATCTCTGAGTCCAATAAATGAACAGTAAATGCCCCTAGCATGGAAAATGCGAATACAAATGGAACAATAGGCCCCATCAGCTTTACATCTACTTTCCCAGCTTTAAAGAATGTTAATGTGCTCGTTAGATTCCCCATAGTAGCTGCTAATTTATTCGTTGCAATCGCTGTTGAAGGGGGGAGTCCTAATGATAGTAAAGCAGGTAATGAAATTAACCCACCTCCACCAACGGTTGCATTGATAAATGAACTAATTAATCCAAAAAACACAAGAATAATACAGGTAAATAAATCCAATTCCATAATGAGATCCCCTTTAGTGTAATATCGAAATCTTATCGAATTTGTCGGAAATTGTAAATGGAATTTTGAAAATAATTAAAAAAGAGAGACTGGCGGTTTGCCAATCTCTCGATATTGTTAGTCGTGTGCTAATTCTTTTGCGATTTCAGGATTTTTTTCTACTTCGTGTAGTTTTTTGAATGAACAAATAGCTACTTCAACCATATCATCTTTAGGCTCTTTTGTCGTTAATAACTGCAGCCATAGTCCAGGGTAACCTAAATATTTTAAAACCGGTATGTTTCTTAATGCATTTGTACCTTGAAGAACTTCAAAGGAAATACCAATTACTACTGGAATTAACAAAATACGAATTAATACGCGTAACCATAGTGGATCTGTTGGGAATAAGAAATAAACGAACATCCCGACAACAACCGTAAATAAGATAAAACTAGATCCACATCGATAATGTAGACGCGATTGCTTTTGTACATTCTCAACAGTTAATTCTAAGCCTGCTTCATAACAATTAATGACCTTATGTTCTGATCCATGGTATTGGAAAACGCGCTTAATAATCGGCATCATGGAGATAAAATATAGATAGCCGAATAGCAAAATAAGCTTAAACAATGTTTCAAGTAAGATTTGCCCTGTCTTATCTGGTATCCACGGTGAAAACAATTCGGCAAGAAATACCGGAACTAATGTAAATACAAATTTACCGAATAAAAATGATAGGACCCCAACAACTGCAACGCCTAGTATCATTTGAAGCTTTGACATTTCTGGGCCTTGTTCTTCCTCTTCGCCTGGCATTACATCGTAACGATCACCAGAAAATTGCATATGTCGAGCCCCTAATCCAGCCGATTCAATTAAAGCGACATTCCCTCTTAAAAAAGGAACCTTCTTAAGTTTTTGAAGTAAGGGCTTTTTTTCCTTTTTCGCATAAAAATATTCAATAGACTCATCTTTACGACGAACCGCTGTAACAGAATGATCTTTTCCGCCGAACATAACACCTTCTAAAAGTGCTTGTCCTCCATATACAGGTGTTTTATTACTCAAGTTATGTACACCACTCTCTACTAGATTCTAAATATAGTAACTATCTCATTGTACTAAATTTTATCGAAATGCACTACTATACGCATACTAAATTTTAGTTTGGGTGAAACTAAAAGAAAAAAATGAGGTGTTTTTCATGTTGAAATTAGCATTATTAACAAGCATTGCCGCTTCCATTTTTTTAACCTTTGCACTATCTGGATTATCCTTTTTTAAATTTATCCAATGGAACCCATTGGATTATACCACTCGTTATGGCATCTTACAGGATAGTCATCCACTAGTACAATGGATTTTCCTAGCTATTTTTTTATTCGTTATTATTCTTATTTTTTATTTAATCATGCAGTATGTATCCTTTGTTCCTGCATTCTTTTCTTCATTGGTAATAGGTGGCGTCTTTGCATTATTAACCGAATGGGCAATATATGGATTACCAGCAGAGCTAGAATCGTTTACAAAATTATCAGTTCCATTCATTATTACTGTTATCGTCGCTGCTAGATTTGTTTTTGAAACGGCCAGCTTTCACTACCAAGCGAATGAGAATGAACGTCAAAATAAGTTGCCCTATAAGGACTCTGTGATAAAATAAATAGTAAATATTGGCGAAATGGGGAACCTTAGTGAAGCTTTTAGTGCTAAATGGGCCTAATCTAAATCGATTAGGAAAAAGAGAGCCAGAAATTTACGGCAAAGAAACGTTAGAAGACATTAAACAAAGATTACTACAGCTTTCCAATAAATTTCATGCAACATTAGATTTTAGACAGTCTAATCATGAAGGAGAGTTGATTGACTGGATTCATGAGGCGGAAGACACTGGGATTGACGGTATCGTTTTTAATCCTGGTGCTTATACGCATACGAGTGTTGCGCTTCGGGATGCTATTGCGAGTGTAAAAGTTCCTGTTATTGAAGTACACATTTCAAACATACATAAAAGAGAACCATTCCGACATACTTCCTTGTTAGCGGCAGAATGTGTCGGTCAAATTTGTGGTTTAGGAACTATTGGATATGATCTCGCTCTAAGAAAATTTTTAGAGCAATAAAGGGGGAACTTTAGAATGACGAAATTAGACAAGTTACGTAAATCATTGGAAGAGCAAAATGTTGATGCTTTAATTATTACAAACGAGCATAACCGTCGCTACATCACGGGTTTTACTGGGACTGCTGGAATAGCTATTGTTTCTAAAAATGATGCAGTATTTATTACAGATTTTCGATATATGGAGCAAGCGAAAAAACAAATTATAGATTTTCGTATTGTACAGCATAAAAAACAAATAATCGATGAAGTAGCAGACCAAGTGGTGGAGATGGGTATAAAATCATTAGGTTTTGAAAAAGATACGGTAACTTATAGTTTATTTGAGGAATTTCAAGCGAAAATTCAAGCGGATTTAATACCGCTTTCTGGTTTAATTGAAAAAATTCGCTTGATAAAGACAAACGAAGAGATTAATATTATTAAGGTTGCATGTGAAATTGCAGATAACGCTTTTACTCACATTTTAAATTTTATCAAGCCCGGAGTAACGGAGCTTGAAGTTTCGAATGAACTTGAATTTTTCATGAGAAAACAAGGCGCTACTTCTACATCCTTTGATACAATTGTTGCCAGTGGAACTCGTAGTGCTTTACCGCACGGAGTTGCAACAGATAAGGTGATAGAAAAGGGCGATTTCGTAACACTTGATTTTGGTGCAATATATAATGGGTACGTTTCAGATATAACACGTACGATTGCTGTTGGGAATCCATCACAACAATTAATAGAAGTGTATGAAACAGTGTTAGAGTCACAAATGTTAACATTAGAAAAAGTGGGGCCAGGCATGAGCGGTAAAGAAGCTGATGCCGTTGCTCGCGATTATTTAACGTCTAAAGGTTATGGTGAAGCATTTGGTCATTCTACAGGTCATGGTATTGGATTAGAAATTCATGAAGGACCTGCTCTTTCATTCCGCTCTGATACAATTTTAAAACCAAATATGGTCGTTACGATTGAGCCGGGCGTTTACCTACCTGGAATTGGTGGCGTACGAATTGAAGACGATATACTAATTACAGAGTCAGGTAACGAAAGACTAACTCATTCGAAAAAAGAACTAATCATTTTATAATGGAGGAGTATTCATGATTTCAGTAAACGATTTTCGTACTGGTCTAACAATTATGATTGATGGCCAATTATACCGTGTAATGGATTTCCAACACGTTAAACCAGGGAAAGGTGCAGCATTTGTACGTTCAAAACTACGTAACCTTCGTAATGGTAACGTGACAGAAAAAACTTTCCGTGCAGGTGAAAAAGTAGAAAAAGCACAAATTGATAACCGTAAAATGCAATACTTATATGCTCAAGGTGATTCACATGTATTTATGGATATGGAATCATACGAGCAAACGGAGCTATCAGCAGTTCAAATTGAAGAGGAATTAAAATACCTTCTTGAAAATATGGAAGTTTATATTCAATCATATCAAGGTGAAATGCTAGGTGTTGAATTACCAAATACAGTTGTTCTAGAAGTAAAAGAAACAGAACCAGGTATTAAAGGTGATACTGCTTCTGGTGGATCAAAACCAGCTGTTATGGAAACAGGTCTTGTTGTGCAAGTACCATTCTTCGTTAACGAAGGAGATAAATTAATTATCAATACAACTGATGGTTCATATGTATCTCGTGCTTAATCATTTTTAGCTAACTCGATTTTTCGAGTTAGCTTTTTTCATTTTATCCTGCATTTTTTAGGACAAATATTAATAAATTACATTGTAAGTCATCTATCCAATATAGATGGCTTTTTTAATTAGATAGAAGTAGGTCTATTTAATGGACCAAGCTCATATACTGCGTTACACAAGGAGGCGTCCTAATGGAGTTACAAGACGTTTTGCGAGTAGCTGGAGTAGGTTTAGTCATTGCTTTACTTCATGTCTTTTTCGAGCAAATCGGCAAAAAGGAATTTTCATTCTTCTTATATTTCATAGCATATTTATATATAACTGCAGAACTAATTCGATTTTTGCGTCTGTTCTTTGGTGATATATTAACATTCTTCCAATGGCTTAATTTAAATTAGGTAGATTATGATATTTGTATTTTATGCCGTCATTTTAATTTTAGTTTTAATATTAATTAGAGATTCGTTCGAAAAACTACACACATTAATCGCCATCATCTTTTTTTTCATACTACTACATTTTCTGTTGTCGATGCTTGTGATTCCATTTATAGAGAAACTCCTATCATATGTACACTCAGTGCCTTACATTTCACAACTTGTGTATTCTGCATTGTTTTATCAAATAGGTTCTTTAATTCACTCAATGTTTGAGGAACAGGAATACGAAGCTATTGGAGAGCTTGTAATGATAGCAGTAAGAATTGTGTTATTAACCTACTGGATTGGTGAATTTGCAGATGTACTATCAAAATTCTCTTCAATTTTAGAAAAGCTTCAATAAGGGGCTTGCATAATGAATGAAATACTAAACGTTTTTACGGATCCTCTGATTATTGCAGGGAAATCAATATTTCTAATCGTAACGTATACGGTTGTGTTTTTAGCCATTGAAGCCTTTGTGCCTAAATTTAAAAAGTGGAGTGACACGATGTTTATCGTCGTACTCGTTTTAACTTTAGGACAAACTGTTATGGATGCATTTTCATTAATGACCCAACTATCTGGGATATTTTCAAACTTCTTTTTAGCTTTATATCCAATCATCATGTCATTACTAGTTATTTTAAATTCAGTATTTTCATTTATTGCATGGAGTCCTATTATTTTCTTTATTTTTGAACTACTTATTCTACTATGTGACCGAATATTAATTCCAGCTGTATCCGTTGCACTTATCCTTGATTTTTGTACAAAGTTTATTGGAGATATGTCTTTTGGAAAAGCCTCTGATTTAATTAGGGGCACCGTCATGACATTAATTACAGCTTCAGTTTTAGCAATCGTAACTGTGCTTTCATTTACTGGAGTTGCATTCTTTACAATTGATAAAGCAATTGCGGATCCTGTTAAGAAAGTAATTGAGCAAACAATTCCAATAGTAGGCTCTCTGATTGTACAAGGTTTTTCCATTTTCCATAAATATCAATCTACTGCAACCACGGTAGCTGGATTTAGTGCAATGACTGCTTTTTGGGTAGCGGCATTTTATCCGGCTGGAAAATTACTCATTCATGCAATGACCTTTAAATTATTAGCAGCAATTATTGAACCTTTTACAAGTGGTACTGTAAGTGGACTGGTAGACGATGTTGGTAAATCACTCTTAGTTTTATGTGCTGTAGCATTTCTTTTAGGAATCGCATTTGTATTTATCTGGCTGATTTTAATGGTCATGACACAGCTTGGGGTGGGGAAAAGCTTTTGATAAAACTAGTTGCGATTATTTTAATAGGCAAGTGTTTACTACTTTTGACGGATGATAAGGACTTCATTATTTATATTAAGCTAGCAACTTTAATAATTTTTTTAACAACTATGTTAGATTTCCTAAATCTATAAAGCATAGACAGTGGTCAAGCATCATACAATGTGATGAAACGTTAAGAAAGGGGGCCGCATAGGACGTGACGTGGAAAAGAAATGGACAAAGTCAAAGACAAATCTAATATTAATACCCATCGCCCTAATTGCGTTCATTGCGTACATTTCTTCAACGTTTAATGATCCAAAAGATGAGCAGAGTGTTACATCATCAGCTGAAGGAAAGCTAGAGCAAACTTTAAAGCAAATTAGAGGCGTGGGACAAGTAAAGGTGTATTTTCATTACGATGAAGAAATTCCTGAAACAAGCAATTTGCTCAATGATTACTTTACTTCAAGCACTGGTGAAAAAATCGTATCAGGCATGCTCATCGTATCGGAAGGGGCTTCTGACCCAGCCATCAAAAATCAACTTTTGGAAACAATTAGTAGAGTAATGCAATTGCCTACTCACAGAATCATGATTGTACCTATGGAGAGTAAAGGAGATGAACAATGAAGGTAAAAAGAAGAACCGTATGGCTACTAACACTATTTAGTTTAGCTGCTGTCATTTCAGTTTATTATGTATTTGAAGGTAATCGTGATGTGAATTTAACAACGTTATTCACAGAAGATACTCTTGAAGAAACATCATTAATGGGTGTTGATGGAGTGACGAGCACAGCTACAACAACTGAAAGCTATCTATTCGATGAAATGCGAATGGAAATTAGTAATGAACGTAGTCAATTAAGAGATCAATTAACACAAAAAATGGCATCAGCTGAATACACTGCAGAAGAGAAAAATGAAGCATTCAATGAAATGAACGCACTTATTAAACAAGAGTCCTCAGAAGCCATGCTTGAAATGGTCATTAAATCACTTGGATACTCTGATGCGTTAGTTCGAATTGAAGGTGAGAAAGCACAAGTGACTGTATTAACAGATGAACTAACAACTCAACAAGCAAATGAAATAATCTTTAAAGTGAGATCTGAGCTTGAGGAAGTGCAAGAAGTTTCTGTAAATCCACAGACAAGTTATTATTGATAGAATAATATTTTATAACAGAAATTGACGTATAAAAGTAAAGAACAGTGCTTAGAAACAATGTATAAGCACTGTTTTTTATGTTATTCATATAAAAACTAAAATTATTTGTTTCAAAATCAATGAAAAAAATATAAAATGGTAATTGTAGTTAAAATAACAAGAGGGGTGTTTACTTTGTTTAAAGTTCAAGAATTACGTGAAATTATTAAATTAGTAGATGCATCATCGATTGAAGAATTTGTTTATGAAAATGATGGCGCAAAAATTAAATTAAAAAAATCAAATGGTGTTGTTACAGAAGTAATAACTCCTAAAAAAGAAGCGGCAGCTCCGGTTGCTCAAGAAGCGGTTGCACAAACTGCACCTGTACAAGCTCCAGTAGCACAACCTGTACAAGTAGCGGCTCCTTCAACTGAAGAAGCACCAAAAACAACTTCTACTGCTGATGAATCATTACATAAGATTACATCACCAATGGTTGGTACATTCTATCAAGCCCCATCACCAGATGCTCCACCATATGTAAAAGTAGGAGATAAAGTTTCTGATGAAACAATCGTTTGTATCGTAGAAGCGATGAAATTATTTAATGAAATTGAAGCTGAAGTTAAAGGTGAAATCGTTGAAATACTTGTAAAAGATGGCCAATTAGTTGAATACGGTCAACCACTATTCTTAGTGAAACCTGAGTAAGGGGTGCCCGACATGTTAAAAAAAGTATTAATCGCAAACCGTGGTGAAATTGCAGTACGTATTATTCGTGCTTGTAAAGAACTAGGTATTCAAACAGTTGCTGTATATTCAGAAGCTGATAAAGAAGCTTTACACGTTAAATTAGCAGATGAGGCTTATTGTATAGGTCCAAAATTATCAAAAGACTCTTATTTAAGCTTCCCAGCTGTGCTTGGAGTAGCTCAAAAAACGGGCGTTGACGGAATTCACCCTGGCTATGGCTTCCTTGCAGAAAATGCTGATTTCGCAGAGGCGTGTGAAAACGCAGGCATTAAATTTATTGGGCCATCTTCTGACTCTATTAAAATTATGGGTATAAAAGACGTAGCTCGTTCATCAATGGAAGAAGCAGGGGTACCACTTGTTCCTGGTACAGGCATTGTTCCAGATATTGAAACAGGAAAGAAATGGGCAAGTGAAATTGGCTATCCTGTCATCATTAAAGCGACAGCTGGTGGTGGCGGTAAAGGGATTCGCGTTGCACGTACAGAAGAAGATCTTGTTAAAGGTATCGAAATTACTCAAAAAGAAGCGGCAGCAGCATTTGGTAATCCAGGTGTCTATTTAGAAAAGTTCATCGAATATTTCCGTCACTGTGAAATCCAAGTTTTAGCAGATTCTCATGGAAACGTTGTTCACTTAGGTGAACGAGATTGTACTGTACAACGACGTATGCAAAAATTAGTTGAAGAAGCACCATCACCAGCTTTATCGGCTGAGCGCCGTGCTGAAATGGGTGAAGCGGCAGTTAAAGCAGCTTTAGCATGTGATTATGAAGGTGCAGGTACAATAGAATTTATCTACGATTATCAAGCAGATAAATTTTATTTCATGGAGATGAATACACGAATCCAAGTGGAGCATCCAGTTACTGAGATGATTACAGGCGTTGATTTAGTTCAACAACAGCTGAAAATTGCATCTGGAGAGCCACTTCCGTTCAAACAAGAGGATATTAAAATTAATGGATGGGCGATTGAATGCCGTATAAATGCTGAAAACGCCTTCAAAAACTTTATGCCATCTGCGGGTACTGTAGATTCTTATATTACTCCTGGTGGATACGGAGTGCGCATTGATTCTGCAGTTTATGCTGGATATACAATCCCACCGTATTACGATTCTATGGTTGCAAAGCTTATTGTACATGCTGACACACGCGAAGAGGCGATTGCTCGTATGAATCGTGCATTAAGTGAATTTGTTGTAGAGGGTCCTGGTATCCATACAACAATCCCATTCCATTCAGCATTAATGAACAATGATGTATTTAAATCAGGGAAATTTAATACAAAATTCCTTGAAGAAAATGACATCTTAAATACAAAAAAAGAAACAGTAACAAAATAAAAAGTAGTGTAGGCGAGTTGGAACCTTCCACTTGCCTACACTTTTTTGATGAATTAATATGGAAATTATAAACAAAATTATTTTCAGGTCGGTCCTTTGACAAGCAACGTAAGATAAAATGTTGTATAATTAAAAATAATAAGATTCATCGAGTAGTAAAACGATATAAAGTTTTACTAAAGAAAGAGAGGATGAAGAAGATGGCTGAGAAAGTGGCGAAGACTTTCGTGCAACCAACTCCTTCTGGTAAAGAAGAACTTGGTCAAATTGAAGTAGCTCCTGAAGTAATTGAAGTTATTGCAGGTATTGCTACTACTGAAGTAGAAGGTGTATTTGCAACAAGAGGTAATTTTGCTTCTGGAGTCGCAGAACGTTTCGGAAAGAAAGTTCATTCAAAAGGGGTAAAAGCGACTTTATCAGATGATGGCGATATTATCATTGATGTTTTTTGTTCTGTGAAATACGGATTTTCAATACCAAAGGTTGCAAAAGATGTGCAAACGGCAATTAGACAAGCAATTTATAATATGACATCAATTGATACCAATGAAGTGAATGTTCATATTACGGCGATTCAATTTGAAACGTCAAAAGACCAAGAATAGCTTTTATTTTTTCTCTTCCTTCATCTTCGAAGGAAGAGTTTTTTAATTTCTTAAAACAAAGGTAGGGTAATTATTTCAAAAAAATAAAACCGACAAGAAGTAAAGAATACTTCAAGTCGGTTTTATATTGGTTAATTCATTAATTGATGAATTAAAGTTTAACTACGTTAGTAGCTTGTGGTCCACGGTTACCTTCTTCAACGTCAAATTCTACTTTTTGACCTTCTTCAAGAGTTTTGAAACCGTCGCCTTGGATTGCAGAGAAGTGTACGAATACATCGTTTCCACCTTCAACTTCGATAAATCCAAAACCTTTTTCTGAGTTAAACCATTTTACTGTACCTTGAGTCATTTTAAAAGACCTCCATAAAAATTATTACATAATTAAATTGTGCTTTCATTCTAAAAAAAATTCACACATTACAAAAAGTATCGAGCTTTCACGATTACTTTTTGTAACATGTGAATTCTTAGATAATGAATAAATTTAATTAGTCTCTAAAATATACATGAAATAATTAACTTTGTCTACTGTTTTGTAAGAAAAATAAATAAAATAGGCAATTTTCATAATTGTAATACACAACAGCTAGGAATATTTATACCTAAAGACGAATTATTTAGTTTAAAATAGTGAAGTATTTCTTTTAAATGGGGGCATAAGTATGGACAAATATATTTTATCCTTAGATCAAGGAACAACAAGTTCTCGTGCGGTTTTATTTGATCATGATGGTCATGTAGTTCACATTTCTCAAAGAGAATTTAAACAATACTTTCCTGAGTCTGGTTGGGTAGAGCATAATGCAAAGGAAATTTGGAGTTCTATATTATCAGTAATTGCGACTGTATTATCAGAAAAAAATATAAAGCCTGAGCAAATAGCTGGAATTGGAATAACAAATCAAAGAGAAACAACTGTCGTATGGGACAAAACAACAGGTGAACCAATATATAATGCGATCGTTTGGCAATCAAGACAAACAGCAGCTATTTGTAATGACCTTATTGAAGGTGGACATGAAAGCTTATTTCGTGAAAAAACAGGTTTATTAATTGACGCTTATTTTTCAGGTACGAAGGTAAAATGGATATTAGATCATGTAGAAGGAGCTAGAGAAAAAGCAGAGAAAGGCGAGTTGCTTTTTGGCACTATTGATACATGGATTATTTGGAAACTTACAGAAGGTCAAGTTCATGTAACAGATTACTCTAATGCATCTAGAACATTAATGTTTAACATCCACGACTTAAAATGGGATGAGGAATTATTAAAGATTTTAACCGTTCCAACTTCAATGCTTCCAGAAGTCCGTCCGTCATCTGAAATTTACGGTCATGTGTCTAAAAATCATTTCTTCGGGGCAAGCGTACCTATTGCTGGGATAGCAGGAGATCAACAGGCTGCCTTATTCGGCCAAGCATGCTTTGAATCAGGGATGGTGAAAAATACTTATGGTACTGGCTGCTTTATGCTCATGAACACAGGTGAAAATGCAGTGCGTTCAAATCATGGGTTACTGACAACGATTGCATGGGGAATTGATGGAAAAGTTGAATATGCTTTAGAAGGAAGTATATTTGTTGCTGGCTCTGCAATTCAATGGTTACGAGACGGTTTAAGAATGCTTCGTAATGCTTCAGAGAGTGAAGATTATGCAACAAGAGTAAGAAGTACAGATGGTGTCTATGTTGTTCCAGCTTTTGTTGGACTTGGCACTCCATATTGGGATAGTGAAGTGCGTGGAGCTGTATTTGGATTAACAAGAGGAACAAAAAAGGAGCATTTTATCCGAGCTACACTTGAATCACTCGCATACCAAACAAAGGATGTATTATCCGCAATGGAAGCTGATTCAAATATAAAGCTCAAATCCTTAAGAGTGGATGGCGGAGCAGTTAATAATCATTTTCTCATGCAATTCCAATCAGATATTTTAAATGTCCCAGTTGAAAAATGTGCGATTAATGAAACAACTTCCTTAGGAGCAGCATATTTAGCGGGTCTAGCAGTTGGATTTTGGGAAAGTAAAGAAGAAATAGCGCAATATTGGAATTTGGAAAGAAAATTTGAGTCAACAATGGAAGAAAACGTGCGAACGACTCTTTATGAGGGCTGGCAAAAAGCTGTTAAAGCTGCTCAAGTATTTAAATAAACAATGTAAAGTAGGAGTGTTTAGAAAATATGCTTTCTAAATACTCCTTTCATGTTAAATCCACATTTATAAACTATGTTATGAATGAATTTTGAAATGTTAGTTTGAACCTGTATGTGAATAGCTAAAATATGTTATTATAGGACTTAATGTTACTAAGAAGGAGATTTATGCATGAAACGACATGAGGCGCGAAGTAAAGCTATGCAAGTATTGTTTCAGTTAGATAATACAGACCTAACAGTAAAAGAAGCAATCGGTCATGTACTAGAAGATGAAGGGTTAGATAAATTCTTTGAATCGTTAGTTCACGGAACAACAGAAAAGCTATCTGAAATAGATGCAGCTCTAGAAGAAAAATTAGAAAATTGGTCATTATCAAGACTTCCTAAAATTGAGAGAACTGTACTGCGTTTAGCTCTTTATGAATTATTATATATGGATGATACACCTAAAAACGTTATTCTTAACGAGGCAATAGAATTATGTAAAACTTATGGGGATGAAAAATCTAGCAAATTTGTAAACGGAGTACTTTCAAAGTTCGTTGAATAATAAGTAATAACGAACCTGATAGGAAATGGAAGGAGTAGGGACATGGCGATCATTAATGGTAAAGAAATTGGACAAAAAATTAGAGAATCAATTGCAGAACGTGTTGTTCAACTAAAAAATCAAGGTGTCACACCAGGACTTGCGGTTATATTAGTAGGGGACAACCCTGCATCACAAACTTATGTAAGAAATAAACAAAAATCTTGTGAAGCAATTGGCATTTTTTCTGAACTTATAAAATTACCAGAAGATACAAAGGAAGCTGAATTACTCGAACATATTCAATCATTAAATGAGCGAAAAGATATCCACGGCATTTTAGTTCAGCTACCACTTCCAAAGCATATTGATGAAAATAAAGTGA
Organism: Ureibacillus massiliensis 4400831 = CIP 108448 = CCUG 49529; assembly: GCF_000772965.1. Classification (GTDB taxonomy): domain Bacteria; phylum Bacillota; class Bacilli; order Bacillales_A; family Planococcaceae; genus Ureibacillus; species Ureibacillus massiliensis. The sequence continues at coordinate 33,989 of NZ_JPVQ01000006.1, read as the reverse complement.
TTGCAACAATTTCTCCAGAAAAGGATGTGGACGGGTTCTCACCAGTTAGTGTTGGTAAAATGATGTTAGGTCAAGAAACATACTTACCATGTACTCCTTATGGCGTTATGAAACTACTCGAATATACTGGGATTGAAATCGCTGGGAAGCATGCTGTCATCGTTGGAAGAAGTCATATTGTGGGCAACCCAATGGGACAATTACTATTACAAAAAGATGCAACCGTTACATATACTCATTCAAAAACTAAAGATTTACCATCTATTACGAAACAAGCAGATATTTTAGTGGCAGCAGTCGGTCGTCCTAATTTCATAACGAAAGAGCATGTAAAACCAGGTGCTGTTGTTATTGATGTGGGGATTAACCGTGATGAGAACAATAAATTAATCGGTGATGTTCATTTTGAAGAAGTTGAAAAACTTGCATCCCACATCACTCCAGTACCACGTGGAGTAGGTCCAATGACGATTACGATGTTACTATTTAACACAGTCCAATCTGCAGAAAAAACTTTGTCACAGGACAAGTAGACTGAAAGTATGTAAAATATTAGGTACATAGAGGCTGGGACAAAAGTAAATTTAGAACAAGTAGGCACTACAAAGGATAGTAAATATTTGCTCATCACTTTATTTGAAAGTCGTTCGTTGGAGAGGCGGGCGAAGACTCCTGCGGGATGTGAGAGCAGTGGCGAGACCACACAGAGCGAAGCTCGAGGAGGCTCGCCGCTCGCCCGCGGAAAGCGAAGCCTGCATCGGAAACGAACGGTAGCATATCAAAAAAGTACAATCTATATTTAAAAATAGATTGTACTTTTCCCTTTATGTCCCAGCCTCTTTCTATTGTTTTCTTCTGTAAAACCCTAATTCAAAGCAAAGGAGTCGTATTCAATATGACAACGTCTTCTTATTTAACCGTTAAAGCGCTTACGAAATATATAAAAAGAAAATTTGATGCAGATCCACATTTGAGAGACGTTTATGTAAAAGGGGAGCTTTCAAATGTTAAAATACATACATCTGGTCATATATATTTTACGTTAAAAGATGATGAAGCACGAATAACAGCTGCAATGTTTCGTGCCCAAGCAAATAAACTAAAATTTAAGCCTGAGGAAGGTATGCAAGTATTCATCCGAGGTGATGTCAATGTTTATGAGTCTTCGGGCATTTATCAGCTTTACGTTCAGACGATGGAACCAGATGGGGTGGGCGGTCTTTTTGTCGCATTTAACCAATTAAAAGAGCGATTACAAAAAGAAGGGCTTTTTAATCCACAGTTTAAACAACCGATTCCTAAGTTCCCAAACAGAGTAGGAGTACTTACGGCAACAACTGGTGCAGCAATTCGTGATATTTGTACAACGATAACTAGAAGATATCCACTTTCTGAAATAATTATTTATCCGACAATAGTACAGGGTGCCCAAGCTGCTCCAAACATAGTGAAGAACATTACGATTGCGAACGAACAAATGCTTTGTGATGTTTTAATTGTTGGTCGAGGTGGAGGCTCCATTGAGGATCTTTGGGCATTTAATGAAGAAAGTGTTGCTCGGGCAATTTTCGAAAGCCGAATTCCTATTATTAGTGCAGTAGGACATGAAACAGATACAACGATCGCAGATTTTGTGGCAGACTTACGAGCTCCAACACCTACAGCTGCTGCTGAACTAGCTGTTCCAAATCAACAAGAGCTTTATCAACATATCTTAAATAGAAAATCTTATTTACACCAAATAGTTAGTTCTAAATTGAATTATGAAAAAAGTAGACTAAAAAAATTAAAAAATGCTTATCCACTTGCAACACCTGAACGACTTTATCGTCCTTTTACGGAGAGAATTGTCAATTTAGATATGCGACTTTCAAAATCTACACAGCTATTTTTAATGAAAAAAAAGCATGATTATAGGCATCTAGAAGGCGCTATTAAAATGCATTCCCCGAAAAATGCGATAAAGTATCTAGAAAAGCAACTAGAACAATCTACAAATTTACTTACAAGATCTATGTTCAATGTATTAAATAATAAAAAAGAAGCTTATCTTTCAACCATTCGCACACTTGAAGCACTAAATCCACTTACTATTATGAATAGAGGCTTTAGTGTGACATATAAGGATAACAAAGTAATAAAAACAGTCTCACAACTATCAGCAAATGATGAGATTTCGATACACTTCCATGATGGTGAGACGAAAGCGAAAATCATTGAAACCATAGTAAATCAAGGAGGTAGTAAATAATATGACGAAACAACAATCATTTGCAGAAGCTATGAATGAATTAGAAGTAATTGTACAGAAACTAGAGCAAGGAGATGTACCTCTAGAAGAAGCTATAGATTTGTATAAAAAGGGAATGGAATTATCCCACTTTTGTCACGAAAAATTACAAAATGCAGAAGAGCAATTAATTTCTATTGTTAATGATCAAGGTGAAAAACAAGCATTTGAACCATCAAAGGATTAGAGGGTTAGCAGATGACAACTACATTAAAACAATTTATGGAAACAAATATTTCTAAAATTGATCATGAAATTTATGAAATAGTCGAAAATGTTCAAGCACCTGAACAATTAAAGGAAGCAATGCACTATTCATTAAAGGCTGGAGGCAAAAGAATCCGTCCTCTATTTGTTTTAGCAGTCAGTGCTCTTTTCAATAACATCAAAAAAGAGTCCTATACAGTAGGGGCAGTCATCGAGATGATTCATACGTATTCCTTAATTCATGATGATTTACCAAGTATGGATGACGATGATTTAAGACGTGGAAAACCAACCAATCATGTGGTTTTTGGTGAAGCATTGGCAACATTAGCTGGTGATGCATTAAATACACTTAGCTTCGGCGTTCTCGCAAGAATGGATGATGTAACACCTGCCGTAAAAGTTGAATTGATCAATTTATTAAGTGTTGCAGCTGGAGCGGAAGGAATGGTTGGGGGACAAGTACTGGATATAGACGGAGAAGCTCGCCAACTAAACCTTGAAGAATTAGAAAAAGTACATGAAAATAAAACGGGTGCCCTCCTTCGATTTAGTATTGAGTCTGGTGCAGTATTAGCAAATGCAACTGAAGAAGAAAGAAAAATACTAGTTGAATTTGCACACCATATTGGCTTGGCATTCCAAATACAAGATGATATTTTGGATATTGAAGGAACATCTGAGCAACTTGGAAAAACAGCAGGAAAAGATATAGCAAGTCAAAAAAGCACATACCCAGCACTTTTAACACTCGAAGGCGCAAAACGTAAGTTAAGAGAGCACTATGAGATTGCGATTGCATCTTTAGAAAAATTAAATGGGGATATCACACTTTTAAAAGAACTTGCTCAGTATATTGTCCTTAGAAATAAATAACAATAAGTGTAATACTTTTGAATAAGCTATAACACTGTTATAATAAGAAAAACAATCTACTGTAAATAATTGATGAAAAGGTGTGTGAGAGATGGATTTATATAATATTACTAGTCCATCCTTTTTAAAAAAATTGAATAAAAAAGAACTAGAATCACTAGCAGGTGAAATACGTTCTTTTCTAATAGAGAAATGTTCAATTACTGGAGGACATATAGGTCCAAATCTTGGCGTTGTTGAACTTACAATTGCGTTGCATAGATCATTCAATAGCCCTAATGACAAATTTATTTGGGATGTTGGCCATCAAACGTATGTGCATAAGATTTTAACTGGTCGTGCAAATCAATTTGATACATTACGTCAATATAAAGGACTTAGTGGTTTCCCTAAACGAAATGAGAGCGAACACGATGAATGGGAAACAGGCCACAGTTCAACATCACTTTCAGCAGCAATGGGTATGGCAGTTGCACGAGATTTAAAGAAAGACAGCAACTATGTGATTCCGATTATTGGTGACGGTGCCTTAACTGGTGGTATGGCTCTTGAAGCATTAAATCATATTGGACATGAAAAAACGAATATGATTGTCATCTTAAATGATAACGAAATGTCGATTGCGCCAAATGTTGGTGCCCTACATAATATTCTTGGTAGACTGCGTACCGCTAAGGAATATTCAAAGGCAAAGGAAGAGCTGGAATCATTAATGAAAAAAATTCCAGTACTTGGTGGTAAACTTGCAAGTACTGCTGAACGTGTGAAAGATAGCTTAAAATATTTAGTAGTTTCAGGTGTCTTTTTTGAGGAAATGGGCTTTAAATATTTAGGGCCAATTGATGGTCACGATTTAGACTCGCTTGAAAAAACATTAGAATATGCGAAAAAAGCAAAAGGTCCAGTGCTTGTTCACGTTATTACGAAAAAAGGCAAGGGATATAAGCCTGCTGAAGAAGATACAGTTGGAACATGGCATGGAACAGGTCCATATAAAATGGAAACCGGGGATTTTGTAAAAAGCCAAACAGTAGGTCCTGCATGGAGTTCATTAGTTTCTGAATCAGTTCGTAAATTAATGCATGATGACAAACGTATTGTAGCGATTACCCCAGCAATGCCAGTGGGCTCGAAAATGGAAGGGATTCAAAAAGAATTCCCAGAACGTTTCTTTGATGTTGGTATAGCTGAGCAGCATGCTGTAACAATGGCTGCAGGACTTGCAACTCAAGGGATGAAGCCGTTCTTAGCAATCTATTCAACATTTTTACAAAGGGCATATGATCAAGTATTACACGATATAGCAAGACAAAACTTAAATGTCTTCATCGGAATAGATCGCGCTGGTTTAGTAGGTGCAGATGGTGAAACACATCAAGGCGTTTTCGATATCGCGTTTTTACGACATATACCAAACATCGTTTTAATGATGCCAAAAGATGAAAATGAAGGCCAGCATATGGTAAAAACAGCCGTTGAATATAACGATGGACCGATTGCTATGAGATATCCTCGTGGGAATGGTTATGGTGTACCAATGGATGATGAAATGAAAACAATCCAGATTGGTACATGGGAAATCTTACGTGAAGGACGTCATGCAGTCATTCTAACTTTTGGCTCTACTATTCCAATGGTTATGGAAGCTGTTGATGAGCTATCTCATCAAGGAATCCAAGTAAAAGTCGTAAATGCCCGTTTTATAAAACCGATGGATGAAGAAATGCTTCATTCAATAATGGCTTCAAAATTACCGATTTTAACGGTAGAGGAAGCGGTTTTACAAGGTGGATTTGGTAGTGAAGTACTAGAATTTGCAAGTGACCATAAATATCAAAATGAAATAGAAAGAATTGGAATTCCAGATCACTTTATTGAGCAAGGAAGCGTTAATTTACTACTTGATGAAATTGGTATTACAAAAGATGAAATTGTAAACCGAATTCAAAAAATAGTTGTAAGTAATAAACGTCTAGGAACGAAAACTGTATGACAAAACAAATAAAAGAACGTGTCGATATTTTATTAGTTGAAAGAGGATTATGTGAAACACGTGAAAAAGCAAAACGGGCTATCATGGCAGGTCTTGTTTATTCAAATGAATTGCGGATTGATAAAGCAGGAGAAAAAATATCAATCGATGCACCTCTTCAAGTAAAAGGCACGCAATTAAAATATGTTAGTCGTGGTGGATTAAAGCTTGAAAAAGCTCTTGAAATATTCGATATGTCTGTCGATGGTAAAATCATGTTAGATATAGGTTCATCTACAGGAGGATTTACTGATTGTGCCCTACAAAATGGAGCAGTCCATTGCTATGCTCTTGATGTAGGTACAAATCAATTAGCATGGAAAATTCGTTCTGATGATCGGGTCACGGTTATGGAAAGAACAAACTTCAGATACTCAAAGCCTGAAGATTTCTCTGAAGGATTACCTAACTTTGCAACGATTGATGTATCATTTATTTCTCTTTCATTAATATTACCTGTTTTAAAAACAATATTACTGCCTGGTGGAGATGTCATGGCTTTAGTAAAGCCACAATTTGAAGCTGGTAAAGATAATGTTGGTAAAAAAGGCATTGTGAAAGATCCTAAGGTTCACCTTGATGTATTAGAACATATAGCAAAAATTGCTTCTGAAATAGGATTTGTTGTGAAGGATGCTTCTTTTTCTCCGATTACAGGTGGAGAAGGAAATATTGAATTTTTATTTCACCTAGTTAATCCAAAAGATGATGAATTCATAGAACCATTTACAAATTTTAAAAAAATTGTAGAAGAAGCACATAGCGAATTAAAATAAAAAGTCCCATAGTGTGCATTTACATTTACTGCATACTATTGGGGCAATTTTTTATTTTGAATATTTTTTGTATTAAAAAACGTTGTTTATTGATGCTCTTGTGCATTGCTGTGGGAAATGTTAGTATAAATATACAGAATTATTTATACGAGGTGATCATGATGAATAAAGGGCAACGTCATATGAGAATACGAGAAATTATTACAAACAATACTATAGAAACACAGGATGAAATTGTCGATCGTTTAAAGGAAGCTGGTTACAATGTAACACAAGCAACAGTATCAAGAGATATTAAAGAATTACATTTAGTAAAAGTACCATTACAAGATGGTCGTTACAAATATAGTTTACCAGCAGATCAACGTTTTAATCCTTTGCAAAAGCTACAAAGAGCACTTTCCGATGCATTTATTAGTATCGACGGAGCTTCACATTTCTTAGTTTTAAAAGCATTGCCAGGAAATGCGAACGCAATTGCTGCGTTAATAGATCGCTTGGAATGGCATGAAATTTTAGGTACAATTTCTGGTGATGATACGATTTTAATCATATGCAGAACAGAAAGTGATCGTGAAGAAGTGAAAGATCGACTTTTAGATATGCTTTAATATGAGGTGATAATGTTTGTTAACAGAGCTAAGTATTCGCAATTTCGCAATTATTGATGAGCTGTCCCTTAGTTTTTCAGAAGGTCTGACAGTTTTGACAGGTGAAACAGGTGCAGGTAAATCCATCATCATAGATGCGGTTCACTTATTAGCGGGTGGACGAGCTTCACAGGACTTTATTCGTCATGGTGCAAATAAAGCAGAATTAATGGGTCTATTTCAAATAACAAATGAAAATCAGGCTATATATGAGAAATTACAAGAAATCGGAATTGAAGTCGAAGAAGATTCAGTAATTCTCCAAAGGGATATAAATGAAAAGGGTAAAAGTATTTGTCGTATAAATGGAAAGCTTGTTCCTTTATCCATTTTACGAGAAGTAGGTGGAAAACTAGTCGACATTCATGGGCAACATGAAAATCAAGAGCTCATGGATGAAAAACAACATATTCGTCTACTTGATTATTATGCCTCAAACGACATTACATCAGTAAAAGAAGAATATTTATATGCATATCAAACTTATCGTCAATTGAAAAAAGAACTTGCTCAATTAAACATTGATGAAAAACGGACGAATCAAAGAATTGATCTTTACCAATTTCAAATTCGTGAGATTGAAGAAGCGAAATTGCAAATTGGAGAAGAAGAGGCACTTACTGAAGAAAGACGTAAGCTTTTGAACTTCAATAAAATTTTTGAACGTGCGAATCTTGCCTATGAGGCTATATCAGGTGAGATGAAAGGTCTTGATTTAATTGGTGATGCGATGGGGGCTTTGGATGATATCGTTGAGTTGGATAACGAATTTAAAGACGCTCAAGAAGCAGTATCATCATCCTTTTATTCATTACAAGACGCAGCACATCAAATTAAAAGTGTCATTGATGACTTAGAATTTCACCCTGAGCGTTTAAATGAAGTAGAGCATCGTTTAGCCCAATATCAAATGTTAAAAAGAAAATACGGCGCAGATGTTGAAGAAATTTTAAATTATTATGAAAAAATTAAAGATGAGTTAGATCAATTATTAAATCGTGATGAAGCAATACGAAAAACGGAGCAAAAGCTAAAAGCTCATGAAGAGCAGCTTGAAAAACTTGCTCAAGAGCTTACAACAATACGTAAGAAAAATGCGATTCAGTTAAGCGAATCGATTATGAATCAGCTTCGAGATTTACATATGGAAAAAGCAAAATTTATCGTGAATTTTGATACTTACGACCATTACGAATCAGATGGAAAAGATATGGTGTCATTTTTCATTTCAACAAATGTTGGAGAACCACCGAAATCTTTACCGAAAATAGCATCTGGTGGAGAGCTATCTAGAATCATGCTAGCATTAAAAACCATTTTTTCATCCGCAGATGGAGTTACTTCTATTATATTTGATGAAGTGGATACAGGCGTTAGCGGTCGTGTAGCACAAGCTATTGCTGAAAAGATTGCTGCCATCTCAAACCATTCACAAGTATTATGTATCACTCATTTACCACAGGTTGCTGCTATGGCTGATCAGCATTTCTTAATTAGAAAAGAAGTTGATCAAAATAGAACCTACACGACCGTATCAAATATTAATTTGAACGAACGTGCTGAAGAAATAAGTAGAATGATGAGCGGTGCGGAAATAACAGATTTAACATTACAACATGCTAAAGAGTTGTTAAATTTAGCTGAAGAACGAAAAAAAGAATATAAAGTGAAAATATAAATGAAGAAAATTGTCGACAATAAAGCTATATAAATTCGTCGGCAATTTTTTTGATCTTATTAACATGTATCCTACGACAAATATTTACCTCTCATTAATGTGCACTTTCTGACACATAGTAATGTTACAAACTTTAGAGGAGGTGGACTATGAGACATTTGCGTAACCTGATGACAGTCGCTTTACTCATTTTATTTACCTTTGCACCGACCATTTATGCGGATGCGAAGAAGTTAATACCGATGGGTGAATCAATTGGCATACAGTTGCAATTACCATTTGTCTATGTTGCTCATGATGTTTTACTACCGAATGGTGAATGGTTAAAAAAAGGTGATGTCATAACAGAACTAAATGGACGCAAGATTATTTCTGTTAGTGCCTTAAAAGATGAATTAAGTGATACAAACATAACTTTTTCAGTCGAAAAAAATAAAGAAAAAAGAGAAGTATCTTTAACGAATGAAGAAGCAAACAATGTTCTACCCTTTTTAAAGGATGAAACTGACGGTATCGGAACATTAACTTTTATAGATCCAGAGTCCAATCAATATGGTGCTTTAGGACATCAGATCATTGATGGGGTATTAAAAGCACCGCCAAAATTTACAGAAGGATCAATCTTTTTAGCATCCATTGAGCAAATTAAGAAAAGTAGTCCAGGACATCCAGGTTATAAAATATCAGTTATCGAAAAAAATAATATTCGCTTAGGTGATATTAAATCGAATGAACTATACGGAATATTTGGTACCTGGGAGAGCGATAATAAACAAAGTTTACGACAACCCATTGAAATTATGCATGAAGAAGACATAAAACTGGGGAAAGCGGAACTCTATACAGCAATTGAAGGATCAGATGTCGAAAAATTCACGATAGATATTACAAAAATAGAAGATAGTTTTTTACAATTTAAAGTAACGGATAAAGCTCTTCTTGAGAAAACAGGTGGTATTCTCCAAGGGATGAGTGGTAGCCCAATTATTCAGGATGGGAAATTTGTTGGAGCGGTTACTCATATGTTTGTCGAACAACCGGAAAAGGGAGCAGCAATAACTGTTGTTGAAATGCTTAAAAAAACGCCAGAATAAGTCTAAAAGACTACACCTTAACTTTTAAAGTGTAGTCTTTTTCCCATTTCCCCCTCTTGTTAACTAAATTATTTGTAGAAATAGGAAAAAAGATGTCGATAGAGAAGGAATTTATCATACAAGATATTCAATTTTCAGATTTCGAAAGGTTTTTTTTAGTAAATGTCGAAATTAGAATCGTCAAGTTAAAAAACTGTGACTTATGAAAAAAAGGGGTATTATACGTAGAATTTTAGGAAATTACGAGGGGGAATTTATTTTGGCTAAAGTTAGAGTGGCAATTGCCGACGATAACAGAGATCTAGTAAAAACATTGGAGCAATTTTTTGAAAACCATCCGGAAATAGAAATCGTAGCATCAGCTCCTAATGGAAAATTATGTTTGAAAATGCTGGAAGAGTATCATCCAGACGTATTATTACTAGATATAATTATGCCACATTTGGATGGTTTAGCTGTGTTAGAAGCAATGTATAATGATGATCAATTTTCTAACACACAAGTAATCATGTTAACTGCATTTGGACAAGAGGATGTTATGAAGCAAGCTGTTACATATGGAGCTTCTTATTTCATGCTAAAGCCATTTGAATTTGATCAATTAGTACAAAAAATAATTCATTGTGCAGGTCAAAAAACTGAAACTGTAAAACGTCAAAGTATCCTACAGCCAGAGCCAGTAGGAAAAGTAAATCAACGTCAGCTTGATACGACGATTACGGCTATTATTAAAGAAATTGGTGTTCCAGCCCATATTAAAGGATACTCCTATTTAAGAGAAGCGATTCAAATGGTTTATTTTGATATCGAGTTGTTAGGTTCAGTTACAAAAATTTTATATCCAGAAATAGCGAAAAAATTTGGCACAACGCCTTCACGTGTAGAACGTGCAATTCGTCATGCCATCGAAGTTGCGTGGAACCGTGGCAACTACGAATCCATTTCGCAAATGTTCGGCTACACAGTCCACCACCTTAAATCAAAACCAACTAACTCAGAATTCATTGCGATGATTGCAGATAAGATTCGGATTGAGTTGGTGGCTTCTTAATACGAAATAGTCTTAAAATGTAAATAAACTTTTATGGAAACAACCAATGAATTTATTTTCTTGGTTGTTTTTTCTTTGCACCTTTGATGAAGATTGGATACAAGGTGTAACACCAAGAATCACTGTGGACCAAGTAAAAAAGTAACTAGGTTTATAGCAAAATAGATGTACCTCTTTGCTAAAGTAGGAGCTACCCATTAATGCAAAGGCATTCAATAACAAAATGAAAAACACTCTATTATTATTTTTTTAGGATAATAATAGAGTGTTTTCATTTCTAAAAGATAAGCATTATAGGCATAAGCTGCTTCAATTAAAATACTCGCTTAATATGATAGGAATAATAAGATTATAGATTTTTATTATTCATAATTATACTTATCAAACATTTAAAAGAATTAGGAGGTGAATAAGTATGAAAATCAACTGGCAGGTTCGATTAAGACACAAGCAGTTTTGGATTTCCTTAATTGCCTTAATATCCGTATTTGCAAATCAAATTGCATCGATATTTAACGTTGATATTACTTTATTTAGCACCCAACTGACAGATTTAGCTGAAACGATTTTGATGTTGTTTGTCTTGCTCGGTATTTTAGTTGACCCAACAACTGAAGGGGTTTTCGATAGTGACCAGGCACTAACCTATAAACAGCCAAGAAAAAGAGAAACTTCAGATAAATTGAAAGAAGAAACAGTTAAAAATGAATTGACAGTTGGTGCTAAAAATACCGATGAAAATACAAAATAAAATAAATGACCCGTTATTTTTCATTACAAATAGCAAATAACGGGTTATTTATATTTAATTGTGAGAAAGGTCTCTAAACAAACTGCAAAATATTGTATATACTTAAAGAAAGGAGGATGAGTGAATTGATACTTTTTGCAAACGATCTCATAGAAGTGATAGAAGAGAATAATAAGGTGTATGTTAAAACAAATAAATTAGGGTTTTCATTAAAAGAATTTGATGGAATTCTCACAAAACATCCTCGAATAAAGTTAACAAATTTCGCACTTTTAAAAAGTGTTTTAACTAAAGAAACGTCAAAACCTGTGGAGATTGGCACATGGTTGCCGAATATTGAAATTGAAATTGCACACAATAAAATGAGTGCTTCAATTATTATTAATGAAACAAGAGAATCTATTAAAGAAAACATAGAGAAACTTGGACAAGATATTAAACGATTATTAGCAGAAAATAAAATAACTCACGGAATCCTTCCAATCGATTTAATGAAAGCGGATACGGGAAAAGCGATAGAAATTGCAAAAGGAACAGAACCAATCAATGGTGAGGATGCAATTGTAAAATATCTAGAAATTCCTGAAAGAAAACCTGTCATTCGTGAAGATGGCAAGGCGGATTATTTTGATATGAACTTTATATTTGAAATTAAAGAAGGTTCCTGGCTAGGTGAGAAAATTCCAGCACAACCTGGTATACCTGGAACAAATGTTCATGGAGAACCAGTACCAGCCCCACATGGCAAAGATGTCCCTTTAAAATATGATAAAAAATCAGCAGTCGAAGTAGAAGAAGAGGGGAAAATTGTTTTAAAAGCATTGAATAATGGTGTTCTTGAGGAACGTCAAGGTATGATTTCAATCAGTCGTCATCTACCGATTAATGGAGATGTGGGACTAGAAACCGGTAATATTCAATTTGATGGGTCGATTAGTATTCGTGGGACTGTTCAGAATGGATATACTGTCATCGCATCAGGGGATATCTCAATAGAACATCCAGAAGGGGTAATAGGAGCAAAGCTAATCCATTCGACAGGTGGAGATGTGTATATTCGTGGAGGCATCTTTGGTCTAGGAGAAACGGTTGTCGAAGCAGGTAAGAATATATTTGTAAAACATGTTAATGAAGCAAATTTAATTGCTGGCGAAGAAATTGTCATTGGTTCTTATGCACTCGGATCAAATTTATATGCAAATACTATAAAAGTAGATGAACGTAAAGGGAAACTGATCGGTGGTAGAGCTGTGGCAAAGGATACCATTATTACAGCAATCTCTGGAAATCGATTAGAAAGAAAAACTGAATTAATTATCGAAAGTGTGAGTAAAAAAGAAAAACAAGAAATGATTCAGGAGAAAGCATCATTATTAAAAGCTTTGCATGAAGAAATTGTTCAAATTTCATCTCAATTAAACGCGATGAATCAATATCAAAACAAAATGAATGACAAGCAAATGACAGCCTTTAATCATGCGAAGCAATTAGTAGAAAAAAAGAAAAATGACGCAGAGCTAGTGGATGAAGAAATAAAAAAATTAATGAAGGAATTCCATGCCTCAGCAAAAGAGGAAATTGTTGTTCGTAAAGAAGCATATCCTGGTACATATATTCAAATAGGGAAAAAATCCACTACCTTATCGAAAATGACAAACGGAACATTTCGTTTAGAGAATGGGGAGCTAAATGCATAAAAGAATTCCTGTTTTTGCTCATCGTGGTGCATCTGGATATACAATTGAGAATACGTTGCACGCCTTTAACTTAGCAAAAAAGCTCGGTGCTGATGGGATAGAAATAGATGTTCAAATGACGAAGGATGAGGAGCTTATCGTTTTTCATGATTTGAATTTATCAAGACTTGCTGGAATAAATAAAAAAATAACCGATTGTACATTGCAGGAAATTAAAACTCTGCGAATAGGGAAACGTTTATGGCGGTTATTGAAAAGAGAAGAAATCCCCAGCTTAAAACAAGTAATAGATTGGGCAAATGAAAATCAAATGTCCTTAAATATTGAATTGAAGGAATCGATATTAAATAACACAAAACCATTAGTCGACGCGATTCAAAGACTAGAATTGCCAGCAGGGAGCCATTTTTCTTCTTTTCATGATGAACTAATGAAAGTAGTAAAAATGCAAAGACCTGATTTCCAAACTGCCTTCATTGTTTCCAAAAAATTTAATTGGGACGATTTACAAACAATGTCTTACATTGATGTAGTGCATGCAAGTAAGAAATATTATAAAGAGCTTTACATAAATTACTGTGTCGAGGCAAAAAAAGGTATTCGCTTTTACTCAATTAATGGATATGAAAAGTTTATAAAGGATCCTCATCCATCTGTAATTGGATGGATAACTGATTTTCCTGATAAAGTATTAAAAGCTCAAAAAATGAAAAAATAGACGTTCTGCATGTGAGAACGTCTATTTTTATTTTGTTTCCTTTTGGAATTTCGGAGCAACCTTTCCTTTTTTACGATCACGATGTAAAAGAAAACCAGCGAAAAAGCCAAGTCCAATAACGAATAATATGATTCCAACTATAAATTGTAGCCATAACCAAGGAAATGGCTCTATTAATTTACTATATAAAGTATCACGCATAAACTTAATACCAGCACCTGCCATAATTGCAGGTATTAAGAGTACGATAAATGCCGCCATACGTGCCATATCATGTCCTCCTTACGATTACTTTAATTGTACAATGGTTAATTTGAAAGTCAAGAAAGGCCAAGTGATTATTTGGACAATTTCAATCTATTGACTGAAAAAAATTATTTAACGAATAATACCTTGATTCATAGTCGAATTAAAAGTATTGTAGAAATAAGGGTAGAAAATCGAGAAGAATATTGAATATTATAGAGAAAAAACGCCTAACGAAAAAGTAAGCGCTTTCGTAAAAGGGGAGGAGTTCTATGGAAATCTTTAAATCTTTGGAAAATCACGACTATGAGCAGCTCTTATTTTGTCAGGATCGAACGTCAGGTCTTAAAGCAATCATTGCCATTCATGATACAACGCTTGGGCCAGCTCTTGGTGGTATCCGTATGTGGCAGTACGAAACAGAAGATCAAGCGATAGAAGATGCACTACGTTTAGCCCGGGGAATGACATATAAGAATGCCTGTGCGGGGCTAAATCTTGGTGGTGGTAAAACAGTTATTATTGGTAATCCTTCAAAAGATAAAAACGAAGGAATGTTCCGCGCTTTAGGTAGATACATTCAAAGTCTTAATGGAAGATATATAGCTGCTGAAGATGTTGGAACAACTGTATCGGACATGGATATTATTCATGAAGAAACGGACTTTATTACAGGTATTTCTCCTACGTTCGGATCTTCGGGAAATCCATCTCCCGTAACTGCTTATGGGGTATATCTAGGTATGAAGGCTGCTGCAAAAGAAGCATTTGGTGTTGATTCATTAAAGGGAAAAAAAGTGGCCGTTCAGGGACTTGGAAATGTAGCTTACTCATTATGCGAGTATTTACACAAGGAAGGTGCAGTACTTATCGTAACGGATATTAACCAAAATGCTGTTATAAGAGCTATGAATGATTTTGGTGCAAAAGCCGTTTCTCCAGATGAAATTTATAATCAGGAAGTAGATATTTTTTCTCCTTGCGCATTAGGTGGTATTATTAATGAGGAAACAATCCCAAAATTTAAAGGAAAGGTAATTGCTGGCTCTGCAAATAACCAATTAAAAGAATCACGACATGGCCAGATGATTCATGAGGCTGGTATTATCTATGCTCCTGATTATGTAATTAATGCTGGGGGAGTGATAAATGTTGCTGATGAATTATATGGTTATAATCGCGAAAGAGCTATGAAACGAGTAGAAACCATTTACGATAATTTAAGTAAAATCTTCCGAATATCTAAGGAAGAGAATATCCCAACTTACTTGGCAGCTGATAGACTGGCAGAAGAGAGATTAGCTCGTATTTCAGCATCTAGAAGTCAATTTATAAGAAGCGAAAAAAATATATTAAATAGACGTTAAATAATTTGTGGGAACTTTTGAGAAATCATCAGTTCCCTTTGCAAGGGGGATTTCGATGTCACGTGAATATGATTTAGTGATATTAGGCGGTGGAACAGGTGGCTATGTTGCAGCTATACGAGCTAGTCAACTAGGCTTATCCACGGCAATTGTTGAACAAGAAAAGCTCGGAGGTACATGTCTTCATAAAGGGTGTATTCCAAGCAAAGCTTTGTTAAGAAGCGCGGAGGTTTATAGACAAACAAAATCTGCCAGTGAATATGGAATTGATACAACTGAAATACAATTGAATTATCCTGCTATTCAAAAACGAAAAGAGAACATCGTAGAACAGCTTCACACTGGTGTGAAAAGCCTTATCAAAAAAGGTAAAATCGATGTGTATTATGGAAAAGGTAGGATTCTTGGCCCGTCTATTTTTTCACCAATGGCGGGAACGATTTCAGTAGAAAACAATGATGAAGAAAATGAAATGCTTATTCCAAAAAATATTATCATCGCTACTGGCTCCTCACCAAGAAATTTAAAAAAAATTGAACCTGATGGCGTAAAAATACTAAATTCTGATCATGCATTACAAATGGATGAACTACCTAGATCAATGATGATCATCGGTGGAGGTGTGATCGGAATTGAATGGGCATCTATGCTTGCGGATTTTGGCGTTGACATTAAGGTGATTGAGTATAGCGATCGAATTTTACCGAGTGAAGATGCTGATATTTCAAAAGAAATGGAAAAAGCATTAAAAAAACGTGGAATACAGATTATTACAAGCGCACAATTGTTAGAGGAAAAACTTGAAATAACAGATGAAGGCGTAATAGCTACTGTATCAGTAAATGGTGTCGAAGAAGTATTTGAGGCCGATAAAATGTTCATTTCCGTAGGACGGATAGGCAATACAAAAGATATTGGAATAGAAAATACAGAAATAGAATTAGATTCTAGCTTTATTAAAGTGAATGAAGTTTATCAAACAAAGGAAAAGCATATATACGCAATTGGAGATGTCATTGGTGGAATGCAATTAGCCCATGTGGCGTCATCTGAGGGTATTGCTGCAGTTGAACATATTGCAGAAGGAACAAGGAAATCGATTAATTATCAAAATATAGCAAGATGTGTCTATTCCCACCCTGAAATAGCGAGTGTTGGGTTGACTGAAGAAAAAGCTAAAGAACAAGGGTTCACATTAAAAATAGGGAAATTCCCATTTAAAGCCATCGGAAAAGCATTAGTCTATGGTGAGTCAGATGGGTTTGTCAAAATCATTGCAGACGAATCAACAAATGATATTTTAGGTATTCATATGATAGGTCCTCATGTGTCTGATATGATTTCTGAAGCTGCGTTAGCAATGTTACTTGATGCGACGCCTTGGGAGATTGGAGAAACGATTCATCCACATCCATCATTAAGTGAAGTAATTGGTGAAGCAGCTTTAGCAGTAGATGGTAAGGCGCTGCATTTTTAAATAAGTGGGGCTACCATTATATATGGAAGGGGATGTGTAGTGTATGGAAGAAGTGAGACTACATCACTCAGAATTAGGATTAAAAGATGAAGACGTTTTACAAATGTATGAAACGATGTTAATGGCAAGACGAATAGATGAACGAATGTGGTTATTAAATCGGTCGGGGAAAATTGCCTTCGTTATTTCTTGTCAAGGTCAAGAAGCAGCCCAGGTTGGTGCAGCATTCGCATTAGATCGAACAAAGGATTATATTGCACCTTATTATCGAGATATGGGAGTAGTATTACATTTTGGTATGACCGCAAAGGATTTAATGCTATCTGCCTTTGCCAAGGCGGAAGATCCAAATTCAGGTGGTCGACAAATGCCAGGTCATTTTGGACAAAAGAAAAATCGTATTTTAACAGGATCATCCCCAGTTGCAACGCAGGTACCGCATGCGGTTGGTGTTGCCCTTGCAGCTAAAATGCGAAATGAGAATCATATTTCACTTGTAACTTTAGGAGAAGGTTCAACAAATCAGGGAGATTTCCATGAGGGTGCTAATTTCGCTGGAGTTCACAAGCTTCCAATGATTATTATGGTTGAGAACAATCAATACGCCATTAGTGTTCCAGTAGAGAAGCAATTAGGTTGTGCAAAGGTTTCAGATCGTGCAATTGGTTATGGTATGCCAGGTATTACGGTAGATGGAAAAAACCCATTAGAGGTTTACAAAGTGGTAAAAGAAGCGGCAGATCGAGCGAGAAATGGTGAAGGGCCCACTTTAATTGAGGCAGTAACCTATCGCTTAACAGCGCATTCCTCAGATGATGACGATCGCCAATATCGTACAGCAGATGATATTGCCCAAGGTAAAGCTGAAGACCCAATTTTACTATTTGAAAATTACTTAAACGAAACAGGCGTAGCCAATGCTGAACAGTTAAAAGAAATTAATTCCCGTGTGATGGCTATTGTAAATGAAGCGACAGATTATGCAGAGGCAGCACCATATTCATCGCCAGAGCATGCATTGAAATATGTCTATGCGGAAGGAGCGGATGAATAATGGCGGTAATGTCCTTTATTGAAGCGATTAACCTCGCAATGAAAGAAGAAATGGAAAGAGATGAACGGGTATTTATATTAGGGGAAGATGTTGGGAAAAAAGGTGGCGTATTTAAGGCGACTGCTGGTTTATATGACCAATTTGGAGAATATCGTGTTTTGGATACCCCATTAGCTGAAAGTGCTATTGCAGGTGTAGCAATAGGTGCTGCTATGGTCGGAATGCGGCCAATTGCAGAAATACAATTTGCGGATTTTATCATGCCTGCTGTAAACCAAATCGTATCTGAGGCAGCAAAAATTAGATATCGCTCTAATAATGATTGGGACTGTCCACTCGTTGTAAGAGCGCCTTTTGGTGGTGGCATTCACGGTGCATTGTATCATTCCCAATCAGTTGAAGCTCTTTTTGCAAATACACCTGGTTTGAAAATCGTTATCCCATCTACACCTTATGAGGCAAAGGGCTTGTTAAAAGCAGCAATAAGAGATGAAGATCCTGTATTATTTTTCGAGCATAAAAAGGCATACCGTTTAATAAAAGGTGAAGTACCGACAGAGGATTATACGATTCCAATTGGTAAAGCAGACGTTAAACGCGAAGGTGAAGATATTACAGTTATTACTTATGGATTAGCTGTTCATTATGCAATGCAAGCAGCTGAGAGACTTGCGATGGACGGAATTCAAACCCACATAGTAGATTTAAGAACGATTTATCCTTTAGATAAAGAGAAAATTGTTGAAGCTGCTAGTAAAACAGGAAAAGTACTATTAATCACAGAGGATAATAAAGAAGGTAGTATTATGAGTGAAGTGTCTGCCATTATTGCAGAAGAGTGTTTATTTGAGCTAGACGCTCCGATTAAACGATTAGCTGGACCGGATATACCAGCAATGCCTTATTCTCCAACAATGGAAAAGTATTTTATGATCAATCCAGAAAAAATCGAGCAAGCAATGCGAGAACTAGCAGCTTTTTAGTGGAGGTGAGAAGATGACCATTGAAAATATTTTAATGCCTCAATTAGGGGAAAGTGTAACAGAAGGTACAATTGAAAAATGGCTTGTAAAACCAGGAGATTTAGTGAATAAATACGATCCAATTGCTGAAGTTGTTACTGATAAAGTAAATGCCGAGATTCCTTCATCATTTACAGGTATTATTCACGAATTAATTGCAATTGAAGGTGAAACGTTATCTGTTGGAACGGTTGTTTGTACGATGTTAGTTGAAGGTGAAAAGCCTTCTGAGAAGAAAGATTCTATTGAAAAAGCACCAGCAAAAAAGATTAACAAAAACGAATTTTCACCAACTCAACATAATTCAAATAAAGCGCGTTTTTCACCAGCAGTATTAAAGCTTGCCAATGAATATCAGATTAATTTAGAAAAAATCGTTGGTACGGGTCTAGATGGACGAATTACGAGAAAAGATATTATGAAAATTGTAGAAACAGGCAACTTAAATGACTATGTAATCGGTAATGATGAAAACCGAGAACCAGCGATCAAACAATCCAATGTATTAAACGAGGAAATGCCTTTAACAACAGTTCACCAGTCTATAAAATCTAATGCAAATGATATTGAAATTCCAGTTTCCTCAATTCGCCGTGCAATTGCCAATAATATGGTTAGAAGTAAACATGAAATTCCACATGCATGGATGATGGTAGAAGCAGATGTGACGGATCTTGTTCAATATCGAGATAAAATAAAAAATGAATTCAAAGCAAAAGAAGGATTCAACCTTACGTACTTCGCATTTTTTATAAAAGCTGTAGCAACTGCGCTTAAAGAATTCCCTATGATGAATTCGGTTTGGGCAGGAGATAAAATTATTCAGAAAAAGGATATTCATATTTCCATCGCTGTAGCCACTGAGGATTCGTTATTTGTTCCGGTGATTAAAAATGCGGATGATAAATCCATTAAAGGTATTGCTAAAGAAATTTATGAATTATCGACGATTGTACGTTCAGGGAAATTACGTGCTGAACATGTGGAAGGTGGTACTTTCACTGTAAACAATACGGGATCATTTGGTTCTGTACAATCTATGGGAATTATAAACTATCCTCAAGCCGCTATCCTTCAAGTCGAGTCTATTGTAAAAAGACCTGTCATTATGAACGGTGGCATGTTCGCGGCACGGGATATGGTGAATTTATGTTTATCAATAGATCATAGAATTCTTGACGGATTGATTTGTGGGAAATTTCTAAATAGAGTGAAAAATATTCTCGAAAATGCAGAAAAAGAACAGATGTCAGTATACTAGAAAAATGAGGAAGCCTTCAAAAGAGGGCTTCCTTTAATTATTCTTCTTTCATGGAAAGTTATTCTAATGTAAAATATGGGTAAGTATCATTAAAGGGGGAAGCTGTTAGGCGAATGTATGACAAATAATATGAAACATATTCAATTTAACAATGTGAGCTATGAACAGTGGAAGGAAGAAGCGATTAAAGCACTTAAGGGGAAACCGTTTGAAACACTTTTTACACCAACAACTGATGGTATTACATTAGAACCTTTATATACACAACAAACAGTTATTGAAAAGTTGGGGGATCAATTAGAAAAACAAATTTCAACTATACGCTCTTTAAAGGCAACAAAAGATTTTTCATCTGCCCAACAAATATTTGGTGAAACGGCTGAACAATTTTTTAAAAATATTGAAGACAGTTTAGAGCGAGGTAACCAAATTCTTACAATTGATAGTCGAGTACTTTTTGATTGGGATGAAACAAATATTAGTCGACTTGCTTCTATCTTAGAAAACAATCCTTTTAAACTAGTTTTACAGGATAAAAATGATGTTATTTTGACAGTATTCGAACAAATAGAACCATCCTCAAGGAAACAAGTTTCGGGATATATTCTTTCTAAAGAACCGATAAAAATAGACAATTATCCGAATGTTCGTACAATCTCTGCTAATACACTTCCGTATCATTATGAAGGTGCAAATGTTGTACAGGAATTAGCACTATCATTAGCGCTAGCTGCCAAATTTGCAAATAACGAAAATAACTTTGCTGAATTTGTAAATAAATTTTATGTAAATTTTGCGGTAGATACACAATTCTTCTCTGAAATTGCGAAGCTACGTGCTTTTAAAATATTGTGGAAAGCGTTTACAAAGGCGTACAATGCTGAATCGAATATCGCAGTGCCGATAGTTGCTGAAACGTCTTTGAGAAGCTTCTCTAAATTAGATGAGTATGTGAATTTATTACGCGCGGGCAATGAAGCATTGTCAGCATTAATAGGTGGCGCAGATGTATTTACAGTACACCCGCATGACGTTTTAGTAAAACCAACAGACAAATCAATCAGAATTGCAAGAAATGTAATTTTAGTTTTAAAGGAAGAATCTCATGCTGCATCAGTACTTGATCCTTCGGGGGGATCTTACTTTATCGAATGCTTAACGGCTGAGTATGTAGAAAAGGCGTGGTCTTTGTTCTTAGAGATTGAAGATGCTGGTGGAATTGATGCTTATGAAGAATCTGGCAAGCTTCAAAGGATATTAGAGGAAGTAACGACTGCAAGATTAAAATCAATTGAAGCTCGTAAGCATTCTTTAATCGGTACAAATATTTATGCAAATCCTGAAGATGATTTCAATGTAGAAACTAACCCTTTATTTGTTGATGTTAAGCGTTTATCGACACCTTTTGAGGAGTTGCGTTTACTTTATAAAAATTTACAACCAAAAATTTCAATCCTTACTTACGGTAAATTGAAAAACTTTAAGCCAAGAGCTGATTTTGTATCGGGTTATTTTGCTACTGCAGGAATTGTAGCTAATCAATCAGGCGAAATTGATTCAATAGCTGATTTATTGAATTGGATAAATAAGACGGATAGTCAATATATCGTTTTCGTAGCTACTGATGAGGATACAAAAACGATTTTACCAAGCATACTTGAAAATAAGCGTAAAGAGTTGATTATTGATGTAGCAGGTAGATTTAAAGAAGAGGAAAAGGAATGGGTGGAAAAGGGCTTAAATGGTTTCGTTTTTGCCGGACAAAATCTTGTTGAAAAGCTTAACGCAATTGCTGAACGTTTAAAGGGGGAGCAACAATGATTCCTAATTTCAAATCCGTTGATTTAGAAAAAGTGCTAATTGATGAAAAATTACAGCCCGTCAATTCTTTTATGACTAATGAAGGAATTGAAGTGAAAGAATTTTATTCAAAAGAAAATATCGAAAATGCCGAGCATTTAAATGATGTTGCGGGTATTGCACCAAATACACGTGGTCCATATCCAACCATGTATGTTGCAAGACCTTGGACAGTACGACAATATGCAGGTTTTTCAACTGCTGAGGAGTCGAATGCATTTTACCGTCGAAATTTAGCAATGGGACAAAAAGGGTTGTCCGTTGCCTTTGACTTAGCAACACACCGAGGCTACGATTCGGATCATCCTCGTGTTAAAGGGGATGTGGGTAAAGCAGGGGTTGCCATTGATTCAATTGAGGATATGAAAATATTATTTGATGGCATTCCATTAGATCAAATGTCCGTTTCAATGACGATGAATGGTGCTGTATTACCGATTATGGCTTTCTATATTATTGCTGCAAAAGAGCAAGGCGTACCACCTGAAAAACTTGCTGGAACAATTCAAAATGACATTTTAAAGGAATATATGGTTCGTAATACGTACATTTATCCACCAGCAATGTCGATGAAAATCATTGCTGATATATTCGAGTATACAAGCAAATTTATGCCGAAATTTAACTCTATCTCTATTTCGGGCTATCACATACAAGAAGCAGGGGCCACTGCAGATATCGAACTAGCATATACTTTGGCAGACGGGTTAGAGTATGTTCGGACAGGACTAAAAGCTGGTATTGATATTGATTCATTTGCACCGCGTCTCTCTTTCTTCTGGGGAATTGGCATGAATTACTATATGGAAGTCGCAAAAATGCGTGCAGCTCGCCGAATTTGGGCTCAAATGATGAGTACATTTAACCCAAAAAATCCAAAATCTCTTGCTTTAAGAACCCATTCACAAACATCTGGATGGTCTCTAACTGAGCAAGATCCATTTAATAATGTCACACGTACACTAGTAGAAGCAAATGCAGCCGCAATGGGTCATACACAATCCCTTCATACGAACGCATTAGATGAAGCAATTGCATTACCAACAGACTTCTCTGCAAGAATTGCACGTAATACTCAATTGTTCCTACAAGAAGAAACGGGTATGACAAAAGTGATTGATCCATGGGGTGGTTCATACTATGTTGAAAAGTTAACAGAAGAGTTAACAGAAAAGGCATGGGAATTAATTGAGGAAATCGAAAATCTAGGTGGTATGGCAAAGGCTATTGAAACAGGACTTCCAAAAATGAAAGTTGAAGAGTCCGCAGCAAAACGTCAGGCGAAGATTGATTCAAAATCAGAAATCATTATTGGTGTCAATAAATATCGTCTTGAAGAAGAGGAACCGATTGATATTTTAAATATTGATAATACTATCGTACGTCAAAAACAAATTGAAAGATTGAATAAAATGAAAAGTGAACGAAATGAAGAAGAAGTACAAAGACTTTTAAATCATTTAACTCATGTGGCTGAAACAGGAGAGGGAAATTTACTTGCTGCCGCAGTCGATGCAGCAAGAGCTAGAGCATCTTTAGGTGAAATTTCAGACGCCATTGAAAAAGTATCTGGCCGCCATAAGGCAATTATTCGATCTGTTTCAGGTGTTTATTCTTCTAATTTTTCAGATGCGGAACTTATTTCAGAAGTGAAGCAAATGTCTGAAGAGTTTCTAGAAAACGAAGGTCGTCGTCCGCGTATTTTAGTTGCTAAAATGGGTCAGGATGGACACGATCGAGGTGCGAAGGTTGTGGCTACAGGTTATGCTGATTTAGGTTTCGATGTGGATATCTCACCATTATTTATGACACCTGAAGAGGCGGCTCAAATGGCGGTTGAAAATGATGTTCATTGTATCGGTGTATCATCACTTGCTGCTGGTCATAAAACTTTAGTACCTGAACTTATCGAAGAACTTAAAAAATTAGAGCGAGAAGATATTATTGTCATAGTAGGTGGGGTAATTCCTGCTCAAGATTATGAGTTCTTATATAACGCAGGCGCGGTCGCAATATTTGGTCCGGGTACTGTCATCCCTGTTTCAGCAATAAAGATTATTGAAGAAATATATAAACGTTTAGGCTATGAGGAAGTGTCTGAATAATGAGTAAGGACAAAGGGATGGAAGAAAGTGCTTTGTTTGTAATGGATGGTGTAAAAGGTGGCCACGATGGCATGAAACAAACATCTCCAAAGAGATTTCGTAAAAAGAATGAAGATACTCTTGATATTCCTAAATTAGTTGAAGAATTAAAATCAGGAAATCGTGCTTCTTTGTCCCGTGCAATTACATTAATCGAAAGCTCAAAAAGTGCTCATAAAGAACAAGCTCAAAAGCTTTTACAGGAATTACTACCCCATACAGGTCAAAGTATCCGAATTGGAATTACAGGTGTGCCTGGTGCTGGGAAAAGTACATTTATTGAAAGCTTCGGGACCATGCTATGTAATATGGGAAAAAGAGTTGCGGTACTAGCTATTGATCCAAGTTCCTCCCTTTCTGGAGGCAGCATATTAGGTGATAAAACGAGGATGGAAAAGCTAAGTCGTAATGAAAGAGCCTTCGTTCGTCCTTCACCAAGTGCCGGTACCTTAGGGGGTGTTCATAAAAAAACAAGAGAAACCATGCTGCTTTGTGAAGCGGCAGGTTTTGATGTAATCCTTATCGAAACTGTAGGCGTTGGTCAAAGTGAAACCTTTGTAAGAGGAATGGTCGACTTTTTCTTATTACTTGTATTAACTGGTGCTGGTGATGAGCTACAGGGTATGAAAAAGGGGATTATGGAACTAGCAGATGGTATTATCGTTCATAAAAGTGATGGTGATAATGTTATCCGTGCTAAAAAAACCGTTCGAGAATATAAACAAATTCTCCATTTTTTACAGCCTTCAACACCAGGCTGGTTAAGTACGGCACTTCCGGTCTCTTCTGTAACAGATGAGGGTTTAAAAGAAACATGGGATATGATATCAAATTTTGAGAAAACGGTAAAAGGTACGTCCTACTGGGAGCATCGCCGTTCCCAACAAACCAAAGACTGGTTCCATTCCATGATAAAGGATCATTTAATCGAAAGCTTTTATAATAATCCTACTAGGCAACAATTGATAAAAGTGCTCGAAGATTCTATACTTCAAGGAGAAATGACTGTTACACAAGGTGTAAAAACATTGTTTGTTGATGAAGAAGAAAAACCTTCAAAAGAATAAGTCTTTTCAAGTTATCAACCTGTCTTTCTATGATAAAATGTGTTATGAAAGGAGCGATAAACAATGAATATGAATATGGATTACGATTTATTTATGCAAGAAATTACAAGAACTGCTCGTTCTGAAATGGAAGCAGCTGGATACGAACAATTACGTACACCAGAGGAAGTTGAAGAGGCTTTTGCACGTCCAGGCACAACATTAGTAATGGTTAACTCTGTATGTGGCTGTGCAGGAGGGATTGCTCGTCCAGCAGCTGTGAACGCAATTCATTATGATAAACGTCCAAATCATTTAGTAACAGTATTTGCAGGACAAGATAAAGAAGCAACTGCCGCAGCTCGTTATTTCTTTGGAGAAGATCATATCCCTTCTTCACCATCATTTGTATTATTAAAAGATGGTAAAGTGGTAGCGGATATTGGGCGTCATGAAATTGAAGGACATGATCCAATGTCAGTTATAACAAATTTACAGGCAAACTTTGAACAGTATTGTGAAGAAGTGTAATTTGATGAAATGAATGAAAATAGTCCTTAAGTAAGCTTTTAATTACTTGAGGACTTACATTCATTTCTTTTTTTAAGAGTACATATTTATCGGGAACACTTCTAAAGGAGGCAGTCTGTATTAAAAAGTTCCGAATCGGTTATCGAACAATAAAAACTGCGATAGGTACAGCTCTATCAATTGCATTAGCTCAATATTTCGGATTGGAGTTTTTTACTTCAGCAGGTATTTTAACGATTCTTTGTATTCAAACGACAAAGAAAAAGTCCGTACATGCAGTATACACCCGTTTTGTAGCGAGTTTAATAGGTATGGCATTTTCATTTGTGGCATTCGAATTATTTGGTTATAACCCAATTGTTTTAACAGTTATGATATTACTCTTTATCCCAACAATTGTGATAGTTGGCGCTGCACCTGGATTTGTTTCTAGTGCAGTAATCATGATGCATATATATTCTGAAGCAAATTTTACACTCGATCTTTTATATAACGAGCTCGGGTTAATGGCAATAGGCTTTGGAGTTGCATTGATTGTTAACATGTATATGGGTGATATTCAAAAGACGATGGACAATTATCGAATAGAAATAGAAGAATTATACCGCAAAATATTTTCTGAAATCGTGGAATATTTGGAGAACGGCGACACCTCTTGGGATGGTAAAGAATTAATCGATGCTGAAAATGTATTAAATAAAGCGAAATCTTTAGCGTTTAAGGATGTTGAAAATCATTTAACACGTAAGGAAAATGCTTATTATTTATATTTTGATATGCGCGAAAGACAATTGGAAATTATAGAGCGTGTTTTACCAAAAATCACAGCACTTCCTGTTATGGTACAGCAGGTTGAATTAGTGGCAAATTTTATGAAGGATTTAGCGGATCATGTGCATTCTGGAAATACAGCACGTTCTTTTAGAGACAAGCTAGATATTGTTAAAAAAGAATTTGCAGAAATGCCTCTACCAGAATCCCATGAAAAATTTGTCGCTATGGCATCCCTATATCAATTTATAGAGGAAATGGATCAATATCTTGAAATAAAACAATCCTTTAAAGGCTTAAAACCAATAGAATAAGCGATTACCGAAAGAGGTAATCGCTTAATTTTAAATAAATAATGATAAACCAAATGCAAACGTTGATAGAATCATAATAATAATCATAATATATACTACTATTTTCTGAAATTTTTTATTGCTCATATTAAAATCGCTCCTTCTTTTCTTAAAGATAGTTTATCAAATTTGAAATAATTCGAAAAGTCCCGTAGCACATTCTTGTGAATTTCGTTACAATTAATATGTACTATAACAGAAGGGGTGTTATAATGGAAAAGGTAGATCATATTGGAATTTCTGTAAGAAATTTGGAAGAGCAAATTACATATTATACCGAAGTACTAGGATTAAAGCTTTTGAAAATCGAAGAAGTGCCATCACAAAATGTCCGCGTTGCATTTCTTGACGCTGGGAATGTGCACATCGAATTATTAGAACCTTTAAGTGAAGAAGGGGCTATTTATAATCATATTCAAAAACGTGGGGAAGGAATTCAGCATGTAGCCTTTAAGGTGAAAGACATCAGAGAAGAGATGCAAGATTTAAAGGGAAAAGGGGTTCGACTACTTTCTGAAGAACCAGTACCTGCTGCAGGTGGGGCTGAGGCTGCATTTATTCATCCGAAAGAATCTTTCGGTGTTTTATATGAATTATATGACAAAGGTGAAAAAGGGGATTAGTAGAAATGGACATGTTTGATAAAATCAATGAAATGTATGACCGCAAAAGAGAGATTGAACTTGGCGGAGGGGATAAAAGAATCGATAAGCAACATGAAAAAGGAAAGCTAACAGCTCGTGAACGTATCGATTTATTATTAGATGAGGGTACATTTGTAGAAATCAACCCATTTATTACACATAGAACGACTGACTTTGGAATGGACAAACTAGAAGGACCTGGTGATGGGGTTGTCACTGGCTTTGGAAAAATTAATGGACGTAATGTTTATTTATTTGCGCAGGATTTCACTGTGTTTGGTGGAGCATTAGGTGAAATGCATGCAAAGAAAATTGCGGCTGTAATGGATTTAGCTGCTAAAAACGGAACGCCATTCATCGGTATTAATGACTCAGGTGGTGCACGTATCCAAGAAGGGGTACTATCTTTAGACGGTTATGGGCATATTTTCTATCGCAATTCCATTTATTCAGGGGTAATTCCACAAATCTCTGTCATTATGGGACCTTGTGCAGGAGGGGCCGTTTATTCACCAGCTATTACAGATTTTATTCTAATGGTGGATAAAACGTCGCAAATGTTCATTACTGGACCAAAAGTAATCGAAACGGTGACAGGGGAAAAGATATCTTCTGAAGATTTAGGAGGATCGAAAGTACACAATACGATTAGTGGGAACGCTCATTTCCGTGCTCCAAATGAAGAAGAATCTATTGAACAAATTCGACAATTACTAAGCTATTTACCACAAAACAATAAGGAAAAAGCGCCAAAGTTTCCTCGTCCAGAAACGGATGATTATCGTCCAGATATTATTGATTTTGTACCAATTGAACCTACGAAGCCTTATGATGTTCGTAGAGTAGTAGAGCAAGTCGTAGATGAAGGCTCTTTCATGGAAGTGCATTCAGAGTTTGCTAAAAATGTTGTCGTAGGTTTTGCTAGAATTGGTGGAGAATCAGTTGGCTTAGTTTGTAACCAACCGAAGGCGCTAGCTGGTGGATTAGACATCGACTCTTCCGATAAAGCATCACGCTTCATTCGTACATGTGATGCATTTAATATTCCGCTAATCACATTTGAAGATGTATCCGGTTTCTTCCCTGGTGTTAAACAGGAGCATGGTGGAATTATACGTCATGGTGCGAAAATTTTGTATGCGTATTCAGAAGCAACGGTTCCAAAGATTACAGTAATTTTACGTAAAGCTTATGGTGGGGCGTACGTTGCATTAAACTCAAAAGCAATTGGAGCGGATTTAGTATTTGCATGGCCAAATGCTGAAATCGCTGTAATGGGTGCGGCAGGGGCAGCCAATATTATCTTTGCCAATGAAATTGCTAAATCGGAAGATCCAGAAAGCACACGTGCAGCGAAGATTGAAGAATATAAAGAAAAATTCGCAAATCCATATGTTGCAGCATCCCGTGGTATGGTAGATGATGTTATAGACCCACGTGAAACTCGTATCAAGTTAATACAAGCTTTAGACATGCTTTCTAACAAAGAAGAAACAAGACCAGCTAAGAAACATGGGAATATACCATTATAAAAGGTTGAAAACCATATAATTAATTTAATATAAAAGTAGCAGATTCTAGTATAAGAGCGTACACAAAACACCTCGAGATTTTTAAATCTCGAGGTGTTTTGTATTTTTTTTATGTATTTTTGTGTAAATCTACGAATTGTACCTTATTTTTATTTATTAAATGTCAAAATATAAAACTTTTTTATTACTTTTTGAAGGATTCTAAATAATGAAATATACGAAAATAACTATAAAATTATCAAACTTCGACACTTTAGTTAGAAAAAACTTTGTAAAAAAACTAAAAACTAAGGTAAATTGTAATAGTTTCCGTCAGACAAACATACTCGAAAAATTGTAGACTGCTAGATTAAAGCAAATTGCAATGATTGTAAAGTAGATTATGTTAGTAATTTAGGAACTTTATTAAACAAAATTTATCAAGGAGGAGTCATTATGTCAGAAAACAAAGAAACTTTTACAGAAAAAAAATCGACTAGACGTAATTTCTTAAAAAATTCTGGTCTAACTTTAGGCGGAATTGTTCTAGGGGGAGCAGTTACTAGTTTAGTAGTAAAAAATAATGATGGTGAAACAACAGTTGCTGACCCACATTCATCACACGGTACTGAATCTGCTAATTTCAATCGAGCATTAATGTTCTTCAACATTGAACAATTACTTACAGTGGAAGCAGCTGCAGAGCAAATTTTCCCGAAAGATGAAAATGGACCTGGTGCTAAAGAATTGTTAGTAGGATATTATATCGATCATCAATTAGCTGGAGGATTTGGTTCAAACGCTAAAGAATTTCGTCAAGGTCCTTTCGTAAAAGGAGAACCTACTCAAGGAAATCAATCCGCTATCTTAAATAAAGACCTCTTTACTATGGGTGTAACAGCATTAGATGCAGAGGCTTTTAAACTAGCAGAGAAAAAATTCTATGAAATAGAAGAAGAAAAACAAATTGAGTTACTTCAGAAATTTGAAGCTGGGGATGTAGCATTAAACGGTGCGAATTCAAAAGATTTCTTTAATTTACTTAAAAAAATGACGATTGAAGGCGTGTATGCTGATCCTTTATACGGAGGAAATGCCGGTTTAGAAGGTTGGAAAATGAAACGATATCCAGGAAGTCAAATGTCTTATGCCAATATTATTGAAAAAGACGAATTTGTTGAAATGGAACCAAAAAGCTTAAGTGATCATCAATAAAAGGAGTGAATAAAATGGCTGAAAAATTACCGAAAAAAGATGTTGTAATCGTTGGTGTAGGCTGGGCAGGCGGTATTATCGCCTCAGAATTAACAAAAAAAGGATACGATGTGATTGGTCTTGAAAGAGGTAAAGATCGTGACATGGCAGATTATTTACACGGTCATGATGAACTTCGTTACTCTACACGTAAAGAAATGATGCAGGATTTATCAAAAGATACTGTAACATTCCGTAATCATACAAAAATGACAGCACTACCAATGCGTCAATATGGAGCATTTTATCCTGGTGATGGTGTCGGAGGAGCAGGAGCTCACTGGAATGGACAAACATATCGTTTTGGTCCATATGATTTTGAAATTCGTTCTAAAACAATCGAACGTTACGGAGAAGGAAAAATTCCGAATGATATGCCTATTCAAGACTGGGGTATTACATATGATGAATTACAACCGTACTTTGAAAAATTCGAAGGTATGGCAGGTATAGGTGGTCAAGAAGATGAGGGTCCAATGGCTCCTCCTCGTCGTGCTGTATTTGACAAAAACGGAGAAAAGAAAAAATATCCTGTTGGACCAATGAAAGTTTCACCAATGATGAAAATGTTCATGGATGCTTCAACAGAGTTAGGATACAACCCTTATATTGTACCAACTGCTAATTTAACAGAGGCATACACAAACGAAGATGGAATTTCTCGTGCAGCATGTCAATACTGTGCATTTTGTGAGCATTACGGTTGTGAATATGGAGCGAAAGCAGACCCTGTTGTAACAGTATTACCTGTTGCAAAACAAACAGGTAAGTTCACTGTAAGACCACATTCAACAGTTATTAAAGTTTTACATACAGACGGAAAAGCTTCCGGTGTTGTATTCCGTGATACGATTACGGGAGAAGAGTATATTCAAGAAGCAGATGTTGTTGTACTTACAAGTTATGTATTTAACAATGTACGCTTATTATTAAATTCTAAACTTGGAAAGCCGTATAATCCTGAAACACAAACAGGTGTAGTTGGGAAAAACTATTGCTATCAAGTGCAACAATCAGGAGCAAGTTTATTCTTTGAAGATAAAGAATTTAATAGCTATGCAGGTGCAGGAGCGCTTGGAGCAGTTATTGATGATTTCAACTGTGATAACTTCGATCACTCTGATGTTGATTTCCTACATGGTGGAGCACTTCGTGTGATGCAAACAGGTAAACGTCCAATCGCTACGAATCCAGTACCTCCAATTGAAGGTCTACCTGGATGGGGTAAAGAATGGAAAGCGGCAACACTAAAATGGTATCACCGAAACGTTTCAATTGGTGGTCAAGGTGCATCACTTCCTAACCGTTATAACTATTTAGACCTTGATCCAACTTATACAGATGACTATGGCATGCCATTAATTCGTATGACATTTAATTACCATGATCAAGATAAAAAATTGTCTAAATACTTAGCTGAAAAAGCAGAAGAAATTGGTAAGAAAATGAATGCAACGTATATTAAAGTAAATGGTCTTGAACTTGGTGATTTCAATATTGCTAATTACCAATCAACACATAATACTGGCGGTGTAATTATGGGGAATGATCCTGAAACATCTGCAGTTAACAGCTACCTTCAAATGTGGGATGCTGACAATGTATTCGTTGTAGGTGCATCTGCATTCCCTCATAACTCAGGTTATAACCCAACAGCAACAGTTGGAGCTCTTGCTTACCGTGCAGCAGAAGGAATCGAGAAATTTATTAAAGAAGGCGGCTCTTTAGTTTAATCTATTTTTTAAACGGATTAAAAATTAAATTGTTAGATTTCTAGTCAACAAAACAAAAGGTTATCTCAGTTTTTTCTGAGATAACCTTTTTTAACTTTGGACAAAAGTAAAAGCTATTTGTACCATATTTGAAAACATCTCTAGCAGGCGCTGTAGCACCGTGATTCACTTAATAGAACAAATATGCATTAAAGGATTGTAACAGCTTTAAAGCGCCTGTTAGAGGGGAGAGGCATAGGGATAATTGCTGTGGAATGCAAATAATACATAAGTATGAAAAAAAGGCAGCTGGAATCAATGATTCCAACTGCCTAATATTAACATTTTGAAGCCATATTGCTAATTATTTTACTTCTTTAGCTTTTTTAGTGTCAGTTTCTTCTTCTGTAACATCGTCAATCACGTCTTTTGTAGAGTCTTTAAAGTTTTTTAAAGTTTCTCCAATTGAGCGACCTAATTGTGGTAATTTTTTAGGACCAAATATAATTAAAATTATGACTAAAATGATAATTAATCCTGGAATTCCGATTGATTGAAACATATACATTTTCCTCCAATTGTTTTATCGTAAAGCAATAACTATTTCAATATTATGATAGTCATCCCCTCTAGATACAAGTGCAACTTTCATTACACTCGTCTCTAGAAAGGACCGACCATTATTGAAATATGTCGGTTATTTTTTTTCTTCATTTTCTTTCTCTTTTTTGCTGTCATCTAAAACAAATTCCTGTTTGACATCATCTACGACTTCCTTAGTACCATCTTTAAATTCTTTTAAAGTTTGTCCAACTGCTCGACCAAGCTGTGGTAATTTAGATGGACCAAAAATGATTAAAGCGATTACTAAGATGATAACTAGTCCTGGAACTCCGATTGATTGAAACATTAGATAAACCTCCTCTAGTCGTTTTCTTGTACCTCATCAAGCATCTTTTTTCTATACGTTCTTTCTGAAACAATAATACTTATTTCAAATAAAAGTAATAGTGGAATTATAATTAAGAAATCAGATACGAAATCTGGTGGTGAAATCATAACACCAATAATAACTAATATTAAGTATGATACTTTTCGCATTTTTCTTAAACGTTGTGGTGTAACTATACCTAATCTTGTTAAAAAAAGTATAACGACAGGTAATTCGAACACGATACCAATTGGAATAAGCATATTAAACATTAATGTAAAGTATTGGTTCATGCCATAAGTTTCAACAGCACCGATGGATGCATTAATATTTGACATGAAATTTAGCATTAATGGAAACAAAATAAAGTAACTAAAAGAGACACCTACAATAAATAGGATAAAAGCAACGGGGATAAACCTTGCTGCCACTCTTGCTTCTTTATTCGTTAAACCTGGTTTCATAAATAACCAAAGCTGATGCATACCTATTGGAAGAGTAAAACAAATTGCAACCAATATTGCGCATTTTACATAGATTTGAATCCCGTCAGTATAACCAAAGACGTTCCATTCAACACTTTGAGCAATCTCTTGACTCTTTAAAAATTGTAAAATGTTCGGTGCAAACACAAAGCCGATGATAAGAGTCACAAGAAAAATTATACTAATTATAATCAATCTTTTTCTCAATTCAGTTAAATGTTCCACAAGTGTAAATTCTTGTTCTTCCACACACACACCACCTTTTCTATGTAAAAATAAAAGAGACGATTCAGATGATATGAATCTATGAAAAATAATAATGTTTTGGTAAATGTGAACATTTTTAAAATTTTTTTGAACAAAAACTTTGCATTAGTATACAAAATTAGAGTAGAATGTAATAGTTTTCATCGAACAAAAGACAATTATACACTTTTTGGGTGAAAAGTAAAGTTATGGTAGTGTCAAAACTTCTATGAAAAATTGAAAATCACAAAAAA
>NZ_JPVQ01000047.1 GCF_000772965.1 Ureibacillus massiliensis 4400831 = CIP 108448 = CCUG 49529 | reverse complement strand
CATCAATGCCCACCTAATAACTAGGTGGGCATTATTTGACGCTTACAATGCATCGTCACTCGTATATATATATAATCCTTTAATCCCACACTTTATTAAAATGTTTAAGGAATTCAATATGATTCTTTCTTTTGCAGCGTCGACATTTTCAATTCATTCTGTGCTTTAGTATGCTCCTATATCTTTATACTCTTCGGTTTTGATAACCAGTTGATCAGATTGCTCATAATAAGATATAGACGTCCCACGTATTACACCAACATAATTCAAATCAAATCCTTGAATTGTATAAATAGAACCGGCCTCGTTCACCGTTGCAGCTTTCTCAGCCCAAGTAAATTTGCTTTCTGTTATATTCCATGGGATTTGATATTTCCCGTTATCCTCTGTAATGTAATATACTCCTCCATCTGTTTTATGCAAATAATCAAATGTTGAAACCACTTCGACTTAATCCATGCGCATTATTTTTTGCTATTATCGCTTCACGCATTTCTTTTAACGTACCGAAAACTTTCAACTCATATTCTTCATCATACGGTAGTGGTAATAAACGTTTTTGTTTAAATTGATTAATCCACTCGATGACTTCATCATTTGCTTGCATTCTGAACTGATTGGTTAATTGATAATATTCTGTATACGAGTTTTTTCCAATTAATCTTTCCAGAGTCAGCCCTTGCCATAAACTTTTTAGTTTTAATACCTGATCACTGTCATAGACAATCACAACAACTTTATCCAGTTTTAAGAATTCTTCCAGCTGATTTTGAGCATGAAAGTTATTGTATGTATCTGGTCGAGTTAATAGTAGATGCGCTTCATCTACTAAAATAATATCAACCTTTTTATCCTCCCTATTTAATTGATTAATTAAAGACGTCGGCTTCGCAAAGTTCTTCCCTTTTAAATGTTTAACTTGAGAGGCAATTCCTTTATAGGTTTTATACATCTCTTCATGATTCACAACTAAATAATTTTCCGTTTTGTATAGAGGCGAAGAAGTCTTAGTTGTATGTTCTTGTTTGTATTGAAAATCGAGCTTAAAACAACACTTTTTCCAACTCCTGCTTCCCCTTGAATCGCGAATAAACTTCGATATTCACTATGTTGATTCTGAACTTGTTCTTCACAGAAATGTAGTACCTTTTCTTTCAAGTCCAACTGATCCAATGATAACTCTTTAAAAGGCGATAATTTAAATATGTCCTTATTTTCTATTACATGCTGTTGATTTAGTACAATAACTTCTTCATAGAGCTTACACCAAAGCTCTTGGAAAACAGATTGGTCATAGAATGATTTATTGTAATAATTGTGCGTGAAATCACTAGTTGTTTTACTTTTATTTTGAAGCTTATATTTTTCATCACCCAAAAAGTAATTAATCAACTTCGTCTCAAGTTGAAAAGTCGCCGAACTATTAAACTGTTCATGCTTAATTAAATGTTTGTAATCGAGATTTTCCGTTCTTTATTTTTCATGTAAGATTTCATGCGTTGTTTATAATAGACGGTTTCTACGGTGTAAGCTTCTTTTGCCATTTAATATATATAACAGGGTAGTTTAAAAACTTTTCCTTGTTATTGATCTGATTCAAACTACAATCTTGGAATAGCCATGATATGATTTCTAGATTTTCCATTAATTTACCTGTAAATTTTATTGAGATAACTAATTAATTCATCCATAATGTTTATTTTAGTAACTTACTTACTAGAAAACGCATTTTTAATATAAAACAAATTAATAAAGACTGACAAAGTATTACTTATTCTATAAAAATTTACGTACAGCCTCTAAATTAGAAGTTTTAATAGTAAAGTAAGTTTCTTTAGTATTTGAAATATTACTATGACCAAGTAAAGATTGAATTATATTTAAAGGACACTCTTGCTCGACTAGTTTTTGTGCGAAAGTTCTTCTTAATGCCTTTGTGTTTACAGTTTTCTCTAATGAAACTCTACTTGCAATTTTATTAATATCAAATTGTATAGCCCGTCTGGTTAGTTGTCTATATGGTTTTCTTTCAGTAACAAATAAATAAGACTCACTATCAGCTCGAGAGGATAAATATTTTGTAAGTGCAATAAAAGTAATTTCGTTAATTGGAACTAATCTTGGATTCATATTTGTTTTTTCTATATGGATAGTTTTATTATTCGGGTCGAAATTTCTAATAGATAAATTAATAATCTCATCTAGCTTACATCCTGTAGATAAAAAGGTTTCTAGAATTGCACTTTCTCTTAATGTTTCACAACTTAATCTTAATTTATCAATATTTTTTGACTCTATTGGTATAGCGTGTGTTTTATTATTTTTGTACGTAGGTATCTTGTCTACTGGGTTATTTTTTATTAAATTTTCATCTTTTAGCCATTGAAAAAAAGTTTTAATTACACTTCTTATAGTTTCCAATGTTGATTTAGCATTAACATTAAATGCCTCTTGTCTATATTCCAAATACTCCATAATTTTTTGAGAAGTAATTATGTTAATAGGTGTAGTATCGAAGAATTTCCCTAGAATCTCCAACTCAGGAGTATAGTTTTTTACGGTTATAGACTTTATTCCAGCTTTTAATTTTGAATCTAAATAAATTTTTATGTAATCTTTAACATTCTTTGTAGTTTCATAATCTCTTATCCACCCTGGTCTTGTTGAATTTTTAAATTCTTTGTTTAAACAAACTGAAACTTTTTTTGCAAGTTCTTCTTCAGTTATCCAAAACTCACAAAGTCTATTTTGAATTACCTTGTTATAAAATTTATCAAGTTTCAAAATTAAAATATGGTCATTTTCTCTTTCGGAAGGTCTTGTTGGAGTATCTCGATCTTTAATAAAAGCAAGAATTGGGATTTTATTTTCTAAAGCAAAATCAAATTCTTTTTCCGTATAAGAAATTCCCTCTTCAGTTAAAGAGCCATATCTATGTCCTAAAATAAGGATATAATAATCACTACTTAATATTTCACTTTTTATTAACTCCCATTGCTTACTATCAGTAGCGCTAAACAGCTCCATACCAGCAGGAATATGATACATAGAAAGAATAGTGTTTAATACTTGGTATCTAGCTTCTTTTAGATCAGTAAATGTTGAACTTATAAAAACCTGATATTTTTTATCCATTCTAATCCCTCATATAATTAATATAATTCCACTTCACTATAAATATTACCATATTTTATATTCATTGTAATATAATACTATTATCAAAGGATGAAACCTATAAAGATAAAAAATCTATATTCTAATAAAATGCTAAATCATAAAGGAGTATATTTAACATTGGGGAATATAATACAAGGTTAGACCAAATTCGTTATTTCTTTCTATAGTTTCAAGAGTTTGCTCAGAATATATTCAACTTATAACCCAAAACAAAAATAGTCTATTGTTTGAAAAGATTAAAAATATGTAGTATTTAATATTTCATAGATTGAAAAAATAATAGTTAGTTAATACTACTAGTTCTGTTATAAAAGTTATATTAATATAGAGATTTATTTTCCATTAATTACACTGTACAATCTGACAATTAATTCCATATGTAGTTCTACTATTATAGATACTATTAAAAAAGAAACCAAATCAATAAAAATCAACTTGGTTTCTTTTTTAACTATATTTGGTCTTGCGCTTCGTTATTAGTAGGGGGTAGTTCACTATAGATTTCCGTTAAAACATACCCACCATCGCTACTATTATCCTTCACTTCATTCAATGCATCTAAATCATTAAAATGCCACCATTCCGAAGCTAACGGTGTGAGTCCTGCTTTTGTATTGTAGGTTTGTAAATTGATGGCTGCTTCGTTCATTTTGTCAGAGAGCTTGGCATTTTTCCATGCTGTTTTTGAAATTGCTGAAACAGGTGATTGGAAAGTTGCTGAAGCCAAGCTCAATTCGTGCATTGCTGTAGGCATCGTATACTCTGTATAATTTGTGATTTCAATACTTGCATACTCTCCTATTGCAATCTCCTCTTTTGAGTGGACTTTTGCTAAACTTACATCAATCGCATAACCAACCTGATGATTGGAGACCTTTGTTGCAATAAACCAATTAATCGACCAGGGAGGCGTACTTATCCCAGCAGCAACCTCAAAATCGACCATAGATAATTTCGTTAATTCATTTACGATTGCTTGTTGCGCTGAATAGGGGCGGTATCCTTCATAGATGATTAAAGAGTTCCCATCTGCTAACGCGTAGCTTTGAGCAAGATAAATCTTTTTAGACATTGAATATAAAACAGGAACAATAAATTCCTCTTTTCCAAGTCTCTTATTAAAAGTTTTCCCTTGATATAGTGTTTCCCCTGTAATATTTGGTATTGATTTACCTGAAGATAAATATTTGGCAGAATAAGTATTTGTATTATTATAAATGATCGACGGAATTACATCAGGTAGATTGATAAAACAATACTTGTGTAGTACCCATCCATAAGAATTTTCATTTTGTATTAACCACCAGTCACCATCCTCTTTCAAAATCTCGAAAGCTGTACCTGCTTCAAGTATCTGAACTGTTTCAGAATCTTTATTTGCAGCGTCCTTTAACTCTAATTGCACTGAAGTAAATCCTGTTGCACCGATGACTGACAATTCCAAATCTCCTTCGTAAGGCTTTGGTTCAGGAGGAGAAGTTTGATCAATCGGTTCAATAGAATCAAACGTTTCTTGAGGATCTGCTGATACACTTTTTAAATCTCCCTTATCAACATCCCCAGAATCTACTTTGTCCTCAGAAGGTGAAGCCGTACAAGCTGAAAGTATTAAAAATAAAGCCAACAGAAGT
This sequence comes from Ureibacillus massiliensis 4400831 = CIP 108448 = CCUG 49529, assembly GCF_000772965.1. Lineage (GTDB taxonomy): Bacteria > Bacillota > Bacilli > Bacillales_A > Planococcaceae > Ureibacillus > Ureibacillus massiliensis. The sequence goes on along the minus strand of NZ_JPVQ01000047.1, from coordinate 16,593 downwards.
GGAAATAATATAGAGTCTTTTCGATTAAATAATCTTGTCATAAATCCTCCTCCGTTAAGCGTAAATTATTATATAGATATAATATAATAATAATAGATGTAACGGATAAAAGATATAGAATCCCCACTTTAAAAATTTGGATTTTCTACCTTGTTTTCCTTTGTACATTAATAATAACGGTACGGCTAAAAACATTCCTAACTGATTCGCCCATAACCAACCATTATCGTATATTGAATGGAAAACATGGAGGAAAACACCGATAATCGCAAAGCTCATCAATTGCTTCCCTATATCTCCTCTAAATATGCCAAAGAATACAATCCATAATACTCCGATATAATACCAATCCGCAGGTACGGCAAGTATGCAACATACAATCACTGCCAGTACTTTTAAGTAAAGCGGAACCTTGTTATTTTTCACCACTGCCAAAGCGATTAACCCTAAAGCCAATGACCAAAAAACACTCGTTCCTCGCCACCATGTTATATCAAAATAGAGAACATATGGGAAATGTGAAATAGCCGCAAAAATTAACAACCGCTTAATGTATTTATGAACATTCGATGTATAAAAATATCCTTCTGCAATCAAATAACACATAATCGGTGCTACAATCCTACCTGGTATACGAGAAAGCGCACCTTCTAAACTACTTTGATCAAGAAAAACCGCAAAAAGATGATCAAAAAACATGAGAATAATCGCAATATATTTTAATTGGTTGGAAGTCATTTCTTTTTGTAATAACTTTGTGAGCAGCATCTGAATCTCCCTACTTCTCTTGAAATATTTTTCAATAACCAGTGAAACTTTTTATTAGTGTTTCCTCTTTTATAAGAGTCTAAAAAGTTGTAATGAAAAAATATTTACATTTAGATGTTAAGATGTATTTTCTTTCTTGTATTTTTAGGAATGCCCCTTTGAAGCAAATTAATTAAGTAACACTTTTGAATAATAGTTTTTGTAGAGGGTAGTATAAATCTTAAAAGAGGTGATAAATTGTCTAACATGATGAATCAAAATGAAATCGAAACATTAAGAGAATTAATTAAAGGGATAGACATTGCTATGTTGACTACCGCTACTGAAGAAGGGCTAGTTTCTCGTCCTATGAAAACACAAGAAGTAGAGTTTGATGGCGACTTATGGTTTTTCACAAAAAAAGACACGGATAAATATGATGAAATACTCCAAGATCAACATGTTAATGTGGCATATGTAGGAGATTCCTACGTTTCTGTACGTGGTAGAGCAGAAATTGTTGAGGATCTAAATAAGAAAAAGGAATTGTGGAGCAAAGTATACAATAAAATTATGCAAACCTCCTATGAGGATCCTAACGTTATCTTAATAAAGGTAAAAGTCGAAGCAGCTGAATATTGGGATTCAGGAAATTTCATTAAAAAGGTTGCCTATTACTATAAACGTATGACAGGGCAAAGTTCCCAATCGACAGACATTAATGAAACGCTTGAATTGAATTAAAAAAATTATTAACAAGAAAATGGATTGTTTTGTTAGAAGACAATCCATTTTCTGTAGTTTACAGCATATTAATCCAAGTTCTTAGTACCATCTAATTCATCATGAATGGATGTTGGCGTTTTCTATCTAAATGTTAATTTCCCTCTATTAACCTCAAATTTATACCTAGTTGTTTTTGAATATCGGGCGCCTTTTTCTAAAAATGCGCTTGGGTAGTGAGGATATTTGCTACTATTTGGGACATTTTGTTCCTCTAGGCAAATCCCTAAAAAGTTTTGTGCTGCAGCTTCCTTAAAGGAATAGCCTGAACCTATTTTGTTACCTGTATAAACAACCACAGCAGGCTCCTGGGTGATAATATTCAGCCGACGCCCGCTTTTTTCATCGGCTAATACAATCACGCCTTCCTCGAGTAAAAACGGGTGGTCTAAACCGCCGTTTGCCAAGCACACCTGTTCATCTGTAGCGCCAATGACTTCCGATAATGCCTTTCCCTGCGTAAAATCAAATACCGTACCAGTAACGTCCAATGGTTCGCCTAGTGGTAAACCTTGCTTATTAATGGGAATATAGCGAGTCGCATTCATTACCAACGTATGTGCATGGATCGTTTCCTTTAAATCCCCTGATAAATTGAAATAACTATGATTTGTCATATTCAGCAGCGTATCCTCACTGCTTACCCCACTATAGTTTACGACCACCTCATTCGTTTCCAGCAACGAATAGCTTACCTCTAGTTGTAACTCTCCTGGATATTCCTCATCATAAATTAAAGAATATTTCGTCGTTAAACGATCTTCTTCCTCAAACGTTTGGACTTCCCAAATTTTCGCATGGAAACCCGCACTACCTCCATGTAACAGATGCTCCCCTTCGTTTGGCGTTACATGAAGTGACTGCCCTTTTATGACCAATTCACTATTTTCAAGTCGTCCAGCAAATGGGCCAATCGTAGAGCCGAAAAATTGCGGCTGTGACACATAATTCTCCACTCGTCCAAAGCTACATACCACATTTTCGATTAACCCATCACGATTTGGCACTGCAATTTCTGTAATGGTTGCCCCATATGTACAGCTAGCAAAACGCATCCCACTACAATTTTGCATGGCCGTCTGTACAACGTCCTGCCCATTTACCTGCCCGAATCGCTTTTGTGTAATTGTTCTTTCCATATTACGCATCCTTCAAGCTTGCATATGCCTGCACTAATAATTTGGTCGTTTTACGTGATGCCGCATGTTGATCGTCGAGTGAAGTTCCATCTTGCACTTTATTAGAGAAATATTCAATTTCGAGTTTGTAAATATCACCTTGAACATATTCGATTCGCTCTGTTGCACCCTTAGTCACAAGTATTTGTGCGTCACCGCCAAAAACATCTGGTCGGAAGGCGTTTTTTACCTTCACTGACCCCTTAGTGCCAACGATTTCGTATTCATTGCGTCCGACCATGTTAAAGCTGCAATCAATGATCGCCATAACATCATTCGTTAACTCAACAATGCCACAAGTCGTCACATCGACACCCGCTTCCTTGTCAAACTGTGCCTTGAAAGACATCGATACGACCTCTTCATCGAGAAGATGCTGCATGGCATGTAGCGAATAACACCCAAGATCCCAAAGGACGCCGCCACCTTTCTTTGCATCCATACGTATATTGCCTTCTCGATTTTCGAATAAAAATGAGTGGCTCGATTTATATAATTTCACCTGCCCAATTTCACCACTTGCCAGTATTTCTTTCACTCGCGCATGCTGTGGATGAAATTGATACATAAAAGCTTCCATAAAGACTTTGTCATTCTTTTTAAAGGCATCTAAAATATCCTCTAAATCCTGCTCAGCTAGTACAACTGGCTTTTCGCATAAAACATGCTTGCCACAAGATGCAGCTTTCATAGACCATTCTTTATGCATATCGTTTGGTAGTGGAATATAAATCGCATCCACCTCCGCATCTAATAACAGCTCGTCATAGCTTTCATACGCACGTGGAATTTGTAACGCTTGTGCAACCTTATAAACTTTATCTCCTCGGCTTGCAATAGCTACAACCTCCGCATTATTCGCACGATGAATCGCAGGAATGACTTGTGTTTGTGCAATGTCAGCTGTGCTTAAAATTCCCCATCTTACCTTTGTCATATCCCATTCCTCCTAACGAAATGCTTGTAATGCTTCATTTAAAGATTTCGTTTGTGCATAAATTTGTGTATACACGTTGTAAATTTCATTGTAGACCTCAACATTTTCAGCAATTGGCTCGAATACTTCACCAATAGCAACACATTTTTCTACGGCTTCTTCAAAAGAAGCTACGATCCCCGAACCAACAAGCGCTATCATACACGCCCCAATACTCGGACCTTGTTCATTTTGTAATTGATAAATGTTTGCGTTAAAAATATCCGCCTGCATTTGTAGCCATTGTGGATTTTTAGCACCGCCACCAATAGAGATGATGTCTCGAATATCCTTACCAGACGAACGGAAAATTTCTAACGTATCACGTAATGAAAATGTAATCCCCTCAAGAACGGCTTTAGCAAAATGTGCATGTGTATGTGCTGTGTCAATCCCGATAAAACTTCCACGAATGACACTATCTGCATACGGTGTACGTTCACCCACTAAATAAGGCGTAAATAAAAGTCCGTTACTGCCAGCAGCTATGTCCTCTGTACTTGCTAATAACTCATCAAAAGAACTTTCTTTCGCAAACGTCTCCTTAAACCATTTAAGTGAGTGCCCAGCAGATAACGTAACACCCATCGTATAATACGCATCTGTCACAGCATGATGAAAGTAATGTACTTTGCCACCAAAATTTTTGTCTGGCGTTTGTTCAAATGATAGTAAAACGCCTGATGTACCGATGCTGACCATGGATTTGCCGCCTGTCACGATGCCAGAGCCGACAGCACCACATGCATTATCCGCACCGCCACCATATACTTTTGTCGTAGATGATAATCCTGTAGCCCTTGCAAATGCTTCTGTTAATGTACCGACCTCTGTCGTCGCATCGATGAGTGGTGGACAAAGTGCACGATCAATCCCGACAGCTTCCGCCACTTCTGTACTCCAATCATTCCGTTCAATATCTAATAGAAGCGTTCCGGCGGCATCCGAGCGTTCCATATGAAGTTCACCTGTCATCACATAGCGAACATAGTCTTTCGGTAAAACAAAGTGCTTCGCTTTCGCATAGGTTTCCGGTTCGTGCTCCTTCACCCATAAAATTTTCGGTAAAGTAAAGCCTTCTAAAGCAGGATTTTTTGTAATGGCCAATAACCGTTCTTTCCCTACTTTCGCAACAATTTCTTCACATTGCGCAGTTGTACGTGTATCGTTCCATAAAATCGCCGGACGTAGCACCTCACCCGCTTCATCTAATAACACCAAACCATGCATTTGACCGGAGTAACTAATTCCGATGATATCGGCTACTTCCCCTGTATAACGGCCAACAATTTCTTGAATCGTTGACATTACACCATCTATCCAATCTTGAGGTTTCTGTTCTGAAAAACCAGGCTTCTCTTGGTATAGCTTATACGCACACGATGCCTCATCTATAATTTGTCCCTGCTCATTCATTAAGCACGTTTTCACCGCGCTTGTTCCTAAATCAATCCCTATTACGTACTTCATGCTAAATACCTCCCGTCCTGAAAAAATAGCTGCCTTACAAGGAAAACCTTATAAGACAGCCTGTATACTTAGGTCCCTTAAGTAACAATTACTTTAGAGTGTTTATTAAATATTGGTTAATGATCATTTTTAGTTTTTCTGTACGGCCAGATGTATTTTTAATTTCCGTTAAGCCAAGTGCATATTCTTCAAGCTCTTTGAAGTTTGTTGTCCCTGCAACGATTTTTTGACCAATACCAGAGTTGTAGCTATCGTAGCGTCGATCAACGAAGTCTTCTAAAACACGGTCTTCCAGTAATTGATGCGCCACCTTTAAGCCGATTGCAAACGAATCCATCCCTGCAATGTGTGCGTAGAATAGATCATCTTGTTCAAATGATCCACGACGTACTTTCGCATCGAAGTTTAATCCACCTTTTCCAAGACCACCGTTTTTCAGAATTTCATACATCGCTAGCGTATTCGTATAAAGATCAGTTGGGAATTCATCTGTATCCCACCCTAATAATGTATCCCCTTGGTTTGCGTCGACAGAACCTAACATGCCGTGAATACGGGCAGTATGTAGCTCGTGCTCAAACGTATGACCCGCTAACGTTGCGTGGTTCGCTTCAATATTGAACTTGAATTTATCCTCTAATCCGTAAGTGCGCAAGAAGGCAATACCTGTTGCTACATCGAAATCATATTGGTGTTTTGTCGGTTCTTTTGGCTTTGGTTCGATTAAAAATTGACCCTCAAAGCCAATTTCTTTTGCATAATCGACTGCCATATGGAAGAAACGCGCAAGGTTGTCTTGTTCAAGCTTCATATTTGTATTGAGTAATGTTTCATACCCTTCACGTCCGCCCCAAAATACATAGTTTTCTGCGTTTAGGCGCTTTGCAATTTCTAAGCCTTTTTTTACTTTAGCTGCTGAATAAGCAAAAACATCCGCATTTGGTGAAGTAGCAGCACCGTGTACGAAGCGTGGATGGGAAAACATATTCGCTGTATTCCAAAGAAGCTTTGTCTTTGATGTAGCTAAATGACGTTCAATTTCATCCACAATGATGTCTAAGTTTTTGTATGTTTCGGCTAACGTTAAGCCTTCGGGTGCTATGTCTACATCGTGGAAGCAGAAGAATGGCGCATTTAACTTTTCATAAAACTCAAATGAAGCCTCTACGCGTGCTTTGGCTAAGTCCATGTCTGTGTAGTGATTCCAAGAACGTTGCATATTGCCTGCACCAAATGGATCGCCACCTTCATACGTAAATGTATGCCAATACGCTACCCCAAAACGTAAAATCTCTTCCATCGTTTTGTCGCCCACTTTTTCTTGTGGATTGTAATACTTAAATGCTAAACCATTATTGGATTGTGGTCCCTCGTACTGAATGTTTGAAATATCCTTAAAGTAAGCCATATCTGTTGCCTCCTATTATTTGTTTTTACTGACGATATCTACCCATACAGCTAAAATTAAAATTAAGCCTTTTACGATATATTGCCAGTAAGCTCCGATGTTCATCATCGACATACCGTTATCAATTGCCGCCATAATTAAAGCACCAATTAAAGCACCGATAATTCTACCTTTACCACCAACTAAACTTGTACCACCGATTACACAAGCAGCAATTGCATCTAGCTCGTAGCCATCGCCAGCTGACACTGTTCCAGCGTTTAAACGAGCGGTTAACAGCACACCCGCAACCCCAGCTAATGCACCCATAATGACGAATACCCCTAAAGTATTACGTTTAATATTAATGCCTGATAATGCTGCTGCATGCTCATTCCCACCAATGGCATATACACGACGGCCAAACGCTGTTTTATTCGTTACAAAAATAAAGAATAAAGCCAATACGACAACAATTAAAAATGGTATTGGTACCCCCAAATAACGATTTAGCATATAGGTAATGAGGAACATAACTACAGAATAGATCGCCGCTTTTCCGTAATCTATTGAAGCTGGCAATAGCAATAAGCCCATTTCAGCACGTTTTTTTCGATTTCGTATAGTAAAGAAAATTATGAGTACAATTGCCACAGCAACGATGATGTAGCCAAGCGCAAAAGGTAAATAGCTGTTCCCAATTTGTTTAAACGAATCATCTAGCCCCGCAACCGTTTTCCCTTGTGAAAGACCTAATAATATTCCACGGAATACAAGCATCCCACCGAGTGTGGCAATGAATGCCGGTACTGCACGATATGCAATCCACCAACCTTGCCATAAGCCTAAAAGGGCACCTACCGCAAGTGCAACAAGTACAACAACCGGTGTACTCCAGCCATGCCATACTTGAAGCATCGCAGCAATACCACCAGTTAACCCAACAATTGATCCAACTGATAAGTCAATATGTCCAGCAACAATGACGAGCGTCATCCCCACTGCTAAAATAGCGATAACAGCCATTTGGGTAAATAAGTTCGAAATATTTCGGGAAGATAAAAAATCCCCGCCTGTTAAAACGGTAAAGATCACAGCAATACTAATTAAAGAGATAATTAACGTGTAGGATTGCAAATCAAACTTAAACGGTAATTTTCGATCTTTCTTATCTAGCTGTGGTTGTTCAATCATCGCTTGTTCGTTAGACAACTTTTTCTCCCCCAGTCGCACAAACCATAATTTTTTCTTGTGTTGCTTCCCCCCGAGTAAATTCACCAGTAATACGACCGTGGCTCATCACGATAATGCGGTCCGACATCCCCAATACCTCTGGCAACTCCGATGAAATCAACACAATTCCTACACCTTGCTGTACTAGCTCATTCATAATTTTATAGATTTCATATTTTGCCCCAACATCAATACCACGTGTTGGTTCGTCTAAGATTAATAGTTTAGGATTATTCATTAGCCATTTACTTAGAACAATTTTTTGCTGATTACCACCACTTAACTTACCTACCTCAACATCTAAATTGGCTGCTTTCAGCTTCATGCGGCTCGTCAATTCTTTTGCCTCTTTTACCTCCAACGCCTGGTTAATCATTTTTAGTTTCATAACCTTATTTAAGGCGATAAGAGTTGTATTTTTCGTAATGTCCATACCTAGCACAAGCCCATATCGTTTACGATCCTCGGATACATAGGCTAGACCCTCACGTATTGCATCTGAAGGCACTTTTATATTTGTTTTTTTGCCGTTGATTGTAACGGTTCCTTGCTTTTTCCCAGGCAGCCCACCAAATAGACTAATAAACAATTCGGAACGTCCCGCACCCATTAACCCGGAAACGCCCAAAATCTCTCCCTTTTTCACATGGAAATTAATATCCGCTACAACCTTTTTTCCATGTTTATCAAAAGAAGTATAGTCTTCAACACATAAAACTTTTTCATCACTAATAGGATGAGGCTCGTAAGGGAACAGCTCTGTCAGCTCACGACCGACCATTTTGGTAATGATTTTATCTTCTGTCATCTCGGTGATTGGATCTGTTGAAATCGTCTTACCATCTCGTAAAATCGTAACAGAATCTGCTAGTTCCATAACTTCACTTAGCTTGTGAGAAATGTAAATGCATGACACACCTTGTTGTCTGAGTTCATTTAATAATTTCACCAATACAGCCACGTCACTTTCTGTTAAAGCTGCTGTCGGCTCATCTAAAATTAAAATATCCGTTTTTTTCATTAAGGCTTTTGCAATCTCAACTAGCTGCTGCTTCCCTACTGTTAATTCTTTTACAGCCATTTGAGGGTCAACTTGTAAGCCGACCTTTTGCAAGGCAATAATGGCTTGTTTGTAAATTTCATTCCAATTAATGATTGGTTGGCGCATTAAGTCATGACCTAAAAATAAATTTTCAGCAATCGATAGTTCTTCAATCAATGCAAGTTCTTGATAAATAATCGCAATCCCTGCATCCTGCGATTCTTTAATATTCTTAAAACGCATTTCTTGATTGTTAATGAAAATGCTTCCCGAATATGTACCATGTGGATAAACGCCACTTAATACCTTCATTAAAGTTGACTTTCCCGCGCCATTTTCACCACAAAGCGCATGAATCTCACCTTTACGAACAGAGAACGTTACATTATCAAGCGCTTTTACTCCAGGGAATTCCTTCGTGATGCTTTTCATCTCAAGAGCAAATGACTCCATAATTTCCCCTCACTAACGTCTTGTATTTTGACAATTTGAGATTAGTAGAATGTAAATTTTAAAATAAGAGGCTGGGACAAAAGTGAGAAATCTGCTATTCAAGTACAAACTGATTAGCAGATTTTGGCATTAAAATTATGTTACTTTCCACTTCGGCGGACGCTTTCCGCGGGCGAGCTTCGAGCCTCCTCGAGCTTCGCTCTGCGGGGTCTCGAACTGCTCTTTTCTCCCGCAGGAGTCGCCGCCTACGTTCCAAGCAACAAATAGTCATAGCAAATAATTACAACCTTTAATATAAATAAATTTTGAAATTATTTATTTCCCAGCCTGTTTAATATGAAAATTAACTATGGACGTTCACTCTCTGGCACGTTTTTGTATACATCTTCATAAGAATGGAACTCATCTGCAATGATAGTATCCATAATGTCATCTTTACCAACGGATATTGGATCTAGCTTAATGTAAGGCACATCAACTACACCGTTATTTACTGTTGCATCGCCCTGCACTTCTTCACCTTTTGCCAGCTGTACCGCTACTTCGGCACTCTTCTCAGCAATTGTTTTAATTGGTTTGTAAACCGTCATAGTTTGTAAGCCTTCTGCAATACGTTGAACACCTGCTAAGTCAGCATCTTGACCAGAAATAAGTACTTTTCCCGCTAAACCTTGTGCATCTAACGCTTGAATAGCACCACCTGCAGTGTTGTCATTTGAAGCAACTACTACGTCGATGTTATTTTGGTTAGCCGTTAAAGCATTTTCCATAATTTTTAATGCTTCGTTTGCATCCCAATTGTCAGCCCATTGATCACCGACAATTTTAATGTCACCCTTATCTACTAACGGTTGAATAATATTCATTTGTCCTTCACGGAACATTTTTGCGTTGTTGTCAGTTGGTGAACCACCCATTAAGAAATAGTTCCCTGTTGGTTTTAAGTTTACTAAGTATTCCGCTTGCATTTCCCCTACGCGTACATTATCAAATGATACGTATGCAGCGATTTCAGCGTTGTTGATTAGACGGTCATACGCCAATACTGGCACACCCTCTGCATTCGCCTGCTCTACAACTGTTGATAATGAATCAGAGTTAATCGCAATGATCACTAACACATCGATGCCTTGTGAAAGCATGTTTTGAATTTGTGATAATTGTTGTGCTTCATCACCATCTGCTGATTGTACGATGACCTCTGCCCCTAATTCCTCTGCTTTTGCGATAAAGAAATCACGGTCATGTTGCCAACGCTCTAACGTTAAGTCAGAAACCGATAAACCAATTTTCAAGCTATCATCCTTGTCTGTACTCTCTACGTTGTCTGTGTTTGAGCTACTGTCAGTAGTTGTACTTGAACTTGATCCTGCACCTGAATCTTGACCACATGCGGCTAAAACTAAAACTGCTAAAAGCATGACAAATAAAAAATGAAACCCCTTACATTTCTCCATTGAAAATTTCCCCCTTATTCCCAATTAATGTAATATACTGTAATTTAAAGTTATAATAACATGACTATAAAACTTTGTCTATTGGGTAAACAAAGTTTATTTTATACTTTTCATCTTCTGCTTTATGACAATATAATAATGTTTAGGAGAGTGAGGGACACCATGTCTTGGAACCAGAAAATTGGAAAAAAGCTAAATAAAGAATTAATACTACAGCAAGTTTTGCTGAAGTCGCATATATCTCGCAATGAAATTATTGAGAATACGAATTTAAAAAAAGCAACAGTTGCAAATCTTGTAAAAGAGTTAATTGAAGAGCAATTTATTGTAGAGGCTGGAAAAGAAGAATCCACTGGCGGTAGACGTTCCTCTTTGCTAAAACTGAATGAACGAGCTGGTTATGCACTTGGCATCGACATCGGGGTAAACTATTTACGCGGTATTGTGACGAACTTGGATGGTGAAATCGTCTTTGACATCCAGCAGGAAATTACAGACAATGCTTTTGAAAATTATTTTAAAAAAATTATTCAGATGATTCAACTTCTAACAGAGGAAGTCCCGAAAAGTCCCTATCACATTATTGGATTAGGAGTTGCGGTTCCCGGCACAATTGCAATGGATGGCACGATTATTCACGCACCAAACTTAAGATGGCAGAACATCGATTTAGTACAGCAGCTAAAATCGTATGTCGACTATCCACTTTACATTAGTAACGAAGCGAATGCTGGTGCCTTTGCGGAGTTTTCATTTATTCATAATATGCAGCACCAAAATATGCTGTTTGTTAGTATTGGTTACGGAATCGGGGTCGGTATCATCATAAACGGAGAACTATATCATGGTGAACTTGGATTTTCCGGGGAAAATGGTCACATGATTATCCAAATGGACGGGAAAACATGTAAATGTGGACGCATTGGCTGTTGGGAAGCCTATGCTTCAGAATACGCGTTTATACAGGAAGCCGAAAAAGCCCTAAATGTGACGGACATGAGCATCGAAAAAATACTTCCGTTATATGCAAATGATCACAACTTACAAAAGGTTTTCACTGATATAGGACACTATATTGCCATCGGGTTAATGAATTTAATCTATACATTCAACCCTTCGAAAATTGTCATTGGCAATCGAATTACATTACTTCAAAACTATATTAAAAAAGAGATTTTCCACAAGTTTAATTCACAATCTAGTAGTTCCTACATCATGGACCAAACGGAAATTGAATTTTCAACCCTTCAGGATAAAGCAATTGTGGTCGGAGCTGCTTTAATCGCAATTAATCAGTTTTTACAGCCTTCTAAGCTGGGGAGTTAGTTGAATTGCATTATTGTTTCCTTGAAAATAACAATTGTGATGGCTGTTGAGTACATAATTTACTAGAATAAAGAATTCTTGAGAAGGTTTGTGTCGAAACAACCTTCTCAAACTATTTTTATTAGTTGCGAGACAAACAGTTTTTACCTCTTACCCCTAGGCTAGTGTACCCCATCCCAAACATGTCGCTTCAAATACAATTTCAGATGCTTGTCCATCTAACATCGTTACTTTCATTAGTCATTCAAGATGTGTTAAAAAACTAGTGAGAATATGTTCAAACTCTCCTTAGAATTCACAGCGTTTATAACGGTCATAGGCAATCATTGTGCGTTTCCTTTACTTACATCAAAAGCTATAACACGCTTCATTTTATCTACTTCTCTTTACCAATCCTAGAAGTCTCACATTGTCTTACCTTTTTCCCTTTTTTAGACACGATTTCTTGGACCCATCCTACTAAACTGTTCAAATAAGCGCGTGAACATGGTCTGTTTTTTATACGGATTACATGGTCCCTGATACTAGTTGATCTCCTTCACTTCTACTAAAAAAAATAGTAGCACAAACGACGGCCTTGGTTCGTGCTACTAATGTTAGTATGGTTTCTACGTTCGATTGGTTTTGATGCATAAAAGCTAGATCACAAAGCGTGATTCGTAAAATTCCCTTAATTTGCTCTTCATGCCATATGGTCAGCCATTAATGAAGTCAGGGACATGATTCCTTAACCAAGACATCTATTCGTGATTTTTATGAACAAAATGTATTTTTTGTTGTTTTTATTCTTTAAATTGAAAACGGTTACAAATTTATTGATAACAATTACTATATTAAATACATTACATATCTATTGCTACATCCAAGATAGAGTTGAATTGTAGGCTTTTTTCACCTTGCATGCTTAAAGGTATGCAATTAATTGGGACTAACAAACAAATGCTGAAAAGAGTGTTTATTATACTCCACCATCTTTTCTATACAAATAAACAAATGCTGAAACAGCCATACTCCATGCACATTATTTTTTTGTAATTAATACGTCCCCTTTTTTGTTACTATCTAAGTTACTTTCAATCTATAACCTATTGAACTCATCAAATAATATTTTGATATGGAAATTCCAATTCAAATCATTTTTAATAGTAATATAATAGAAATATTAATCTAGTAATATAAAAATTAGATAAGCAACCGTATGGAGGAAATTTAATGAATGATAAGCATTACATTTTTGTGTTCTTAATATTAATTAGTAGTACTATTTTTTTGGTAGGTTGTAATAAAGAAAATGGATTAAATGATTCTATCGATGGAGCACTACAAATGGATCGAATAGATGAAAATGGTTTAATCGAAACGGTACAGAATGCCACATTAGAATTCGAACAACAAGCATGGGGCAGAGGATTAACTATAGAAGAGGCTTTTTCAGACTTCTTTTCTACAACAGAATGGAAATGTATTGAATTTTCTCAAGGGGAAAGACCAGGAGATGCGAAGGGAATCGTTGAATTTACCGGAGATATGGTCTCCCCAAGTACAGGTGAAGTGACTAATGTAGTTATGAAATTTAAAGTATATGAAGGAAATGAATATGCAGCAATTGCATCACTAACTTATAATGATGGACCAGTAGATCATGGGACGGAAAAGAATTTAGTTAGCAGAATATACGATCAAGTCTATTACCCAGAAGCCGTAGAACAAGCTAAAGAACAAGCCATCAATGATAATGAAGATCTCATTATTGAGGATGAGGATTTTTATGATTATTATGAACCCTTTTTTGAAAATAACACTATTTTAGAAGAACAACTACAAAATGGCTTAGATCCGAATAGTGTTAACGACCATGGATATTCGCTATTAGTAGATAGTACATATAATAATAACTTAGAAGCAGTTAAACTATTATTAGAATATGGTGCAGATCCTAACTATGAATATGAGGGATTTACCCCACTAATAGTTGCTGCAGATGAAGGACATAATGAGATTTTAATCACCTTAATAGAAGCTGGGGCAGATGTAAATCAAATAGGCTGGTCCACACCATTAATAAGGGCCATTGTAAGTGGTCATACAGAAATTGTAGAAGAATTAATTAAACATGGAGCCGATATTAATTTAACTCCTACAGATAGTTACTCACCTCTAAATGAAGCTGAATATTATGGAAATACAGAGATTATCAATTTATTAATACAAGCAGGCGCTAAAAGTTTTGAGTTATAGTTATAACCATACGTGGACTTAGTTAAAGATGGATAATTAACAATTTTTAGTATAGCAGATAGGTTTTATGCCACTGAGTATACATGATAATGAAAAAACGCCAAAACTCTATTAAAGGATTTTGGCGTTTTTGAATTCTATTTATGGAGACGGGGCGGGGGTTCTAGGAGCAACACCACTGTTTGTTGTAACAACCGTATTTATAAGAGTTTTTAACTCATTGTTTTGAACATTAAATACGTTTTTAACTACGACAACTGATATATAGGATTTTTATTTAGATTTTATCCTTCATTCTTTTCTGTTATAAATTTAAATCTTTCCCTTAATTTATTTCTAAAATCGGCCTCAGTTGCCCACTGAATAAATCTATTTCCCGATAAATCGAAATGAATTTTCTCATTTTGCTTTATTGTCAATATTACCTCTTTACCCAATGCCTGCGCATACCCTGCTTCGTAATAACAATTAGGACGTTCCCCAGTTAGATCCGCCAATATATATTTACTTGTAGCTATATTTTCAATGATTTGATCATTTATTTTTCCTGAATCTTGTAATTTATCCACACGAATACAGTCTAACCCAAAGTCTTTAATAACCGGCTCAATTACACCTTCATATGCAGAATCTAATTCATCATCGTTAAATTTCATGATAACAAATACTTGGTTTTTAACTTCTGAAAACTTTTGCTCAATTATTGAACGAGTATGACTCTCAGAAATATTGTTTTTAACTTCATTTAATACCTCCTCTGTGCAGTCGTACTTCCCGAATTCTTCAGAAGACATAAATTTTTTAATAGGGCAATATGATATTTTATTTAAGGATTCCTCTGTTCTATAAATAGAAAGTAATGTAGTATTTTTCATGTTTAATATTTTCTTTTTTTCCCCGGACTTTATTGGAATAACTTGACCATTAATAAATGGTATCAAAATTTTGTCTATTAAATTTTCTTTTGAATAGTTCCACCAATAATGTTTAGTATCTAAATAATTAATAATCGCATGATATTTCATGAAAATCCACCTAACCTTAAACGTTTTATAGATTTAATTAAATATTATGAGAAAAGCTCTTCATCTTTAGTGCTCTCTATACCGTGTTTTTTAAAATCTTCATTCTTAATAAGTGTTAATAATTTCAAATTATATTTTTCTCCACCATTATAAACAAACTTTTTTCTCAATAATTCTATTTCATTTTGATTTAAACTTCTTTCAGAATTTAATAATGAATCTAAAGAACTTGTCGCTTTCCTTTTATATCGCTTTTTCAAAATATCGACAACTAGATTAGCAATAGTGATTCCTAAAACATAAGGTAATAGAAGAATATAACCTAAATTAATTATATTGCTTTTAGAAAAGGTTTCGACAAATTTTTTGAATTTAAAATCTTCTTCACTAGTTAAACTTGCATCAAATTCTAAGTTATTTATATCATTAATTACACTCACTATTTTTTCCCAGGACACATTAGCATAGTAAAAAATGATGACACTGACGATTACTACAATTAGATTTGCAATTTTCAATGAATCAGTTAAATCATCTAACTGATAGGGAGGAGTATAAAATATAAAAACTAAAAATAATATAATAGAACAAGCAATAAAAACAATTGTTACTAAAAGGTTAGTTTCTAATATAAAACTAAGTATTACAATATCTTCAGCTTTAAAATTACTCAATAAATTTTGAAATTCACTAAAATCCACTTTTCCTATATAGCTAATAAATAATGCTAATGGAATAAAAATTATAAAGTGCATTATAAATAATCCATAAAATGTAGCTAATAGTATAGTGATAACTTTTAATATTTTTTTATTTTTCGATATAGATATGCTTGCGATTGGTAAATATACTAATGCACAAAATACTATCATTATTATAGTATCATTCTTAAAATTACCAATCATATTTATATTTAAATCTAAGCACAAAATTATATATAATATTATAGCTACAAGATCTCCTAATTGTTCTCCTCTTTTTATTGAATCCTGTTTATAATTTTTTTCATCTATATTAAAATAAACTAATCTATTTAAATTCATTCTTCTATGTATAACTCTGAAAACAAATAACAAACAAATCAAGCCTAGTGTAATATTAAAAATTATTAAATTCAATTTAGTAATAGCTGCTATAAATAACAATAAGAAAACAAATGTATAAAAAACAGTAAAACTTCTTCCTTCCAGAAAAAATCTCCAATTTAAATTCACTTTTAAAATTCCCCTTGTATTTTGCAAGATAAAAATGCAGAGAATTGCAATGAAAAATACAGAG
>NZ_JPVQ01000046.1 GCF_000772965.1 Ureibacillus massiliensis 4400831 = CIP 108448 = CCUG 49529 | reverse complement strand
GAATTTCCAATTTTAATGTTTTTTCTGGTTGACATTTCACCACTGTGCTGATAATAATTGCCAAATGTTGATAAATTCGTTTGTGATATGTACGACGTCATAATCACTTGCAAAAGTATACAAAGGTATTTCACGATCATCGGTAATAATCGTCGTTTTCACATTTTCAGATACAGTTAAATTAAGCTCAGGGTATTGAAGGTTAATATCCATTTTCACAAAACCATTAACCAATTCGGTGTTTTCGCCATTACTTGGTACACCCGCACCAAAGGTTTTGAAATATGTTTCAGATAACAGCAATTCTTCTCCAGTTCGTTCATAAGTTTCAATCCATTCTTCCTTTTCAACTGAATGAATCCATTTAAGTTGAAATGAATCTCCTAATAAGAAATATGAACGATCTTTAAATTCAAACTCAAAAACGGGAATTCTTACAAAAAAAATGGCAAGGAGTATAAGAGCGCTTATACTCCAAAACCATCTTCTTTTATTACTGTTGTTCATCAAAATAGCGTTGAGCTCCTGGGTGTACTGGAGCTATAAAACCTTCTTGTGCATCTAATGCAGGAATTTCATTTGCTGCTTGATGAGAATTTACTAATTTATCTAGACTCTCAAAGAATTTTTTTGTTAAAAGGTATACATCATTTTCACTCATATCAGAACGTACTACAAGTGCATTAGGCACAGCTGCAGTTTGAATTGGTTCTTCATTTCCGTAAGTTCCTGCAGGTACTTCATATGACACAAAGTACGGATGTTCTTTTGCAATATCGTCTATGTTAGCAGGATCAATGGAAACTAAAGTGATACCTAGAGTTTCAGAAAGTTCTAAAACACTTGCATTTGGAAGACCACTTGTTAAGAAGGCAGCATCAATTGTTCCTGCGTTTAATCCATCTGCTGCTTCTGCATAACCAAGGTAATCAACTTGTATATCATCATAAGAAATTCCATGACCAGCTAGTAATGTACGTGCATTTACTTCTACACCTGAATTTTGGTCACCAACTGCCACTCGTTTTCCAACTAAGTCTTCAATTGTGTTAATTCCAGAATCTTTTTTCGCAATAATTTGCACTACGTTAGGATATAATGTAGCAACTTGTGAAACGTTTTGTATTGGTTCTTTGAAGCTAACCTCACCAGCTAAAGCTTGGGATAAAGCATCACTCATTACAAATGACATTTCAATTTTGCCTTGTTCCATTAAGTTAATATTTTCAACCGAAGCACCAGTAGTTTGTGTTCTTGAGTTTACTCCAAAATCAGAAGTGTAAATATCTGCTAGAGTTGTACCAAGAATGTTATATGGACCGGATGCTCCTCCCGTTCCTATTGTGACGATGTTAGATTCAAGACTGTCCGTTGACGTTTCAGAAGAAGTGTCTCCTTCATTTCCAGTTGAATCCGTTCCGTTTTGAGCTGGTGCAGCAGAATCATTACAACCTACTAAAAATGCAGCTAAAACTAAAGATGAAAATAAAATCGATTTTTTCACATACATTCCCCCAATGTAATTAGAAACCGTTTACAGTTTCTCTAAAAAAATATTCAAAGAATTCCTTATATCAAAATAAAATAATCATTTCATATTTTTATAAAGAATTTTTTGAATTAATTAAAATGTAAAATAATTGACTAAAAAAATCAATAGAAAATATATAAATATTTTACAAATATCAATAAAAATAGGTAAATTGGTAGAATCAATAATACTTTCATTTAAATAACAGAATCAATGATTATTTTAGGCAAAAAAAAACGCTATCATTCAATAGCGTTTTTTTAATTACGTAAAAATGAATATTCAACATTCTAATACCCAGTTTTTTACTCAATATAATAATTATATTAATATGCTCTACCAAACCAAACAGTATGTTTTGCTTCTTTTCCACAGTTGATACAAGTGTGCTTTTTAGTTGGTGGATTAAATGGAATGTTACGCGTCGTGAACTTCGTTTCTTCTTTTACATTAGTTTCACATGCATCGTCACCACACCAGCCAGCTAAAATCCAACCTGGAACTGTATCGTTTTTCTCTGAATCAGCTAAATGTTGGTGTAATTGTTCTAATGAATCAATATGAGTATGTGAATTTGCATCACGAAAAGCTTTTGCTTTATCATATAGTCGTTTTTGCATTGTTTCTAATTCTTTTTCAATCGCTTCAACAACTGAACCTAATTGTACTGTCATTTTTTCATCTTCATCGCGAGCTTTTAGTAATACTTGATTGTTTTCTAAATCACGTGGTCCTAATTCAATTCGAACTGGTACCCCTTTTAGTTCCCATTCATTGAACTTAAATCCTGGTGATTGATCAGAATCATCAAGTCTCACACGAATACCTTTTGCCTTTAAGCTAGCGAAAATTTCGTCCAATTTTTCTATAATTGCAGGGTTCTTTTTCCATGGTCCAACCGGAATTAATACAACTTGAGTTGGTGCAATTTTTGGTGGTAGGATAAGTCCTTGCTCGTCACCATGAACCATTATAACTGAACCGATTAATCGAGTGGATGTTCCCCAAGATGTTGTATGAACATGAACATGTTTATTTTCTTTATTCAAATATTTAATATCAAAAGCTTCAGCAAATTTCGTACCTAAGTAGTGAGACGTACCAGCTTGAACAGCTTTCCCATCCTTCATCATTGCTTCGATAGAATAAGTGTCAACAGCACCAGCAAAACGTTCAGATGGTGTTTTTTGACCATCATATACCGGAATTGCTAAGAATCCTTCGACTACCTCTTTGTAAATATTAAGCATTTGCATTGTTTCTTTACGTGCATCTTCTTCATCAACGTGTGCAGTGTGTCCTTCTTGCCATAAAAATTCCGAAGTACGGATGAATGGAAGAGTTTTCTTTTCCCAACGGAATACGTTTGCCCATTGGTTAATTAACAATGGAAGGTCGCGATAGCTTTTTATCCAATCAGAATATAAATGACCAATCATTGTTTCAGAAGTTGGACGTAAAGCAAGACGTTCTTCTAATTGCTCCCCTGCTGCTTCTGTTACCCATGGAAGCTCAGGCGAAAATCCTTCAATATGGTCTTTTTCTTTTTGGAAAAACGACTCTGGAATTAACATTGGGAAATATGCGTTACGGTGACCTGTTTCTTTAAAACGACGATCCATTTCACCTTGGATGTGTTCCCAAAGTTCATAACCATCGGGTTTAAAGGCGATACATCCGCGTACTGGTGTATAATCCATTAAATCTGCTTTTTGAATTGTGTCAATGTACCATTTTGAAAAATCGTTTGTTTGTTGTGACATTTGTTTTCCTCCTTATTAATGAACATAGACAAAGTACGCCACTTATTGCTGAAAACATTGTTTCATGATAACAACCAAATGATCAACATCATATTGCATTATGTGGCGATACTCCTAAGTCTTTCGGGTTCACTTTTACCCTTTAAAGTAAAAGAATGATGCCCCACAATCCTATAGGACTAAAAAAAGCGCAGAAAACATCCTATTAAGGACGTCTTAGCGCATAATTGACGTGGTACCACCTTAGTTCAGTTAAAATAAAATTTTTTAACCCTCTAAACGTTTGTAACGAGAACGTACTCGGCAAGACATACTTGCATCTCCGTGGTAGGTTTCAATAAGAAGCGGTGATATAGCTCTCAGCAACTACTATATTTTCTGTTTCACAATTCTTATTTACTTGATCACATCATAGATTCCATATTTCTAATATAATGTATCAAATTTACGAATTAAATACAATTCTTACCTCAATTTTTACCTATTTTTTAGAAAACTTTTATCCTAACAAGAAATATTTGTTATTTTAAAAAATCATTAATTCCCCAATTTTAAATAAAAGGTAAATAAATATAATACTTTAACATCTTAAATCTATTACTTTTATATAATAAAAACTATTTTGAATTTTATGAAGCTATGTTAATATTATTTGAAATATTATGGAGGTGGCATTTTTGAAACTCTCAATTCGATGGAGAATTATTTCAATCATTCTTATTATTATCATACTAGGGTTAGGTTCTCTATCATTCATAAGCTCAATGACCATTGCATCAAAGACTGAAGAAAGTGTAATTAATCAAAGTAAAATGTTAGTCAATGAATTATCGAATTCTATTACGAACTTCTTAACTGGCTACGAGAATAGTATAAATCTTATGTCTACATCACAAAATACATTAGATTTTGCAAATGATTCTAATACATATAATGATGAAGCCGATCAAAAATATAGGCAAGAGCTAACAAACTTCATGTCAACTTTTGAAGAAGCATCCTCAATCTATTTCAGTACTGGGGAATATACAATTATTGAGCCCCATTTTGATGGAATAAATGAACTTGATATAAAGACGCGCCCATGGTATATAGATTCAATCAAAAATCCGAATGGAGTTATTTGGTCTAGTCCTTATGTGGATGCTGCTACAGGTGAATTTGCAATTACAGGCTCTAAAGCTGTTAAAAATGGAGATCGTATTATCGGTGTGATAGGTGTAGATTTACTTTTATCCGGTTTAACAAATATGGTTTCTACTGTTGATTTAGGCTATGAAGGATATCCGATAATTATTGATTCTACGGGAACTGCTGTAGTACACCCTACAAATTTTGGGGAAAACTTAATCGATAACCCATACATTTCTACCCTTCTATCTACAAAAAATGAATTAGATCATCTTTATGAAGTAGTAGATGATAAAGAATCTGTAATTGTTTATACAAAAGTACCAGAATTAGATTGGTCCATTGCAGCAGTTTATCAAACAGAAAATCTACAGGGGATGGCAAAAAACATCCAAATAATCATCATTATTATTGCTATGATTATTGTTTTTATTACATTTATAGTTCTTTACTTCTTTATTTCAAAAACATTAAAACCTTTAAATACTTTAGGAGCATTAATGGGACAAGTTTCAGAGGGTGATTTATCAGTCCACATCAATGTGAAATCAAAAGATGAAATAGGAACACTTGCAGAACATTTTAATCAAATGGTTAGTAATATGAAAAATATTATTCGAGTTGTAACAGATTCATCTAATCATGTAGAAGAACGGTCACATCATCTTAGTTCCATGTCAGAAGAAACAAGTGCATCAAGTATTGAAGTTTCTAAGGCAGTAAATCAAATTGCTATTGGTGCAACAACTTCTTCAGAAAATGCTGATGCTGTTACTGAAGCTTCTGCTAAGCTTGGAGAAAAAATTAATGAAATAACAAATCAAACAAATGCATTACATGACATCACTATGGAAGCTAATAATTTAAATGATGTCGGAAGAAATAAAATGACAGAGCTATTTAGTTCTTTTGGTCATTCACAAAATGACTTAAAGTTAATGGCAAAAGCTGTTGAAACATTAAATCAAAAAGTTACTGACATTGGTTCAGTTATGGATACAATTTCTCAAATATCTTCTCAAACAAATTTACTAGCTTTAAATGCTAGTATTGAAGCAGCTCGTGCTGGTGAACATGGAAAAGGCTTTGCAGTAGTAGCAGAAGAAGTTCGTAAATTAGCAGAACAATCTGCAGCTGCTACTGAAAAAGTAAAAACAACAATTCACCTATTACAAGATGAATCCATACAAGTTGTTACTCAAATGAAAGAAATGCAAAGCACATTCCACACTCAAGGGACTGTTGTTAAA
The DNA here is from genome assembly GCF_000772965.1 of Ureibacillus massiliensis 4400831 = CIP 108448 = CCUG 49529. Lineage (GTDB taxonomy): Bacteria > Bacillota > Bacilli > Bacillales_A > Planococcaceae > Ureibacillus > Ureibacillus massiliensis. The sequence continues at coordinate 15,730 of NZ_JPVQ01000046.1, read as the reverse complement.
GAAACTGGATCGCTATTTGGAAATATCTCAGCCCTGATTGTAAATATGGAAGAAAATTTCAATATATTATCAAGTGAAATGGACGGAATCGTGAAATATAAAGATCGGGTTGTAGAAACAATTAAAGATATGTCAATGACAGCGCAATCTACTGCTGCTGCCTGTGAAGAAGTAAGTGCTTCAAGCGATGAACAACTAAACGCAATTCAATCTGTTGCAGAAGCTTCAGAGCAATTAAATCATTTAAGCTTAGAATTATCTTTAGTCGTAGGCAAATTTAAAATAGATTAAAATGAAAAAAATGGTTGCATCTTTGCAGCCATTTTCTTTTTTTATACATAGCATGGTGGATGAAGTAACATAATGTAACTAAAAGAAATGAAACGAGGCTGTTTATATGAAGAAGCTTCTTATATTATTAGCAGTATGCTTTGCATTTAGTATGATTTCTGCATTTACATCCTTTAATAAGGTAAGCTCAACGATTGTTCAAGAAAATACCATTCCAAGCTATGCAAAATGGGGAAAAATGGCCATGGAAAAAACAAAAGAAAAATATCCGAATGCCCAAATTACGGATTATCTTCATATTGGTAGAGATGTTGGTAATTCTACATCTACCGAAAAATTCAAATTAATCTTAAAAGAAAATAATCGGGAATTTGGTTTATTTGTTCAACTTAAATTTAATAATGAGACAGAAGATTTAGTTGATGTAAATTTTAGTGAGACAACCCCCTAACTCTACTGTTTTAGCACTTATGCCAAACTAAAACACCTCCAAATCGAATTTCCACGGAGGTGTTTTAATGCAATTCTTTAATTTTTTAAGTCCTTCAATTCCTTTGCTAATTTAGAGCAACGAAATCCCTTTTGTCTTATAAACTCTTTTATTTCTTGATAGGACATATATGATAAACGTATGTGGTAATAATTAATATGCTCAATAATTGCAAATGCGAATATACCTAGATACAAATAACGATTTACCGCACCGTTTATAAAAAGTAACATACATACCACTATACCTACAGCAATTAAAATAAGATTAATAATTCGTAGCCCTTTATATAGTAATAAATAACCTTCTTTTAAATTAGTAAAATCTTTTCTTTTAACTTGTTTCCACTTTAAAAACCAATAAATACTCCCTTGAAGTAAAATAAATTCCAATAAAATAAATGAGTAAATACTTGAGTTTGGCAGTAAATATTGAGGTGACCATTCCATCGCCTCTATATAAAGAACATAAACAATAGCAAATAATATAGTTGCCGTTATTTCCCCAGTAAATAAATTAAATAATTTTTTCTCTATTTTCTTATTCATACTTAACCAGCTTTCAAAGTAATTTTACTTCAGTTCCTTTTTAATTAATAAAATATTTTCTTCATGACTATAAGTAAATTCGCGCCAGTATTTATAGTGATTAATCAAATAAGAGCTATCACTATTACTTTTAATACAATATCTTAATTCTTGTATATATTTTAAAGCCTCGTCTTTTCTTTTTAGAATATCTTCTTTAGACGTGGAAATATTGCCATGACCAGGTACAAGATATTCGATCGGATGATTGCTTAGTATGTTATCGACTTTTTGTAAGGTTAATTCATAATGATAACTGTTTTCGTAAATAAATGGAAACTCAATATCAGATAAATAGTCTCCTGCAATAAACAGACCTATAGGCTCAATCACTATAAAAACTCCATCTTTCGTATGACCAGGCGCTTGATAAAAAGTAATCGTTGTACGACCGATTTTTGCAACATGCCTTTCTCGCATGATGGGAATATCTACTTGTGGAAATGTAACTGGATAAAAGCGATCAAGATAATATTTATCATCAAAGTCTTTTATTTGTTCAAGTATTTGATGCTTATCTACTTTATTTAATAAATGGTTTCCAATAACTGTAGCATCTAAAAATGCACCACATCCAACGACGTGATCCCAATCTGAATGAGTGATGATGATATATAATGGTAAGCTTCCTCTAATTCTGTTCACGTGTTGACGAATTTCTTGTACTTCCTGTGGTAATAAATTAGGATCAACCACAATAACACAATCATTTGTTTTCACTACGACGGAAGTAGTTTTATATAGTTGACTTTCAAAGACTGTAAAATCTTCATTTTGAAATTGAATCATGACCCAAGCCTCTTCCCTTTTTTGTCTTTTGAAATGTTTTTTTACATCTCAAAAGATCAGGTAGTTAAACAACAATTAATAAACATTTACTTTAATTATATGATTTCCTTCCTTTTGTATATTTTAACAAATTTAATTAGGACATGTAATTTAAAAATATAACCCTCGCGTCATTTCGAGGGTTACATTGCGTTATTCATCTATGAACTCAAAGAAACCAAGATCCACTGAATATTGTTCTCCTACATTTATATCGTATTGAATTAGTTTATAATCATCTATTGTTTCTTTTAGATCTTCTGGTAGTTCCTCATATATATGAATTTCTTCAAGGTTTTTATAGTATTCTCCCCATCGAATAACAGGAACTGATTTCTTCAGATCACTTACTAAGGCATAATAAGGTGTGTTTTCCATTTTTAATTGTTCAATTAATAAGGAACCTAATGTATATGGGCTAATGAGTGGATAATCTAGTTTTTCTGTTTCAAAATTACTATATACAAAATAATCTGTTTCAAAGAAAGCTAAAGCTTCCTCATGTTCTTGTTCAAAACTATCAAAAACATCCGAAGGTATATGATCTCCAAAAAAAGCAACTGTAATTGGTCGGTTTACCTCATCTATTTCCTTGATAAAATTCTCAGTTGCCATATCGGTGTAATGTAACCCTTGCACATAAGTTTCAATTTTTACTTTTTCTTCTTCATCTATATCATTGATCACTTCAAACAGATTTATATACTGTTCTTTTGTATATGGACCATGGTTTTGCATTGTCGTTAGTAAAATAAATGTATTTCCTGTCGTTTCCTTTAATAAATCTAGTACTTCTTGATAGGCAGATTCGTCGCTAATATAAGAACCATCATCTTTAGTATTTTTATATGTTAAATCGTACTTTCCGTTCTCATAGATAAAAACATCAAATCCTAATTTTTCAAATACTTCTCTTCTTCTATAAAGACTTGCATTATAGGAGTGTATGGCTATTTTATGTTCAAACAAATTTGTGATATTAGGTACCTCTTTTAAATTTGGTACTAACAATGTATAAGGAATACTTAATGAAGCATCAAAGTAATTTACACTAAAGCTTGTTAATACTTCATATTCTACATTAGCAGTCCCCCCACCGTAATTGGAACCTACCATCAATCCAGATGTTGTCTCTTCCTTTAATTTTCGTATATAAGGAATTGGATCACCAGATAACTCTAAATCAGGAATTCTCGAAGGATCCATGAAACTTTCAGATAAAATAATAATAACCGTTTGATTTTCTAAGGGTGTATTTCCGACATTCATTTCTTTCGCTTTTTGTTTATATTTCTCTACAATTTCATTAACGGCATCGATTGAGTAATTTTCTGGAATTTCCTCCATAACTATGATATCGAGATTTTTTATAAAGCCTGCTATTTGACCATTTTGACTATAATCCTCAGTTAAATCCCAATAGTTATCATGATTCCCAAAGAAATTTGCAACGACTTGATAAGGACTATTTGGATGCTTACTATAAAAAACACTGACAATAAAGAAAGCTAATAATAGCGACAATAGGAATCTTTGCTTATTAGAGAAAATTTTTTCACTCTTCATTTTCATTAGGATGATGAAAATAAAAAGAATTAAGCCAATCAATAGAATACTTATTAACATATGATTTATATTCATCATTTGAAGAATTTGATTTAACTGAAAGATCAAGGAAAAATCACTTGGTAGTAATGGTTCGCTTCGGTAGCTTATTTTAAAATAATTTGCAATCGAAAAAAGTACAATTGTACTAAAAAATAAAAACCATGCAAGGGGTTTTCGGTTTAAAACTACAAGAAAGAAGAGAAAGAGGATGTACAATAAAAATAGATTAAAAATATAATTTGGCCAATACTCTAGTACATAATGTGAAAAATCTTCAATATTGAATTGGGTATGGAAAAATAATAATAAACATTGAGCAAATAGCAATAAAAAGACTGTTGCGACACCCTTTTCAAATTTGTTCATTGTTCCCCTCCTTTCATAACAAATCATATTTTCATTTTATGGAATGTAAAAATAAGGATTTGGTCAATCGTGGAATTGAAAAGGAATTTTTTATTATTTGAAACTTACATAGTTTGGCAATCGTTTATAGGGTACTTAGGGGGTGACGAAGATAAATAGAGATATAGATTTAATTGTAGAACAACATGCAGAACACCTTTTACAGCTTGCCTACTTTTATACGAAGGATCGTTTTAGCTCAGAGGATATTGTACAAGAGGTACTCATTAAGTTTTTGGAAACAGATTACGAAGAGCGTGGAACCATTAGGGCCTACCTTTCGAGAATGACGATTAATAAAAGTAAAGATTATTTAAAAAGTTGGGCATATAAAAAAATACAGTTTAAAGAAAAATGGTCCCATATAACAGCAACTAAAAAGAAGGATAAGTTATTAGTGCAAAATGAGCGTACTCTCATTGGTGAAGCAGTATTAAATTTACCGCTTGAATATCGAGAGCCTATTATTTTATTCTACTTTCAAGATTTGAGCATTCATGAAATTGCAGAAACAATCGGATTACCTCAAAACACTGTCAAAACGAGATTACGAAGAGCTCGGGAGAAATTAAAGCCAGTATTACAGGATGAAGCATGGGAGGTGTTAGCTAATGAATGAAATTAAACAAGGCCTAATCGAAGTAGCTGGTGATTTGAGTGATAGTAAAGCACGGTTGCGTAATCAACTGCATCAACAGCAAAATAGAAATAAAGATTTTAGAAGAAATGTTCTAGCGGGGATTAGTGTAGTTGCTATGATAGCATTATTTTTCCTAGCTACGACAATATTAATCAATCAACAAAAAGAACTAGACCAAACTACTACTGCCATTCTTAATGATCAAGTGTTTGAAACGGCTAAGAAATTGAATGGTTCGTTTGATTTCTACACGAGTGAAGAACAAATAAACGAAATATCCTATGAAGATTATGAGAAAAAATTAGCATTTTATACTTATGCAATATCCTTAGGGTATGAAATGACAGATGAAGAAATTCAAAATTCCTATCAAAAAACGAAGCAATTATATTCAACTGAAGAAGCTAAAAAATCTTGGCAAGAGATGTTCACAACTAATAATATTTCATGGGAAGAATACGACGAATATGTATTAAAGAATTCTCCATATCAAGTTGCTCTTGAAAAATTAAAACAACATTTTATGCAAATGTACCCGAAAATTGATAACACGATTGCAAGATCATTAGCGGAGAAACACGCTATTCCATATTTCCATGAAACATATGCAAATGAGATCATTGTGTTTAAAAAGAAGCATACACTCCCTTTAAATAATAAACAAATATATACAGGAGAAAATCGACTTGGACGCGTCATCGCAATGGAAGATAATATGATTTTAGTTGTACCAAATGCTACGATTGAAGATATCGATACTCTAAGTACAAATGATATTCTTCATAAATATAATGACGGAGCCTGGTATCCACAAGACGAGATACCAAACGTAAAGGTTGGATACCTTGTAGAAACCTATTCCAAAACTACATCTACCTCTGGAAACATAACACTTTCAGATATTTGGGATTTAAAGATTATTGATAATAATGAACCACAACAAAATGACACTATATTATTAACAATCCCCTCAGAAAACACCGTAAAAGTAAAATCATTTGTAAATATGTTAAGATGGGAAACAAAAACCTTTGAAATGTCTCAAACTGCAGACTATGAATTTATTTTAGAAAGTACTACCTACCAATTGTGGTCGCTAGAGGATGGATTTCTTATTACCACATCAAAGGGAATGTACAGAAAATTAAATAATGATTTTACAGAGGATTTAAAGAATTATTTAAACTTACCGTAATTTCAACACTTAACTTAAACAATTCTTTAAAGCATGCGAAATAATAAACTGCATGCTTTTTTTGTATGCTCTAAATTTAATTTATTTCCCGATTGAATAGCCATTCATTTATAGTTTATATTTATGTACAAAGGAGATGATAATGTGTTTTTTAAGAAAAAAGCGGTAACAGGTGAGAAAAATGGTGTTTCTTATATAAATGGCGAAGTTGGATGGCATAATTTTTCACTAAACGTTTATAGCTATTTAATTGACGGAATTTTAATAGATACAGGTGCCTATTCTTTACATAAATATTTTAAAGCTTTCATTGATGAAGCGGATTTCGATCAAGTGATGATTACCCATCACCATGAAGATCATACAGGTAATGCAGCTTATATTGAAAAAACAAAAAAGGTACCTATTTTTCTTAATAATCATTCGATAGATTATTGTACTAAAAGAGCCAATTATCCATTGTACAGAAAAGTTTTTTGGGGTAACAGAAAACCTTTCCAGGCAGAAGCAATGCCAGACACATTTAAATCGAGAACTGCCACTTGGGATGTAATTGATACACCCGGACATGCATTCGATCACAAAGCCTTTTTAAATCGAGATACCGGTCAACTATTTACTGGTGATTTGTTTGTCATTGAACGAACAAAAGTAATTTTAACAGAGGAAAGTATCCCTACTATCATTCAATCCTTAGAGAAAGTTTTAACTTATGATTTTCAAGAAGTTTTCTGTCAGCATGCGGGCTATGTCTCAGATGGGCGTGAAAAACTTACGAGAAAACGTGAATATTTACTGTCTATACAACATGATGTCGTCACAATGTATCAACAAGGCTACACCATATATGAAATATGTCAAAAACTATTCCCTAAAAAATATCCGATTATTAAATTATCACGAGGTGAATGGGATTCAAAAAACATAGTAACTTCTATATTATCTGAAAATGAACTAGCTTAAATTTTTTTATACCTCTACAATAATTAAAGAGGACAACTCTAAATTTAATTCGAGTTGTCCCCTATGATTTTAATGTTTGAAAGTATCTACATATTTTTCAAGCTCTTTTGAAAGCTTCGTAGAATCATTTGAACGATCTGCTATATCTTGAATACTTGCAGAAGATTCCTCAGCAGCAGCTGATATATTTTTCATCGTATTTTCAATCTCATGAATCGATTCTGTTAATTCTTGTATCATTTCAACAATACTTTGAGATGTTATCGTTTCTGAAGATAATAAGTTTGATATTGATTTAATCTCATCTACCGTTTTAGTTACTGCTGAAGATATATTGTGCAACGCTTCAGCTGTCTGTTTTACAGTCTCTGTTCCTTTTTCTATATACTTTTCATTTTCTGTTGATGAAATTAAAACTTTGCCAATTCGTTCCATAATATCTTTCACTAAATTTTCTACTTGAGCTACTTCTTGATTAGATTGTTCTGCAAGTTTTCGAACTTCCTCAGCTACAACCGCAAATCCTTTACCATGTTCACCTGCACGAGCTGCTTCAATTGATGCATTTAATGCTAAAAGATTAGTTTGTGAAGCGATACCAGAAATAGCGCCAGTAATTCTTTGAATTTGTGATGCAGATTCGACAAGATGTTGAATCGTTTCACTTACCTCCTTGGAACCATTACGAATGATTTCCATGTCTTCATTAATTGCGTTTGCTCGAGCTTCACCCTCAGTAGCGATTTCTTTTGTTTTGTTCGAATTTTCTACTGTTTCATCTGCAATGACCTTCATATTTTGTAAGCCACCTGCTAATGTTGTTAAAACATTTGTTGCCGAATCTGCATTATGCATACCGTCAGTCATGGATGCAGATACCTCTTCAATATTGTTTGCAACTGTTTGAATAGCGTTATTCATCTCAGAAAGTGAGCTAGATGTTTCATTTGCATTAGCAGTTAATTGATGCGATGTTTTGCGCATTGTTGAAATCATGTTTTTCAAGTTAACTGTCATTTGATTTAAAGTATTTGCTAAATCACCAATCTCATCTTTACTCTTCACTTTCGTTGGCTCAACTAACAAGTTACCTTCAGCAATTTGCTTTGCCTGGTTGATCAGTAAAGAAATAGGCTTTGTTTTACGACGGATTAAAAATGCTGTAGCAATTGCAGCAAATAACATTGGGATAATACTGATTAAAATGCCTTGACTTACTACACCCCAAGTTCTATCTGAGACAATTTTAGCATCAAAATCAATAACACTTATGGCGATAATTTCCTTTGAAGTATCATGATCCTTATAAATTGGCGCATAGCCTGATAGTCTCTCTAATCCAGCAAAATTATATGGTTCAGAATATGTTGAATGACCGCTTTCAACTAAATGCGAAATGGCTTCTTTATCCACATGAAAGGCTTGTCCTTCTGAGAACCCTCTCTCTCTTAAATTATCATCTAAAGCTACTAAATTTCCATTTAAGTCAAGGATATATTGAGATTCAAAAATATTTTTATGTTCTGTAGTCCAATTAATTTGTTCACCAATTTTTTTACTTGCTTGTAAATCACCTGATAAGGCTTTTTCTAAATCTTCAGATTGAACTAAACCCGTTGTGATATTAGCACAACCATAAGCTTCAATCCCTGCAGCATCATATAGTTTATCATAAGCAGTTATGTATGTTGCGATTGAAGTGATACTTAGCATGACGATTAAAATTCCAGCTATAATCGTTCCTAATTGAAAAGTTAATGTTTGTTTCATTTTCATAAATTTATTCACCTTTGCTATCCTTCCGTAAACATATCATACTATGAAAATAAGTATTTAAAAAGAATGTTTAGCAATATTCCAATAAAACACCCTAATTATTTACGATTGTTTGACATTTAGTAATACGTTTAAAGGAATTTTTTATTATTTTAAATATAACTTCAATCTTTTTGCCCTTCATTTTAAATTATAAGAGTAATTATATTTTACTATTTGTTTTTCAGTTTGATTTAAAAGGAATAGGCATGAACACTAAACGAGCTCATGCCTAAAAATTTACGAGATTATTGAGTTTAAAATTTCATCGACCCAGTTTTAGCTGCTTGCACATGCCATGAAAGAGCTTTTTCTAAATTATGAGGAGTTTGAGCGTTACCTGTTAATGCAACTGCTTCATTGTAGTAATCCCAAAGCTGCTGTTTAAAATCTGGATGTGCACAATTTTCAATAATTAAAGGAACACGTTCTTTTGGAGCAAGACCACGTAAGTCTGCTACTCCCTGCTCTGTTACAATAACTTGAACATCGTGCTCCGTATGATCGTGATGGGCTACCATTGGCACAATGGATGATAATTTGCCGCCTTTTGCATAGGATTTTGTAACAAAGATACTTGTACGAGAGTTACGAGTAAAGTCACCTGAACCACCAATACCGTTCATCATTTTTGTACCACTAACATGTGTTGAATTAACATTTCCGTAAATGTCTACTTCAAGAGCAGCATTTATAGCAATTAAACCTAAACGACGAATGACTTCAGGATGATTGGATACTTCTTGTGGGCGAATGACAATTTTATCTGCATAATTTTCAATATTTCCATACACTTTCTTCTGTAACTCCTCAGAGATCGTAATGGAAGTACATGATGCAAAGGACACTTTTCCAGCATCAATTAAATTGAATACAGCATCTTGCAATACCTCTGAAAATACGATTAAATCTTCGAACTCCGAATCTTTAAAGCCTTCTAAAACAGCGTTAGCAACAGATCCAACACCTGATTGAATCGGTGCAAGTTTGTTTGTTAAGCGACCTGCTTTAATTTCTGAACGGAAGAAATCTAATAAATGATTTGCCATTGTTTGTGTTTCCTCATCTGGTGGTACGATTAATGATGGTGCATCTTGCTCATTCGATATTACAATTGCTTTCACTTTTTCAGGATCAATTTTGATACCGATTTCACCAATACGGTCAGTTGGTTTCGATAAAGGAATCGCTTCACGTTCACCTTGTTTTTCAGGAATATAAATATCATGGACACCGATTAATGTTTCTGAATGCGCTAAATTTAACTCAATAATTATATTTTTTGCATAAGTTGCGAAAATTGGCGAATTACCAACAGACGTAGTAGGAACCAATAACCCATCTTTTGTAATAGCTGTTGCTTCAATAATGGCAAAGTCTATAGGACCAATAATTCCTTGACGTACTAATTCAGCGTTATGTGAAAGATGAGCATCAACATATAATACTTCACCCTTGTTTATTAAATTGCGAAGAGCAGGATCCCCTTGGTATGGTCCACGTTTACGAATACCACCTGCTTCTGCTAAAATTTGGTCTACTTCAGGACCAAGTGATGCTCCAGTGTAAACATCGATTTTCAATTTTTCATTTTTTGCCCTTTCAGCCAATGCCAAAGGAACTACTTTAGCATCCCCTGCACGAGTAAATCCACTCATACCAACAACATTCCCGTCTTGAATCATAGAAGCTGCTTTTTCAGCAGACGTCACTTTGTCTAATAAGCTACTAATTCCAATTCGTTTTTCAATTGTTAATTCCATCTAATCTCCCCCAAATTATTTTTTACTAGAAAGGTAATAGATTCCCATATCTATTTATTCGAATGAACAGAAAATTAGAACAAAATAAGAAAAATAATTTATAAATGAATCAATTTCATAATTCGTATTTTTCAAAAGCTTAGACTACTCCTGTTTCGAAAACTTACTTTTTTTAAACTATGCTGATTGATTTTGTGTTTCTAATGATGCATTGATACGATCAACTGCTAACTTACAAGCATTATAAATAAACGTCACGAGATTGAAATGCAGTTTTGCTTTTCGACCTGTTCGGTGACGAACATTTGTTAATTGAAAATATTGCTTTAAATAGGCATTTACACGTTCGACTGCTGTGCGTTCCTTATAAAGCTTTTTCCATAATTCTGAGCCACGTGCTGGATAAGTGTATTTGCGAATATCTGTTTCACACTTGACTTTATAAACTTTTTGACAGAGCGAATCTTCACGTAACGGACAAGTTACACATTCTTTTGGTCGTGTGAATTTCAACGTCTGATATTTCTCGTCAAAACTATCGTAACAGTAGCTATATTCACGGACACAAGTAGGTCTGAAATGATCGTCAAACCCTATATACTCACCCTCACGTCGGGTGTTGTAAGGTATGACTACACGCATCGATTGGTTATAAGCTTGACGATAAATTGGTTCATAATCATAGCCAGCATCGAATAATGACGTCGAAAAGTGTTTTGGTATCAAGCTATCCACCTTTTTCAAAAGTGGAATCGCTGCTTTACTATCATGTAAATTACCGGATGTCATTAGGCGACTAACAATATATTGACTCTTTGTAGATACCGCTAAATGACCTTTGAATCCGTACCAGAAAGTGTTTTTACCATCACTATTTTTCTTAATGCCCCAGTTTGGTTCAATAGGAACGTCGTTCCAAAGTATTTCCAGGGGTGTATTTAATTGATGTTCGATTTTCTTTTCATATGTTGATTGATTAGCTTCGATTTCAGCTTGTTCTGCTAACCATGCAGCACGTTCTTCTTTAGACTTACGTCCGCGTTTTTTCGGTTGTATAGGTTCTTTTTCTTCAGTAGGCTTCGCTGAGTCACGTGCTTCAAAGTGGGTGGCATCAATAGCGATGTGTTCATCACAAAGAAAACCTTCTGTAAAAGCTGTTTGGATTAGCACATCTTGCATTTGACTAAGTACTTCAGAATTACTAATAACATCGATCATACGTGAATATGACGCTTCGGATGGGACCACATCAGAAACGAGAAAACCACAATCAAAGCGAAATAAAGGATCACTGACCAAACGTTTTATTAAATCCTTCATGGTTGGAATACGCTCAACAAACCTAACGAGTATCGATTGAATCATTGCTCCGTAATTGAGTTCACGGGGTGCACCACGTAATGTTGTTTTTGAAAACAAATGAAAAATCGGCTGCACATCGAATGTAGAGAAAATCGCATCAAATCGATGGGAACTTTCCATTTCCATTAATTCTTGGATGTCAAATAGGCTAATTTGTTTTACAATAGTCATAAGGCATCTACCTTTCTTGGTTTAGGTTTGTTTGGTCACTTACCATTATACCAATTTTAGGGAGGTGCTTATTTTTTATTGCATTCAAACCCTTGATCCCAAAGGGATCTGAATTATGAAATTAACTCAAATAAGGTATTTTTCTTATTTATTAATGATCGTATTAGGGATATACCATGTTTTATGTAAAAATTGACTAATAAAATGTAGAATATCTAACGTTCGAAGGGAAAAACTATAATGAAGAAAGGAGCGATTTTTGAATGAAAAATGAAAAGAAGCCGCACGAGCAATTAACAACGAATGATAATGGATTATCGAAAACTCAAGAAATTTTATATCGTAAGGAATTTAAAGAAATGGAAGGAAAATCAGCAACCTCAAGTAATCAACATTATAATAAGAAAATGAATACTTAAAGCAAATACCCCGATATTCATTCATCGGGGTATTACAATTATTTATTAATGATCATGCGCCTCGTCTTTTATTTCTTCTCTCATGCCTTCTATTGCTTCTTCTCGTCGTTTATTTTTCTCTTTAATTTTTTCTTGTTGATTTGATCCTGAAAATTCCATAGAAATTTCTGCTTCTCGTTTGTTTTCTATTGTATTTTGAATCATACTTTGTAATTTTTCTACATTATCTGAACGGTCATCTGGATTTGATTTATGTTTTGTCATCTTTACTCCTCCAATTTTTATTAAAATTACGCTATTATTTTGTTTTTTATCTCGATTTTTATTCCTTAATTAATTGGTAATTTTATTCACTTTTGAACTATCTAAAATTGGGAAATATAAAAATGAATAACTTACGAGGGTTAAATTTTGAACTCCCTCTAATATTGCAAGGAGGTTTAACATGAACAAATATTTCATCTTAACATTAAAATGCCTTTTCTCCTTTTCAATGTTAGTGTTCTTCCCTTTAACAATTAATGCGAAGGAAAATACTATACTAACAATTAATGATTACACTGGTTTGGATGTGGAGAAACATGAACAAGCTAGCGAAATTATTCTTCAACTAAAAGAACAATTGAATGAACTTGGAGTATCAGTAGGTCATAGACATTCTCATCCATTTGCTAATTTAGATGATCAAACAAAGGAAAAGGCAAAAGAGATTTTAAATAATCTAAAAGAAGGCTCTATAACAAAGGAAGAAGCCAAATCTCAATTAGCTGAATTGGGTGTGAAACATGAAAAGAAACATCATCATTTTGAGGGATTAGATGACGAAACAAAAGAAAAGGCGAAAGAAATTTTCACTCAACTTCGAGAAGGTAAAATATCTCACGAAGAAGCTAAAACACAACTAGCAGAATTAGGTGTAAAATTACCTGAGAAAAAGCAGCCTAAACTGTTTGAAGGTCTAGATGAGGAAACAAAAACAAAAGCAAAAGAAATTTTCAAGCAAGTTCGAGAAGGTAAAATAACTCATGAAGAAGCCAAAACGAAATTAGAAGAACTTGGTGTTAAATTTGAAAAACATGATAAACTAGAAAATCTTGACGAAGAAACGAAAGAAAAAGTTGGTATTTTAATTGAGGATGCCAAAATGAAATTAGAAGGTCTGGGTTTAGATTTACCTAAACGATTCGAAAGACTTTTAAAAGAAGTTAATCAATAACCAAATTCTAAAAATAAGCTTCGAATCTTTAAAATAGACGTTTTATTGCAATCACCACCACATAAAAAGAGGTGTCCAAGTAATTTTGGACACCTCTTTGCTATTTATAAAACTTAGTTTAATACTGGTTCTTTTTTATTTAGACCAAGCGCTTCAGCAGTTGTAGCATGAACTTCTTCGAGAAGAGCTGGGTTTTCCACTAATTTAAGGCCATATGAAGGTATCATTTCTTTTACTTTTGGTTCAAATTCATTCCATTGTTCTGGGAAGCATTTTTTAATAACTTGCAACATTACATGAACAGCAGTTGAAGCACCTGGTGATGCGCCTAATAATGCTGCAATTGAACCGTCTTCTGCAGTTATTACTTCTGTACCAAATTGAAGAGTACCTTTACCGCCTTCTTTTGTATCTTTAATTACTTGAACACGTTGTCCAGCGATAATAATATCCCAATCTTCTGCTTTTGCGTTCGGAATAAATTCACGTAACTCTTCCATACGTTGTTCTTTCGTTAACAATACTTGTTGGATTAAGTATTTTGTTAAACTCATTTCTTTTACACCAGCTGCCAACAACGTTGTTAAGTTGTTTGGTTTAATAGATGCAAATAAATCCATATATGAACCCGTTTTTAAGAACTTAGGTGAGAATCCTGCAAAAGGTCCAAACAGTAATGATTTTTTGTTATCGATATAACGTGTATCAAGATGCGGAACTGACATTGGTGGTGCACCAACTTTTGCTTTACCATATACTTTAGCATTGTGTTGTTCTACTACTTCTTGATTATTACATACCATAAATAGTCCACTTACTGGGAAACCACCGATATGTTTACTTTCAGGAATTTTTGTTTTTTGAAGTAATTCAAGACTTCCGCCACCAGCACCTAGGAAGACAAATTTTGCTTCATAATAGTCCATACGACAACCATCAAGATCGTGAACTCCAATTTCCCAATTTCCATTACTTAGTCGATTGATTTTCTCAACTCGATGTTTATATTTAATTTCAACGTTTTGTTTATTTAAATGTTCAAACAGCATACGAGTTAAAGCACCAAAGTTAACATCCGTACCACCGTTATCAATTTTAGTTGCAGCAATTACATCTGAAGCTGGACGCTCTTGCATAATCAGTGGGAACCATTCTTTTAATTGTTCATGGTCATCTGAAAATTCCATCCCTTTAAATAAAGGATTTTTTGACATTGCTTCAAAACGTTTCTTTAAAAAGTTAACGTTTTCTTCACCCTGCACCATACTCATATGAGGTAACGGCATGATAAAGTCCTGTGGATTATGTATCAAATTACTGTTTACAAGATAAGACCAAAATTGTCTTGAAACTTGAAACTGTTCATTGATGTTAATTGCTTTTGAAATATCTATAGAACCATCTGGTTTTTCAACTGTGTAATTCAATTCACATAAAGCAGCGTGACCTGTACCTGCATTATTCCATTCATTGGAGCTTTCTTCTCCAGCTTTATCAAGGGATTCAAATACTTTTACTTCCCATTCTGGTTTTAGCTCTTTTAAAAGTGTACCTAGAGTTGCACTCATAATACCCGCGCCAATTAAGATGACGTCTGTTTTAATAGTTTTGTTGCTCATTTTTACCAACCTTTTCCCGTTAGATTTGCAGAAAAGATGTAGGCGCTCTCATAAGCCATCAATAAAAAAAGCCCCGGGAGACCATTTATACAACTTTTCTGTATCAATATATAACCCTTGTAAATTGTATCACAAACTTTGATAAAATAAAATATCTACTATTATATGATAACAGTAAGTTATTTCAATAGAGGTAAAATTTGAGAAGAGGATTCATTAGTAAAAAACTGACAAAATGTCGTTAATCATGTCTTAACTTCTGCAAATTTTATTCAAAATTATAATAACCAAAATGTATAAAATTTAAAATATAAAAACAGTCATGAGTTTTTCACACCCAACCCTGGCATGAAAATAA
>NZ_JPVQ01000045.1 GCF_000772965.1 Ureibacillus massiliensis 4400831 = CIP 108448 = CCUG 49529 | reverse complement strand
CGTCGTGCGTACCGAAAGGTGCGCTGTTTTTTATATTTCGGGCTTACAAAACATATAATACAAATTATTACAGCTAATTACATAAAAAACGGAAAGCCATTCAAAGGGGAGATTTTTTGAATAAAAGGATAAATGTTTGGATTGGTACCTTGATATTGGTTGTTGTCGGATTCTTTGTTGTCTCTTATTTCTATAAAGAATATAAAATAAAATCACCATTGGATTCAGAATTCATGTCAGACATTTTAATTGCTGATATAGAACCTGAAAAAGCGATTGATGGAATTGATCATATTGTAATTTATTCTTTTGAAAATCATAAAACCTACTCGCTTAAAGATGAAGAAATAAAAATAATACTAAAAGAGCTAAAAGGAATAAAAATTAAACGGAAAAATATATTTTTTGAAACAATAGATAATCACTATGCAGTTTCCTTTGGTGGTACAACTAAAATAAAATCTTTTAATATATTTATTTCAAATGAAAATAGTGTAAAGTTTGATTTTGAACGTAATGTATTCAATATTGTAGAGGGTTCTTTTTTAAATTCTTTAACTAATATTATAGAAAAGACTGCAAAAAAGGGCGAATAGGTAATCAAACGCCTTGTTTGCAGTCTTATGAAATACTTTCTATCACCTTATTAATTACATGATAGTGTTCTAGTTGTTACTCTTTGTCTTTCTGCTTTTCATCTTTTTTGGATTTCTGTTTTTCAGCCTTTTCATTTTTCTTTTCTTCGGCTTTTTCTTTAGCTTTTTCAGCCTCTTCCGCTGCTTTTTCCTTTGCTTTTTCAGCTTCTTCTATTGCTTTTTCTTTTGCTTTTTTAGTTTCTTCTGCTGCTTTTTCTTTTGCTTTTTTAGTCTCTTCTGCTGCTTTCTCTTTTGCTTTTTTAGCTTCTTCTGCTGCTTTTTCTTTTACTTTTTTAGTTTCTTCTACTGCTTTTTCTTTTGCCTTTTCAGTTTCTTCCTCTACTTTTTCTATTTCCTCTTCAACTGCTTCATTTAGTTTATCAACAACTTCTGAAGTTTTATTTTCATCTAATAGGTAACCGTTCGCTTCAAGTTTTGCTAATTCTTTATTTACTTTGTTTTCAAGGCGAATTTTAGCTTTTTCAACATTTTTAGCTAGTGCTTCTTTTGCTTTTGGATTTTGCACTTTATCAAGTGCAGTTTGAAGTGCTAAAAGATTGGAAGAGAATTTCGCTTCAAGTGCTGCTCGTGCAGATTCAATTGAAGTTACTCCATCATCTTCAGTTGAATCAGTTTCTTCATTTCCTTCTTCTTCAACAGCATCTATAGTTCCATCTTCCGTTTCTTCGTTAGCTTCTTCATCTTCTGATATTGCTTCTTCATACTTCTCAAGTGCTAATTCTTGTTCAGCTAAAGCTTCTTCTAAAAGCTGATTTGCTAATTCTTCATTTCCTTCTGCAAGTAAATTTTCTGCTTCAGCGATTTTATCTTGTGCAGCACTTATTAACTTAGCTGCTTCAATCACATCGTCATTTTCAATAGCAATTTTAATATTTTCTAACGCATTTTTTAAGAAGTCTGTAATGCTCATTGGCTCGTTTGCAGCTTCATTTTCTAATGCTTCATCTGTTGAATTTTCCTCAGAATCGACAGTAGTTGTTTCCTCAGTTACAGCTTCTTCAGTTGTTACTTCTTCTAAAGTTGGTTGATCAACAGTTTGTTCTGATTCAAGAACTGTTTTTGTAGATTCTGTAGCTACCTCTTCTACATTCTCAACTTGTGTTTCCTCAGTTGTTGGTTCTTCATTGGCAAATGCTTGTCCAGAACCAAAAGCAACTGTTGCAGCCATAAAACTTGTTGTGACAATCGTATATATTTTTTTACTCATAGAAAAATCCCTCCGTATGTTTTTGGAAGAATCATGAATCTACTCTATGTACACTTAAGTATATTCGGATTCTCCATTTGGTAGGCCAGCCATCATAGTCTCCCTTAGACCCGTACCTTTGCGTCTCCACCTTTCGACAGATTTGCCTTTTTCAAATGAGGAACCAATTTTCATTCTCATTTTCATCTTTAATATATTACGAAATATGCTAAAATTCTATGATTAATATTTACCAAAAAAATAGATTGAGCATGTTTAGAAAGTAGTTATTTTAATAGAATAAAATAGTTTAATTTGCCCTATGTTTATTTTGAAAACTCATAAGAAAAGGAAGCCAAAATCGGGAGTTTAGCTTCCTTTACTTTTTATTCTGCTTGTTTAATCAATTCAAAATAATCATCATCCAAAATCGTTTGATTGTAAAAGTGTGAGTTTTTACTAAGTTCAGCATCCACATAATTTAAACCAAACTGTTCAACTAATGTTCGTTCAGCTGAAAATAGATTTGTTCCAAGACCTAAGCGATTCCCCTCAACTTCCACACCCATACTAGCTAATATAGTTGGATACATATCTAAAGAGGAAAATAATCTGTTTTTCGCATTAATTGGTTCTGCTACAGAATTTATAAATGTATTATAGATGGTCCGGTTATATTCAGGATCAATTTTCCCATCATAATAAGCAGGGTCTTGCATACTTAAATGATCACCTAATAAAACGATCGTCGTGTTTTCATAAAATTCCTGTTCTTTTATCCAAGAAATAAAATCATTTACTTGCTTTGAAGAAAGGGCATGAACATTTTCGTATTGTGTTTCATATTGTTGATCTGCTATTTCTTCTAAATAGCCATCAGGGAAATGAGTATTTACTGTTAATAGTGTAAAATTGAAAGGCTCTTCATCAGCTGCTAACTCTACTACTTCATTTTTTGCCCAAGTAAATAAATCTGTATCATCAAAGCCCCACCAAACTTTATCTTCTTCAGTCATTTTCCCCTCTTCGATAGCTGAATAATAATCATAAATTTCATAATCTCCATGGTTTTTAAAATAATTTGTACGTCCACCAAAGTTAGCATCTGAACCGACCATTAGTTTCAGATTGTATCCTTCCTTTTTCAATATATCTCCTAAAGTGTATGCTCCTTCAAGGAAGTTATCGGACGTTGTATAACTATTTCGTTCAATAGGGATTTTTAATGGAATACCAGATGTTGTTGCTACCATTGCGGCTACCGTCCAGCCTGTATTACTTACTGGATATGCACCACCAATTTTATCCGAATCAGAGAAATTCAAATTTTCTAACGCTAAATTTTTAAGCTCAGGAATTACGGTATAATTCCAGCCGCCACCACTCTCTTTATCTATAAATGTGTTTTCCATTGATTCTAAATAAATTACGATTAAATTACGCTTTTCTTCCGGAAAGGTGATTGCTATGTTTCGTCCATCCACATAATGTTCTTCAATAAACGTTGAATTCTCAAACGTTCGTTTAATATATTGGTCAGCACCTAGTAAGAAAAATCCCATTACAATAGATAATAAAACCATCATTCCTGAATAAAGAAATCGAAAACGATTTGTCTTTGGAAGAAATGTAAACCGCACATTCTTTTTTAATACTCGAAATTCAATTGTTTTATTGATATAAAAGGATAGTAGAATTGGAACGAACAGAACGAGCATTACAATACTAAACCTTACTACATTTTCACTAATCCAATAGCCAAGTAACCCTTCTGAGGTACCATTTGCACCATTTGTTATATAATATAGAATTTCATCGATTACGTATTTTTCATTTATGTACTTTGAAACTGTATAGATTAAACCTGCTAGTAATAATAGTAGACTGATAATACTACTAACAAAAAACTTTTTCTTACTCATTACATTAACTCCATTTCCCATTCATACTAAAAACTAAAATATTGGAAATATTATGCCTCCTCTTGTTGATTTATCCTAATTTCCATATTATTTCTACTTACGTATATTAATAAACGTTAAAAACAAAAAAAACGTTTCCCTTATTAAAGGAAAACGTTTCATTTTTAGCGTCTTCTCCTTCCTAATAGAAACATAATGATCCCTATTAAGACTACACCAGCAATCCAGATCCAAGTAGGAATACCATTATCCTCCTTAGCAACAGTTACCTCTGTTTGCTGTTGTTCCACGAAGTCATCAACATCTTCTTTACGAATTTGCAGCTCTCTTACTTCAGTAAAGTCATTTCCCTGTACATGTCCATTTATACGGATAGTATAGTTGCCATCCTCTAACATTTCATATCCCCATTGGATTGGAAATCTTATTTTTGACATTGGTGCCATTTTAAAGGGCTCAAAGCCACCATTAAATAATTCCTCACCTTTATCATTGTGTACTGAATAGGTTCCAGATATATCTTCCTGAATTTTTTGGGCATGATTTTCCATTTCAATATACACTTGTGCGTTTTCTCCATAAATTCCAGCATCTCCAATTTGGAAATCTGTATCTACTGTGTTTGGCAAGTTTAATTGGACAGCCATAGCAATGACCATTTCTGTGTTAATAGTAAAATTAGCAGTTCCCTCTTCAACTTCTTGTTTTTGTTGCATTGTATCACCTTGGGCTGCTATCAATACACCACCTAGTAATGTCTCACCATCAGCTTCTGGTACTGTAATTTCAATTGGTACTGTCTCTGAACCTTGCGGAGGTAGTGTTACGGTATCTTGAACCGTAATATTTTCTTTTATATGGATACCGTTTTCTATCAATTCTGTATCCAGTGAATCAATCACGTCCTTATACATAATGCCACCTGTTGCATTCGTGTAGGCATAGGCTGAAGCTAAACTTACATTTATTTCTTCATTTTTGTTGTTAGTAATCTTGATTTCAATTGTTTGTTGATCACCTGGATTTACATTTAGATTAAAATAACCAATTGTCGATGAATTATGATTTTCAGGATAGATAGGTTCAACAGTTATTGGCATATCAACATCTTGCGCTTTTACAAATACAGTATTTGAATAAAATAATACAAATAAGAACAAGTAAAGTAATGTGAAATAATGTTTTATATTCAAAGCTGAGTCACCTCATTTGGTTCTTTACCGTATAGGTTTTCCATAAATGATTAAACTAATATGACAAATCAAAAAAATTTCTTGACTAAGTGCTTTTATAGTTTAAATGTATCCGTTTTTGCGTAAAAAAAGAGGCTATCCTATAATGGATAACCTCTTGATGATATTTTTATTATTATATTAATTATGGTCCAGTTGGGAATGTTACAGTAACCGTTGTAGTATAGCTACCCGCTTTAACGTCTCTTGGTAATAAGTTTAATGTTAATGTATTTGCATCAACAATGTATGATCCCATACCTTCATTTGAACCAGCTGATAAAATTACTAATCCATTCTCGTTGTCGATTTTACCACCAGTTGTTGTAATTAACTGAGCATCACTTGATCCTGAGCCTTCTACTTCTGAAATTGAAGGTGCAGCAATTTCAAGTGAGTTTTGTGGTAAAACATTTCCATTCGAACTATCAGTAAATTGAGTTGCTTGCATCCAAACACTCCAGCCATCACCAGTTCCTCTTGGATCTTTCACTGTAAATGAACCTACTTGTGCGTTAGTTGATTGTGCTAAACCATTTAATGTTATTTCGTCAAAGTTTCCAATTGTAGGTTGAGTCATATCTAATTGATCACCTTTAATAACAGTTGTTGAATCTGCTGCCATCGCTGCATTTCCACCAATGATTGATGCACCTAAAATACCTACTGTTGAAACTGTTGCAAGAAATTTCTTCATATATAAAAGCCCCCTAGTTGTTTTTTTATATTATTATAGAAAGCTGAAGATTTGCATTTTTAATCTACAAAATAAGTAGATTTGAATTTCAACTCTAGAAGAGTATCATTCTTCATCCTTCAGCAACCCAGCCACCTTAGCAAAAGCCTTAGGTCTGTGGCTTTGCGTCTTCGTCTTTCAACAAATTTGCCTTTTTCGGAATGCGAACGATTTAGTTACTCTATCTCTCTCGTAATTTGTCGTTCATCACTCACTAAAGTTATATTAATATAAAATAATATAAATGAATAGGTTTAAATTTTGGTAATAAAACCACAGATTATTAATAGATTTATACTCTCTTCTATTATGTTGATATATTTAAAATCAATTAATTGCAATATAATTTTTGATGTACGTAGAGTATTTTAAGAATTGCTTAGTAACAAATAATAAACCTATAAAAGAAAACACCCCTATCGTATTAGATAAAATCTAATCGTTAGAGGTGTTTTTACTTTATTTATATAAATTTGGGGGAAGTTAACTAATATCTTTCTGCATACCTTTAATTCCGTAAATTTGTATAGCATTGATAATTACAGCTATTACAATAATCGAACCTTTTACAACAAGCTGCATATATGATGATACACCCATTAATACCATCCCATTACTTAGTATTGCTATGAACAAAGCACCTATAAATGTACCAATTACAGATCCTTTTCCACCAGCTAAACTTGTTCCACCAATAATTACAGCGGCAATTACATCTAATTCCCAACCATTAGCAACAGTTGGATTTCCTGACATTAGCCTAGATGATAGGATAACACCTGCTAAAGCTGCAAACATACCTGTAATTACAAAAACCGTTGTTTTAACCTTTGCTACATTTACACCCGATAGTTGTGCTGCTTTTATATTACTACCGACAGAATAAACATAACGTCCAAATGGTGTTTTAGCTAATATAAAGTAAAACAAAATGTATAACACAATCATTAAAATTACGACAAACGGTATTGGCCCAATCAAACCACTACCTATAAATGAAAAACTTGTTGGAAATGGTGCAAGTGGAAACCCACCAGTTATTAAATATGCTACACCTCTCCATACAGAAAGCCAGCCTAAACTCGTAATAAATGAGGGTATACCATAGCGATTTCTTAAAAAGCCAATTGTCCAACCACTAATTCCCCCCATAATAATTGTCAGTATGATTGCAACCCAAATATTCACTCCCATGACAATAGATAAATAGCCTAAAACTGCACTACTTGCCGCAACTAATGAACCTACTGAAAGGTCAATTTCTGCAGTTATAATAACCATTGTCATACCTATCGCAATGATTGCAATCATTGACATCTGTCTAAATACATCAATAAAATTTGAAGTGGTTAAAAAATTAGGTGCAATTATTGAGAAAACAATAATTAATAGAATCAAAACACCTGTCAAACCAAGAATATTCTGATTTCGCTTGAAGAAATCAAATAGTTTGCTTGTTTCCTTCGTATTCACTACGATCGCTTGTTGTTCCATTTCGACCCTCCATTATAGCTGTAGTCAATTCATTTACTGACAGATTATCATTTTCAATTTCGTTAACGATTTGACCCTTCTCTAAAATTAAAATTCTATCAGTAATTTGAACCAATTCTTCTAAATCTGAGGAGACAATTAATACTGCAATTCCCTTTTCTACAATTCCCTCCAACAAATCATAAATTTGCCCTTTTGCTCCTACATCGATTCCACGTGTAGGCTCATCTAATAGTAAAACTTTTAGATTCTCTAAAACTAACCATCTACCAAGAATGGCTTTTTGTTGATTTCCTCCACTAAAATATTCAATATCCTTCTCTGGTAAATTAGGAAAGAAACCTGTTTGTTTGATTGCCATACTTGTATAATTTTCTTCTAAATTAGATTTTAAAAATACCTTATTTGAAATTTGATTCATGATAGAAATAACAATATTTTCTTTCACACTTCGACCTTGTAAAATACCCTCACTTTTTCTATCTTCAGTTACAAATCCTACACCTTGCTTAATCATCGTTTTTTGCTTAGGATTGGTAAATATCTTTCCATCGATTTCGATTTCTCCCTGTTGCAATGTTTCATATCCAAAAATCGCCTTCATAATCTCGGTTCTGCCAGATCCCATCTGCCCTGTAATACCTAGTATTTCTCCAGCGCATAAATCAAATGAAATATTGGTAATATCCTTTGTATGTACATTTCGTAAGGATAGTACTTTTTTAGAATTTTTTGAGCTCCAACTTTTCTTTTTATGTGCTTTATTACTAGTACCTAGCATTAAGTCAACCATTTCACTTATCGTTTTTTCTCCTACTTTAAACGTACCTACGTTTTTTCCATCTCTAAAAACACTTATTCTATCACATATATTCGATAACTCATTTAAGCGATGCGTAATATAGATAATACCTACGCCACTTTCTTTAAGTCGTCTTACTATCTCAAACAGTTTTTCAGTTTCTTTTGCATTTAATGCAGATGTAGGTTCATCTAATATTAAGATTTTTGCTTCTAATGATATCGCTTTACATATCTCAACAATTTGTTGCTCTCCAACTGGTAAGTTTTCGATTAAGGTTTTAGGATTTATTTTAACTCCTACTCTTTCTAATAACTTCCTAGACTGTTCATGCATATCGTCATAATTAATGGTTTTAAGTAATTTTGATTTTAGTGGATATCTACCAGCGAAAATATTTTCTGAAACGCTCAAATGGTTAAATAAACTAAATTCTTGATATACAATCGATATACCTAAATCTTTTGCCATTTGTGTTGATTCAATTTTAGTTGGAGATCCTTCGATAAGGATCTCCCCTGAATCAGCTTGATATGCACCTGAAATCATTTTTACTAATGTAGATTTACCAGCTCCGTTTGAGCCTAAAATGGCATGTACTTCTCCCGGAAGTAACGTGAAATCAATTTCCTTTAACACGTGGACAGGACCAAAACTTTTACAGATTTTCTTCATTTCTAGTAAAGTATCAGGCATATCATCACCTAATTCCCTATAAGTTTTTATATTTCTCAATATATTCCTTGATCTTGCTTTCATCTTCTTTTGTAAAGAAGTCTAAATCTACAATAATCTCATTACTAACAGTTTCACCTTTTAATGCTTGAACTGCAGCTTTTACAGATTCATAACCAATTTTTTCTGGATCTTGTGTTGATACAGCTTGGTATGGACTAGAAGGGTCTAATAATGTATTAGCTGTTTGTAAGTCCATATCTGTTCCGAAGAATTTAATTTTGTCTTGAAGCCCTTTCGATATAATACCTTGTACTACACCGTGAGTTGTACCACCATTTGCTGCCCACATAATATCCATATCTGGATTCGCTTGAATCATTGTTTCTGCTACGGACATACCCTCTTCTGGACCATTTGCATCTTGCTGACTCACAATTTCAATACCAGGTACTTTTTCTATCTCCGATAAGAAACCTTCTGCACGATCAATTCCAACCTCAAACATTGATAATGTAACCATTCCGATTTTAGCTTTTCCGCCAAGTTCATTTTCCACATACTCAGCAACTTTCCGTCCTGCCTGAGCCCCTAACTCAAAGTTATCGATACCAACAAAGTATTCCATTACACTTTCGTCAACGTTTGTATTGTAATTTACTACAAGCACATCTGCGTCTTGAGCACGTTTAATAGCCTGTACTGATGATGACGAATCAATTGCTGATACTAGTACTGCATCCATTCCTTGAGAGATGTACGTATCAAACAAACTAGACTCCGTTGCTAAATCAAGATTTGAGTTACCAATTTTCAAGTCAACATTAAACTCCTCGGCCGCTTGCTCCATTCCATACTGAATTTGCTTAAACCATTCAACATCCGATTGCATCAATATTCCTGCAATTTGATACCTTTCTTCATCTCCAGAACCACTTGAAACTGGAGTTGTTTCTTCATTTGAACTACATGCACCCAATAATAAAGCACTTAATAATACAGCACCACCAAAAATAGACTTGAATTTTCTCATTATTATTGTCCCCTTTACAATAAATTAATTAATTTCTTCTAAATACACAGGTCGATTTTCTTTCATTGACTGATAGGAAGCATAAACCATTTGAAGCGTTTTCAAATTATCTTCTGCACTATTTTCTGGCTGTGAGTCATTTAAAATGGCATTCATTAGCTCTCCCATAGTTCCAATAAATGCATCAGGAAACCATTTTCCCTCCAGCTTAGGATTAATCCACGTTCCTTTTTGTAAAATATTTGAAGTAAACGTTAATGAATCCTCTCTTCCAATTGGGTAATTATAGAGCGCACCATTCTCTCCTTTAATTACACCTTCTGTTCCTTCAAATCTATATACTGCATACCAATCATCTTGCGTGAATTGATTGTTATGGGTATCGTAAATTAATCCTCGAACTTCACCTGGAAACTTCATATGAATCATTGTTCGAGTTTCACCTTTTACGTTTTGTCCTGGGAACCTCGCACCGTCAGCATAAATATATTCTGGAGTTCCATATAAAAAGCGAATTGAATCCATATAGTGAATGCTGTGATACATAATTTCTAACGTATCTATTTCTTTTAAGAACGGCCAATTTTCAAATTGAGTTAGTACATTTACTTGTATTGAAGCACTTACTAACTCTCCTATCCATCCCCTTGATATAATATCCGACGCTGCTCGAATTGATGGTGCCCAACGCATCTGTTGATTTACGGCAATTTTGACATTATATTTTTTCCCTATATCAACAATTTTTTTTGCGTTTTCAAATGTATCTGCTAATGGCTTTTGGCACAATATATGTTTCTTGGCTTTTGCTGCTAATTCAACAACTGACAATTGCATTTCAGCAGTTAAAGCGATATCTACTATATCTACTTCCGGATGATTCACAAGTTCTTCAATTGAATCTAGAACGTATGGAATATCGAATTTTTCTGCTAGCTCTTCTGCCCTAGATCGTGTCCGGTTGTAAATTGCAACAACTTTAAACCCTGCCTTTTGATATGCAGGTAAGTGTGCTTCACGTACTATTTCACCTGCTCCTACAATACCTATCCGCAACGATTTATCTTCTGGAATAGGTGGTTTATAACTCAAAATATCCATTACCTTCAATCCTCCCTTAATTACTCTAAATAAAATAATTCTTCCATTTCAGACCACCATTCACCTGGTTTTCGGTTTTCATATGGACTTTGAAGGGGCTTACATACATCCCACCATTTTTGAGTCATTGGATCTTGAGCCATGGCTTCCATATCTGCCTCATAGTCATTGCCTGTATATTCAAAGTAGCTAAATAAC
Organism: Ureibacillus massiliensis 4400831 = CIP 108448 = CCUG 49529; assembly: GCF_000772965.1. Taxonomy (GTDB): domain Bacteria; phylum Bacillota; class Bacilli; order Bacillales_A; family Planococcaceae; genus Ureibacillus; species Ureibacillus massiliensis. The sequence goes on along the minus strand of NZ_JPVQ01000045.1, from coordinate 11,204 downwards.
TGTCCATTTAAGTAATAAATTGAGTAATTTTGAATGTTACATTTTTTAATTGTTGCTAATACATCGGGCCAAACAGCTTTATGTAACTCTTTATATTTCTCATAATTATCAGTAGATAATTGAATTACACTTGCAACTCTTTTCATAACGTATCCTCCAAATTGTAAAAACTTATAGCTGTTTTATACCAAATATCAGCCTTTTGTTCTTCTGTATAGTTGGATAAACATTCGTTTGTTGCGTCAACAACTCTTTTATAAGTACCCGCCAGATTTAAAACAGGCCAATCACTTCCGAACATCAGACGATTTGTACCAAATTGTTCTATTGCGATATTAATATAAGGTTTAAGATCCTCAGCACTCCAATCTGCACTAGCTGCAGTGTTTAATCCAGATATTTTAGCGAACACATTTGGATTTAAGGATAGCTCTTTCATTAAGGATTGCCATGGTTCGAATCGTTTTTGTGCAATTTCCGGTTTTGCTAAATGGTTTACTACCATTTTTAAAGATGGGATTTTCTCTGAAACTATAATGGCTTGTTTTAAATGTATTGGTTCAACAGCTACTACATCAAAAGGAATATTTGCATCTGCCAATACTTGAAGCCCTTCTAGTGTATCTTGATGTGTTAACCATGTCGGATCTGATTCATTATGAATCAAATGTCTCATGCCTTTAAAATAAGAATTTTGTTTATAGTGCTCTATACTTGAATGTAGAAGAGCTTTATCCTTTAAAGGTAGCCAACCGACAACACCTGCTACCCAGTCATAGGAATCAGCAATCTCAAGCATATAATTAGTGTCTTCGAAGCTATCAAAGGCTTGTACAATGATAGTTTTATCAACACCGACAGTAGGCAAAATTTGAGCCAACTCCTCAGGACCTATATTTCGGTAAATTTCTTTTTCATTTGGCGTTGGCCATTTATATGGCACTCTTTGAAAATCCCAAAAATGTTGATGAGTATCAATTTTCATATTTTCACCTCGTTTAATGCATTTCGTAGCCACCACATACATTAAGAGCCTGTCCATTTACATATTCGCTTAGCGGAGAACTTAAAAATAGTGCGGTTTTTGCTACATCTTCAGGTGATCCTAAACGATTCAGCTTCACCCTTTGCAAAAATGTATCACGTGGATCTTCTCCTTCAAGAACCTTTCTTCTTTCATAAATTTCGTCCATCATTGGAGTTGTTATTACTCCTGGACAAATTGCATTCGATCGAATATTATACTTTCCAAAGGCTTCAGCACTTGACTTCGTTAAACTAATAACAGCGGCTTTGCTTGCTGCATAATGTGGTGCTAATGGACGCCCACTTCTACCAGCAATTGAAGACATATTAATAATTGATCCTGCAATTTGATTTTCCATCATATAAGTAGCCGCAAATTGTGTTAAAAAAAACATACCCTTTAAATTAATGTTCATGACTTGATCCCATTCTTCTTCCGTTACTTCAAGAAATGGCGTCGTACGCATTATTCCAGCGTTATTAACTAAAATATCTAATCGCCCGAAGCTTTGAATTGTCTGTTCAACAATACTTTGGCAATTTTTGCGATTATTAATATTAGCAACAATAGAGAGAACTTTATTTCCAAAACTCTCTTGCAATCTATTACAGGTAGCATCAATTTCAGGATTTATATCTACAATCATGCATGAACATCCTGCTTCTAATAGAAGTGTTGCAATATCTAACCCAATCCCCTGATGTGCACCTGTAATAATGGCTACTTTATTTTGCAAATCTATCGTGTACATCTGTTCACCTCATCTAGAATAAATGCCATGTGTTTTTTTCTAAAATTGTTTCAAATGTATTCATAAACATTGCTCCATCAGCTCCATCGATTAATCGATGATCGAAGCTTGCCGTAACATTCATCCTTTTTTTAACTTTAACCTCACCTTGATCTAAATAAAGATAATCATCCATTTTACCAACAGCAATAATTCCACTTTCAGGCGGATTAATAATAGCTGTAAAGTGATCTACATTAAACGTACCAAGTGAAGAAATTGTGAAAGTAGCTCCATTCATCTCTTCCACAGACAATTGTCCATTCTGTGCTTTTTTTATAAGTTCTTGTCGCTCTTTTGCAATATCAATTAGCGATTTATTTTCCACATTTTTAATAACGGGAACTAATAACCCTTGGCTAGTAGCAACAGCAAGACCTATATTTATACCAGTATTTTCTTGAATATAATGGCCGTCTTCCTTAACGATATAGTAATTGTTAAACATTGGATGTTTTTCGATACTTTGTGCAATTGCTTTTATTAAAAAATCGTTCATGGAAATTTTTATATTTCCGCTACTTAGTAGATTCATCTTCTTTCTATCTTCTTCTATATATTCAACCTGAATATTTTTTGATATCGTAAATTGCGGGATCATCATTGCACTATTTGTTAAGTTCGTCGCAATGACTTTTCTAATTCCCGTTACTCGTGTTAGCTTTCCTGTAGTTGGTTGTGCTAGTTCTTCCTCTTTTTCTTCTTCGAGCTTACGATATACGTCTCGTAATACAATGCGTCCAAAAGGTCCACTAGCAGTTATACTTTTTAAATCAATTTGATTTAAAGTGGCTAGTTTTCTTGCTGCTGGAGAAATACGAATTAATGTCTCTTCTTTTGAGTGTTTTTTCTCAATCGGTTCTGTTGATTGCAGGTCTTTTTTTATCTGCATTTTTGGCGTATCCAATTGGCTACCTTGATCAGTTAATTCGATGTTTTCATCAACTTGATCTACTATCATTCCAATTACCGTTCCAACTGGTACTGTCTCTCCATCATGAACTATTATTTTTCCTAAATATCCATCCGTATTAGCTTCAACTTCAGATACTGCTTTATCTGTTTGAACTTCTAAGAGAATATCTCCCTTTTTAATAGGAGCCCCTTTCTCCGCTAACCAACTTACAATCGTTCCTTCTTCCATATTCAAACTCATTTTAGGTAAGATGATTTCGGTTGTTGCCATGGTTACACCCCTTTAACTATGAATTTCCTGACCATTAACTGCTAAAGCAGCTTCATTAAATATTTCACTTACTGTTGGATGAGGATGAATTGTAAAACCAATTTCCATTGATGTGGCTTCTACTAATAAAGCCAAGCTCGCTTCACTAATAAGCTCTGTTGCCTTATCGCCTATGATGTGTACACCGAGAATTCGATCCGTTTTTTCGTCTACTACTACTTTAATAAAACCATCTGTTTCACCAGTTATGACGGATTTACCATTTCCACTTAACTGAAATCTTCCCACTTTTACGTTATAGTCTTTTTTAGCTTCCTCTTCTGTCAATCCAATAGACGAAACCTCTGGGTAACTATAAATACATTTAGGGACATAAAATTCATCATATTTAACTTCTTTATTTCCAAGAATACGTTCAATTACTATCTCCGCTTGATGTGATGCAGCGTGTGCTAATTGAATATTTCCTGATGCATCGCCTATTACATAAAGTCCTTTTTGTGTAGTTTCAAGATGCTCATTTACCTCTAGTTGATCTTTATTCAAATCCATCTGTTCAAGTAACAAATCACCGTTAAAGCGCTTTCTTCCAATAGCCACTAATACATATTGAGCAGACTCTTCATTAGCTATGCCGTCTTTTGTTGTAGTAAATCGTACATTTTCTGCTGATTCTACAAAGCTATTAAAATCTACTTCATATCCCATTTTAAAATTGACACCATTTTTAATAAGCTTTTCCTTCAGCTTATTTGAAATATCTCGATCGATCGTAGGTAGTATATATTGCTCTTTTTCTATGATTGAAACAGGAATTCCAAGCTGACTAAAAAATGTTGCAAACTCAATACCGATAACACCCGAGCCAATAATAGCAATCGATGTTGGTAACTCTTTCAGCTCTAATAATTGGTCACTAGATAAAACTTTTTCAAATACCTCATTGACTTTATTAGGCACAAAAGGAACGCTTCCTGTAGCCATAATGATTTCTTTAGCTGAAATAGTCGTCTTCTTAGAAAGGACATCAAAAAATTCTTTTTTTACAATCGAATCTACCTTTTCCGGGAAAAAATCAATTTTATTTTTTTGAACTAAATATTGAAGACCGGTAAATAATTGAGAAATAGTTTGATTCTTATAACTTAAAAATTGCTCCCAATTTAATTCCTCAATGTTTGGTCTTTGAAAATGAGAAAAGCCCATTTTTTTCAATTTCTGAATATCTTGATATTTGTTAGATAATTGTAAAAAGGTTTTTGTTGGAATACACCCCTCATGTAGACAAGTTCCTCCAATTTTCCCTTTTTCAAATAAAGCTACTTTTAATCCATTTTTAGCAGCTTTAATAGCCGCTGTATAACCACCTATTCCTCCACCAATTATTGCTATATCATACACAATGTTCACCTCTTATTTTGGAGCCTGGACAAGTTCTAATGTAATATTATCTGGATCGTAGAAATAAACAGTGTAACCACCTTTATTTCTGCCCTCTACAATTTTTACAACATCAGATTTGAATTCAACGCCAGCAGTTTTTAGTTTTTGAACCAAAGTAAAAATATCATCTACTTCAAATGCAAAATGAGCACTTCTTGTATGAGCAGTACCTACTGGCACATACTCACCTTTGGGATGAACATACTCAACCAATTCCAGTACATGCCCTGCTGCACCCATTGGCTTATTCGAAATACCGAACATCGCAACCTTTAAATGAGCATTCGGATAACCTACTAAATTTGCAGTATATTCATTGTGTTGAATTTGTTCATGTATAAGTGTTAAACCTAAAATATCCCTGTAAAAAGCGATGGATTTTTCAATATTGGAAACGGTAAAACTTGTATGCCAAATATCCCTAATCATTAGCTACCTACTTTCGTATATAAAACTTCTTCAACTGCTTCAATAATTCGTTTTTCATTTGGCAACACTTCTTTTTCCAGTGCTAAATTATAAGGTATCGGTACATGTAAAGAACCTACACGTTTAATAGGTGCATCTAAGTAGTCGAATGCGGCTTCTTGTACAATAGAACTTAATTCACTACCCCAACCAAAATTTTCTGCTGCCTCATGAACAATTACTAATCTATTTGTTTTCTTTACTGATTCAATTACAGTAGCTGTATCCATTGGTACTAGTGTACGAATATCAATTAATTCGGCATTGATTCCCTGTTCTTTCAAACCCTCTACAACTTTTTCGCAAACTTGGACTGAACGAGAAATTGATACGATTGTTACGTCTGATCCTTCTGTAACAACATTTGCTTGACCAAATGGAATCGTATACTCTTCTTCAGGAACTACCCCTTTTGTGTTATAAAGTAATTTATTTTCAATAAACATAACTGGGCAATTATCTCGAATAGCTGTTTTTAACAATCCCTTCGCATCATAAGGATTAGATGGTACAACAACTTTAATTCCAGGTATGTGTGCAAAAATGGTCTCTAGACTTTGTGAATGTTGAGCCCCATTTCCTCTACCACCACCGCCTTGAGTTCTAAAAACAATTGGTACTTTCGTTTGTCCACCTGACATATAAGCCATTTTTGCACCCTGATTTAATATTTGATCTAGTGCTACAAATGTAAAATCTATCCACATAAACTCAACAATTGGCTTAAGACCTGTCATTGCAGCTCCTATACCAGCACCTGCAAAAGCTGCTTCTGAAATAGGCGTGTCAATAATACGTTCCTTACCAAACTTATCAATTAATCCTTTGGTTACGTTAAAAACGCCACCATATTCTCCAATATCTTCTCCTAGAACAATGATTTTATCGTTTGAGGACATTTCTTCATAAATAGCTTCATTTAATGCTTCAGCATACGTAATAATACGATTATTAGTAGACATCTGTATAAACCTCCTCAAAACCTGGCTGTTCGGATTTTTTTGCTCGTTCAAAAGCATCATCAATTAAAATCTTTACGGATTCCTCAATTTCATCAAGCTTTTCTTCGGACAATATATTAGACTCTAGCATTCTTCTTTTAAATTGTTTCAAAGGTTCTTTATCGATCCAACTGTTTACTTCCTCTTTAGTTCGATAGATTTCTGTATCACCAAACATATGCCCTAATAATCTATATGTTTTCGCCTCTATGAATACAGGACCGTCGCCATTTCTAGCAAACTCGATTGCTAATTTAGCAACTTTACGAACAGCAAAAACATCATTTCCATCTACAACATAAGAAGGAATGCGATAAGCTAAACCTCGTTCTGCTAAATGCTCATTTAATACTGAATCTTTTATAGGCGTCATTTCGGAATATAAATTATTTTCACAAATAAAGATGACTGGTAATTTCATAATAGCTGCTAAGTTCATAGCTTCATGGAATACTCCTTGGTTTGTTGCACCATCGCCGAAATATGTTATAGCGACTTGACCTTTGTTCATAGATTTGGCAGTTATAGCCGCACCAACAGCAATTGGAATTCCACCTGCAACAATTCCATTTGCACCTAACATGCCAAGATCGCTATTTGCAATATGCATCGGTCCTCCCTTTCCCTTACAATAGCCATCTACTCGTCCAAACATTTCTGCGAATAACTTAAATGGGTCTGCTCCTTTTGCTAATGCATGACCACGACCACGATAAGTTGTTGTCATATAATCTGATTCATTAATAAATTCCCCAATACCAGTAGCTACTGCTTCTTGTCCTATATAAGGATGCAGAGATCCTCCTAGAAGTCCTTGCTTGTATGCTTCAATACTTTTTTCCTCAAAGTATCGGATTTCTGATAATTTTGACCAAATAGACTCTGCTTGTTGTTGTGTAACATTGTAATCTGCTACCTCTGTTTCAATAAATTTAATATCCAAAGTATCCATATCCTTTCTGACTATTCAGTCTTTTTTGAAGCTAACTTTCCAGCATGTGCAAATGTGCCTTCTCTTAATTCCAAAATCTCAATACGAACATCATCTGGTTTCACATCTAATGAATTAACTAATGCATTTGTTACTTGCTCAACCATCTTTTGCTTCTTTTCAATAGAACGACCTTCCATAATTTTAATTTTTACATATGGCATACTTTTCCTCCGAGTCTAGGACGTTTTGAGTAAACTGTTTACAAAGACCTAAATAATTCATAGGATTTAATATTTCATCAACTTTATCCTTTGATAGAATTTTGTTCACTTGATCTTCAAGCATAATTTCCTGACTTAGACTTGTGTTATTTTCATATGAACGCATACATGCTTTATAAACAACTTCATGTGCTGTTTGTTTACCTATAAATGTAGATAATTCAAACATTAACTTTTCACTTAAAATCAACCCCTTCGTAATATCGATATTTTCTCGCATTTGATTTTCATAGACTCGTAGATTTTCAATGATATTTGTCATGTCATATAGCATTTTGCTAATATAAATACTCATTTCTGGCATGACTTCTAGTTCAACTAACCATAAGCCCATATCTCTTTCATGTTCTTGTACTAAAGAATCATGAATTAATGGTACTTGCATACGAACAAGTCTTGAAAGACCTACGATATATTCACAAACCATTGGATTTCGTTTATGCGGCATAGTACTACTTCCAATTTTCCCATCCTGAAAACCTTCTTCTATCTCACGCAATTCAGTTCGTTGTAAATTTATTATTTCATTTGCAATCTTGCCTATTGCTCCTGCTATAAGAGAATAGGTATTGGCAAGTTCAGCTATATTATCCCTGTTAGTATGCCATGTAATAATTGGGACATTTAAATCCAATTCCTTTATTAAAGCTTCTCGTAACATCATGGCATCCGGCCCTAAAGAAGCTAACGTACCTGCCGCACCTGAAAATTGACCAATAAAAACACGGTCTTCTATTTCCTTTAGCCTTGTATAGTTTCTTTTCATCTCAGCTAACCAACACGCCATTTTATAACCTAGAGTTATAGGTAATGCATGCTGTCCATGTGTCCTTCCAGCCATAATAGTGTCTGAATACTTCCTAGTAGATATCGTTAAGACCTCTATAAATTTTTCCGTTTGATCGACAATCACTTCATACGCTTCTTTTAATTGTAAGATAAAGGCAGTATCAATCACGTCTTGTGTAGTCGCACCATAATGAATATATTCACCATAGTTTTCTTCACATAGGTTTTGATATTGCTTAATAAACGGAACGAGTGGATGGCTTGTAAACACAATATCCTTACAAATTTCCTGAAGATTAAAGTGTTCTATTTTTCCTTTTCGTTGTATTTCATCACTCGCTTCTTTAGGAATAACTCCGTATTGTGCTTCTATTTTTGCTAGCGCTTTTTCAAAATCAATCCACTTTTGAACCATGCTTTGATCCGTAAAAATTGAACGTATTTTATCCGTACCATATAAGTCTTTATATACTTCTGAATCAATCATGTGCGACTTCAACATTAACAACCCCTGTGCTATTTTTTTCAGAAACCTCAAATTCTTCTAATATAATATGTGAATTTTTTATTGTCTTTTTTTTCATTAATGAAAACAATAATTCTGTAGACTGAATCCCCATTTCTTTCAAATCAACCCTAACTGTTGTTAATGTTGGCTCAAATACCTCGCAAATCGGAGTATGATGGAACCCTATTACAGATATATCTTTGGGAACATTTAGCCCACTATTTTTTATTGCTGCAATTGCACCAAAAGCAATCCGAACATTTACCGCAAATACAGCAGAAATATCTAATCCTTTATTAAGTAGTTCTTTCATCGCGTAATATCCACTTTTTTCTGTAAACTCAGATTTAACAACGATATTTGGATTGATATCAATGCCATGCATTTCTAGTGCATTTCTATATCCTTTAAAGCGTCTATTGCTTGTATCCATATCATTTATAGATGTAATAATGGCAATTTGGTTATGCCCCTTTTTAATCAAAGTTTCTACAGCTGCTTTTGCAGCATTTTCATCATCTGCAGCAACGAATGCTTTTGCATTTTTGTTCATTCGATTAATGAGGACATAAGGAATATTAAAAGCATTAAAGTTCAGTATATCTTCATCTGTTAATATATTTGAGGCAATAAGTATACCGTCCGCTCTTCCCTCAAAAACCAAATTTACAAATGATTCACTAGTTTGATTAGAATCACTTAGTACAGTTAAATGATATCCATACTTTTGTACAGTTTCTTCTACGCCAGAAATGATTTCGTTATATACAAAATTTGTGAAGTCAGGAATGATAAGCGCGATTACCTTTGATTTGCCTAGCTTTAAACTTCTTGCTACTGCATTAGGCTTATAATTCAATTTTTCAACGGCATTTAAAATACGTTCTTGTGTTGTCATAGGAATATTTAAAGTTTTATCTTTATTTAAAAATCTAGATACCGTTGTTATACCTACTCCAGCTTCTTTTGCTACATCTTTTAGAGTAACCATCCATATCCTCCATAAAAAATAGTGTATCGTTTTAGTACAACGTTTCAGTGTATCGTTTCAGTAAAACGTTTTACTAATTTCCCATAGAATACCACATCATTTTGTGGACATCAATATTTTTTCTAAAAAAAAACACATTTTAACTGCTTTAAATTGTTTTTTTGTATTAACAAAGGGGGGCAAAGGCAACAACATAAATAAAAAACTCCAACTATTTCTAGCTAGAGCTTAAATCGATATTAAAAAGCCTTCTTCAATTATTCCTTCAAAATATCACTTAAAAATGCTTGTGCTATGCATTGGCTGAACTCGGGATTTTGGGTCTGTATAATTTTTTGCGTAATTGACTGCAATAGGTGCCTCGCCTAATCCTACTGCGATTAGCTTTACTTTCCCTTCATATGTCACAATATCACCAGCAGCATATACCCCTTCAATATTTGTTTCCATTTTACGATTGACGATGATTGAATTTTTCTCCATTTCAAGTCCCCAATTTTTTATTGGACCAAGAGATGTAACATTGCCATAATTCACAATGACATGATCCACTTCTAAAACTTCTTCTGAACTATCTTTTGATACAATAACTACTTTTTCAATCCGTTCATTATTTCCTATTAATTCCTTTACTGCATAGGGAATTTTCACATCCACATTGGAATTATTTAATTTATCTACACTATCCTCATGTGCTCTAAATTCTGCTCTTCTATGACATAGGGTTACTGTTTGCGCAATATCCTCTAACATTAAAGACCAATCTAGTGCAGAATCTCCTCCACCACAAACTAATACCTTTGAATCTTTAAAATCCTGTAAATTCTTCACAGAGTAATGCAAGTTTTTTCCTTCGTAAAACGGTGCATTTTCAAGATTTAATTTTCTTGGTTCAAAGGCACCTATTCCACCTGTTATTAAAATAGTTTTCGAATAATGCGTTCCCTTATTGGTTGTCAGCATAAAAACTTCATCTGTTTTCTCAAGCTCCAAAACAGTTTCTGATAAACATATTTCTGGATTTGCGTATTTTGCTTGATTCACAAGATTATCGATAAAGTCGCTCCCTAAAATTTTGGGAAACCCTCCAACATCATAAATATATTTATCCGGGTAAAGCTCTGTAACCTGTCCACCTAATTGCTCTAAGCTATCAATAATTTTAACACTCATATTACGCATTCCTGCATAAAAAGTCGCAAATAATCCTGTAGGGCCAGCACCTATAATCGTGATATCAAATACTTTTTGATTTTCCATATTTTCTCCTTCATACTTTTAATATCTATTTATCAAAAATAGGTAAAATTCAACATTAACTTATTTCAAAAACTCTTACACTTATCTACTTCAACAAGGCATCGAAAAAGACCTTTCATTTATTTCATTCAATATGTTCTCCAATCTTCATGCTATTTATTAAGGTTTACATTGCTTACATATAACTTATTGCAACTAACAAAGTATAACTAGTATATGCTTCCTTACATTAGAACATCTTATTAATACATATGATTACTCAGGAGGAATTGATTATGAAAAGTGCCTTCAGTCGTTTGGATGAATTGTTTGGAGATACATTACAAATTCTTGACCATATGAAAGTAGATTCTGAATATCAAGAAAAACTAGACCATATAATTAAAGTATTAAAAGAACAAAAATTGAAGGTTGGAGAATTATCAAATTACATAGATGATAAGATGATTACTGCATCATCTACTATGAAATCAAACTGTAAGCCCGTAATCAAATAACGCATATAAAACACCTGGCACCTCCGGTA
>NZ_JPVQ01000049.1 GCF_000772965.1 Ureibacillus massiliensis 4400831 = CIP 108448 = CCUG 49529 | reverse complement strand
GTCTAATTTTTTGTGATTTTCAATTTTTCATAGAAGTTTTGACACTACCGAATGACACTTGAAATTGTTTTTAGTATAGCGTTATTTAAAGATGAACTCCCTCTTGTTTCAGGCAATTCTGCATTCGTTATTATATCAATGTATGTTTTATCAAACGGGATTTTATATTTATTATATAAGGCTAAAAAACCACGCGAATGTGCAAGCATTTCTTTCGCCGGAATAAAGATCGCCTTTATTTTAAAATCAATATGATTATAACTGGCCCCGTCTGCAGCTAACTTCATGCCTTTATTCTTTATAATTTCATAAGAAGCTGAGCTGTTTTTGGAAAAATAAGCTTTAACATACGTAAGATTGTTACGATTTTTTTTATCCCTTACTAATTCCATTGGATTTACAGAAAAATATGGTTGGGATATCTCATATACATCTTCACCTTCGTAGTTAACACTCTCGCAAATCGCATAAAGTGATTTTAATAAATGTGTCTTCCCCGTCCCATTGGTACCGATGATAATATTAACACCATCGACAAACTCCATCTGTGTATTTTCAAAAACAGTAAAATTTTGAATATGAGCTTTTAATATCGTCATAATTTTCCTTTCACATCCTTTCTAAAATGGCAGTTAATGCTACTCATTATTCAATATTAAAAGATTACTACTAAGTTCTCTTCAACAAAATTAAAATCCTTTAATAACGTACAAAGTTTTTATTACTTTAATATTATTATAACTCACATACACAAACATAAGGAACTAATGAGAAACCAGCCATGTCTATATAAATGTGAGTAATGAAGCTATCTAAATTGATTTAAGTTACCCTTTATGGTCCTTATTCAAAATTCGTATGATTTCATCTAGCAAATGGATTTTTAGTACTTTTTTCTATTTATGATAATATTATATAAGTATAGATCGCAATGGATCTAAAGAAACTTTTCCAACTTGTTCCTCCACTTGTAATTTACCAGAATGTAATGTAAGTACTTTAATTAGTATAGAAAGACTCCCCGTAATTGAAGCTAAATGAAAAAAACGTCAAAACCCTTATTAATTAAGGATTTTACGTTTTGTGAAACTAAATACTTTAAAACTAGTACCCAATTACATTTAAAAAGATTGCCGCAATAATTCCGATTCCAATTCCGATAGTAAAATAATACATATACCTCATCCCTCTCGACGTTAGTTCTTACTATTTTTACCTTATGTATTCCGGATTATACAAAAAGTGTAAACTGGATTTTCCATTAATTCCTAAATACACCTTGTAATTGCCGCTACATTCGGAACAATACTTCAAACAATAGATTTGAAAACTTCCTCTTTTAAAGCAAAATAAAAAAACGACCGAAATGATTAATTTCAGCCGTTTTAAATCGAAGTAACTACTTACTTCCAAATCTATAAGTTAGTCAGCAACCATTTATGTTCTTCCTCATATATACGTTCTGTCCAAGGATTATTTTCTAAATGACGTATCATCCAGCAAAAATACATCGAATAGCCTGGTGCCGTTGCTTGTGGATGATCAAGTCCACCTGGTAACGTTATAAAACTATTATTTTCAACACGATATGCATCAGGACCTACCATTGCACATCCAAAGCCTTGCTCCTTATTGAAGCGATAATAATACACTTCGGGTTGATCATGATGATGGGGCGGATAGCTAGACCAGCGACCTGGATGGGAAATTACTTCACCAATGACTAGATTTGAATATGGCGCCGTTTCATAATCAAAAATTGTACGGATTGTGCGAGTAGCAGTATTTTCCCAAACTCCTTTACCTAAATCTTCATTAGGACAATCCTCCGGTGTATACAATTTATTAGAAAAAGTGACATCATTCGTTGTCTTTTGTACTAATATTTCACTTCTATCAATTGCTTCAAGTTTTACTTTTACATTTTTACAAACATGTAAGCAATAAGGTGACTCAGTAAAAATATCTTGTCTCTGAACAATCGCAGATTCAGTTTCCCAGGATAGTTTCACATGAGCAACTAAAGGAAGAATGGCCATCTCCTGTACAGAATCATGTAATGTTATACTTTCCCCTGCTTCAAGTACATGAATTCCAATATCCATCAGCATATTTGTTTCATCGTTTCTTGCTGTTAGCTCATAATATCCTCCAGTTAAATCATCTAATTTTTTATACATGCTGTAATCCCCCCTCCTTTATTTGATGGTGACTGTTAAACATGCGAATATGACGTGAGACATTTTCATAAGCTCCTTGGATTAACTGAGTATGAAGTCCATAGTAATCGTTAAAGGGAGCATTTTGGTTCACGCTTTGTTGAACAGATTGAAATGTTGACGTCGCTACATTGATTTTCCGAACGCCAAGTTGAATACTTTTTTGAAAATCTTCTTTTGAAATGCCAGAACCACCGTGTAAAACAAGTGGTACGTTTACTTTTTTCCGAATTTCGTCTAGCCTATCAAATTGAAGTTTTGGTTCTCCTTTATAAACTCCATGTGCATTCCCATAGGCTACTGCTAATGCATCAACTGCTACTTCTTCTACAAAACGAGCTGCATCTTGGACGGAAGTAGACAACATCTCTATTTCTTCACTACCGTCCTCTGAGCCACCGACCTTCCCTACTTCCGCCTCAAAGGATGCATGATATTGCATTGCAAGACGATGTATTTTTTTGGAGTTTGATATATTCACTTCTAATTTTTCGTGGGAGCCATCGTACATAACAGATGTAAAGCCTAGCTCCAGAGCTTGCAAAATTGTTTCTTCTGTCAATCCGTGATCTAAATGCACAACGATTGGAACACTCGATTGCTTAGCGGCTGCAATCATTGCTGGACCAATCAGATGAAGAGGTGATTGCTTTAAGCGTACTTCAGCAATTTGAAGTATGATTGGCGCCTTTAAATCTTCTGCAGCTCGTACTGCACCTTGAATCATTTCGATACTAGCAACACTAAAGGCACCTATTCCAAATTGGTGCTTTGTCGCATAAGCTAAACTTTCCTTTAAAGTAACGAGCATTTCTTCACCTCCCTATAGACCCGCAATTTCACGAATATATTGACGTGCATTTTTTGCATATTCAAATGGATTTGCTTTTGCTGGATCTTGTTCGGCTTCTACAATAATCCACCCTTCATAGTTTGACTGCGCGATTAGTTGAATAATAGGTTTAAAATCAATATCGCCGTCACCTGGCACAGTAAAAACACCTGCCTTAATTCCTTGAAGAAAGCTAAGCTTTTGTTCCTTCACACTTTTCAAAACAACATTCCGTACATCCTTAAAATGAATATGAGCAATACGATCAATGTAATTTTGTAAAACGCGAAGATAATCTTCACCAGCAAAATATAAATGACCACAATCATATAGAAGAGACATAACATTTGGATTTGTTCTTTTCATTAACTGATTAATTTCTTCTTCTGTTTGGACACCCGTTCCCATATGGTGGTGATAAACTAACGTCATGTTTTTTTCTTTTGCCAACCGTCCTAACCTATCTAACCCTTCTACTAGCAAATTCCACTCTTTCTCTGAAAAGATAGGCTTCCCTTCGAAAATAGAGATGTTTAAGTCTCCCTGAATGCTATGACCCTGTTCAGAAATGACAATATGTTTTGCACCCATCTCATGTAAAAAATCACGATGGGCAATAAAAGCTATTTCCGTTTCCTCATATGGTTTTGTTGTTAAATAAGCACTAAACCAGGCTGCTGCAATGGATAATCCGCGTAATTCTAAAGCATGGTGAAGCGTCTTTGTATCACGTGGAAACTTATTTCCAACCTCACACCCTACATAGCCAGCTAATGCCATTTCACTTATACATTGTTCAAAAGGAATATGACCACCAAGCTCAGGCAAATCATCATTTGTCCAACCTATCGGGGCAATCCCAAGTTTAATAGAATGATTGTGTAACATTGGCCCCTCCTAATATTTTCGAGCTTGTTGTAAATTTCTTTGTTGTTCTTGATAAACCTCTACGATTGCCTCACTTTTTGCTACTTCTGCCACACCTACATGCCACCATGCTTCATAGCCAGCTGTCATTGTTTTTGGTAACACTTTTATATCGATTAATGTACTAATTGAAGACTTTTTAGCTTCTTCGATAGCAGACTCTAATTCTTCTAATGTTGTAACACGGAATGTTTTTAAACCGTAGCCTTCTCCCACTTTCGCATAATCAATCGCTATAACGTCACCAACTGTATCATCTAACTGTTCATCGCGATATCGGAATTCAGTTTTGAAGCTAGGCATTCCATTTTCCATTTGCAAATTATTAATACAACCAAAACCTGCATTATCAAAGAGTACAATATTAATTTTTTTCTTTTCTTGTAAACTAGTAACAAGTTCTGAATGGAGCATGAGGAAGCTTCCATCTCCCACAAGAGCATAAACTTCCTTTTCAGGCTCTGCCAGCTTTACGCCAAGAGCTGCTGCAATTTCGTATCCCATACACGAGTACCCATATTCCATATGATAAGTATAGGGTTCTGTTGTTTGCCATAGACGCTGCAAATCTCCAGGTAAACTTCCTGAGGCTGAAGTAATAATACTTGTAGGATGAAGTAATTCATTTAAACGAACGACAACGGATGTTTGCGTTAACTGTGTGTTTAAGCTTTTCTCATAATCTTTTAATGCCTCATCTAAGTGCCCCGCAATTTCTGGAACAAAATTGTCCGAAACTTTACTATTTGCTAGACGTATACGTTCAGTTAACCATTCCTCTTTTAAAGCTTTAATATGTTCATTTGAAGTTTGAAACTCGTTAAGAGCGTCCGATAATGCTTCAATACCACGTTTTGCATCTGCCACAATAGCCACTGCATCTAACTTATTTGCATGGAATGTGGAAGCATTAATCGTTAAAACCTTTTTATCCGCAAATAAACTTTTGGACCCCGTTGTAAAATCATTAAAGCGTGTTCCAACGCCAATGATGATATCAGCTTCCTTTGCTGCCTTATTTGCACATAAATTACCTGTTACACCAACACCGCCAAGATTTAATAATTCATTAGATGAAATCGCACCTTTACCTGCCTGTGTTTCAGTGATCGGAATATTATATTTTTTCGCAAAATCCAATACACTTTTCTCTGCTCTTGAATACCGGACACCCCCACCAACAACGAGAAGCGGCTTCTTATGCTTTTTTAATGTTTGTACTGCCTGCTCAATTGCTTCTGGGGTTGGCATTCGTCGTTCAATTGTGTGCACACGCTTGTCAAAGAAGCTAATTGGATAATCCCCTGCTTCTCCTTGAACATCCTGTGGAAGTGATATGACTACTGCACCTGTACTTTCAACACAAGTTAATACCCGCATTGCATTTAACATTGCACTCATTAATTGTTCAGGACGATTGATACGGTCCCAATATTTCGAAACAGATTGGAATGCATTATTTGTAGATATTGTAGGATTATAGGTTTGTTCAATTTGCTGTAATACTGGATCTGGTTGTCTCGTTGCAAAGACGTCCCCTGGAAATAGTAGTAATGGGATTTCATTGGCTGTAGCTGTTGCTGCTGCTGTAACCATATTTGCTGAACCAGGACCTACTGAAGCGGTACAGGCGATAATTCTCTTCCGATGATGCTGTTTTGCATATGCCATTGCCGCATGTGCCATCCCTTGCTCGTTTCTTCCTTGGTATACACGTAAATGACCTCGATCTTCCGCTAATGCCTGACCTATGCCTAACACATTCCCATGACCAAAAACGGTAAATATACCATCAACGAATGGGTGCTCCTCTTCGTCAAAGCGTACGTATTGGGCATTTAAAAATTTCACTAACGCTTGGGCGGTAGTTAACCGAATTGTTTCCATGTCGTTACACGCTCCTTTTTAAAAAGGCTATTAAGAATGATTGCTTTTCTAAATAGCCAATTTCCCCTTAATTCTTTTCAACAAAGCGAGCTGTCACCATTTTTTTACGAGTGTAGAACTCAACACCATCTTTCCCATTTGCATGGAGATCTCCATAAAATGAATCTTTATAGCCAGAGAATGGGAAGAACGCCATTGGTGCAGGAACTCCTAAATTGATGCCAAGCATTCCAGCATCGATCGTTTCTCTAAATTGACGGATCGCTGCAGCATTATTTGTATATAAACATGCACCATTTGCTAAATGGCTTGCATTTGCGACTTCAACTGCATGGGATAAATCGTTAACACGTACGATTGATAATACCGGTGCAAAGATTTCATCCTGCCAAATTTTCATTTTCTGTGTCACATGATCAAAAATTGTCGCTCCTAAGAAATAACCATCATTATTTACTTCTTTATCTAATCGTCCATCTCGTACAAGCTTTGCTCCTTGCTCTACACCAGATTCAATATAATGAAGCGTACGTTCCTTTGCTTCCTGACGGATAATTGGTCCTAAAAACACGCCATCATCTAGACCATTACCAATTTTAATCGCATCAGCGTTTTTCTTTAAAAGGGAAACAAACTCATCTGCAATCGATTCTTCTACTGCTACAACAGCTGCTGCCATACAGCGCTCACCTGCTGAACCAAAAGCTGCATTTGTAATTTCTCTTGCTGCAAATTCTAGGTCCGCATCAGCTAATACAATTGAATGATTCTTTGCACCTGATAATGCTTGAACACGTTTTAAGTTTCCAGCAGCTCGTTTGTAAACATATTCAGCTACTGGCTGTGATCCTACGAAGGAAACTGCTTTAACATCTGGATGTGCCGTTAATGTATTTACAACATCATGAGCACCATTCACAATATTTAAGACACCATCTGGAAGACCTGCTTCCTTAAACAATTCTGCTAGTCGTTGTGCTAAAAGAGGTGTACGCTCGGATGGCTTCAATACAAAGGTATTCCCACAAGCAATTGCTAAAGGAAACATCCAGCAAGGAACCATCATCGGAAAGTTGAAAGGTGTAATGCCGCCTACAACCCCAATTGGGTAACGCCACATACCTGACTCTACATCCGTCGCGATATCTGGTAATTGCGAACCCATCATTAATGACGGAGCACCAGCTGCAAATTCTACACATTCAATACCGCGCTGTACTTCTCCATATGCTTCTGAATACGCTTTACCATTTTCAATTGTGATTAAACGTGCTAGTTCATCCCAATTGTCTACAAGTAACTGCTGGTATTTAAATAGGATTCGCGCACGTTTTGGAACAGGCACTTTAGACCATGTTTCAAAGCTTGCTTTTGCGATGGCAATTGCTTTTTCTACATCCTCTTGAGTTGATATTGCAACTTGCGCAATTTCTTCTCCAGTTGCTGGATTGTAAACTGTAATATATTCTCCAGATCCATCAATCCATTCACCATTGACATAGTTACCTATTTTCCGAATTGTTTTATTCATATTTACCTCCTTAAATTTGTTTATATGTTCCCACACTAATTTTCTCTTCTAGCTCATCCAGTGTTGGCATTGCATCTGAGCAACTATGTTTAGAAATAACGATCGCTGCAGAAGCACTTCCGTATTTCATCGCATCTTCAATTGTGCCTCCTTGCATAATTCGATACAAAAATGCAGAGGCGTATGAATCTCCAGCACCAAAGGTTTTTAGTACATCGGCTTCAAAAACACCACTTCGAACACTTTCGCCATTTGGTGTATATGCAATGGAGCCTTTGCTGCCATGCTTAATAATGACTATTTCAGCACGATGGTTGAACCATTTATTCGCAGTTTCTTCGTCAGAGCATTTTTCATTTAAAATGCTTTCCATCATATTAAACTCTTCACGTGTGCCTATAATGATATGGGATTTTTCAGCTGCTAAATTGTAATACACCGCAGTTTCGTACACATTTTTCCATGTGTAAGGTCGGTAATCTAGATCAAACAACACCTTTACATCGTGTAATTGTGCATATTCAAGTGCTAAAAAAACTGCTTCTTTGGAAGGGGAACTCGCTAAAGCAGTTCCTGAAATAAGTAGCACTTTTGCATTTGCGATTATATCTTCCTGTACTTCTAACGGCTCAAGAAGTAAATCAGCTACATTGTCTCGATACATTAAAATACTGCATTCTTCGGGACTTTTAATTTCCGTAAAAGCTAGGCCTGTTACGGCACCGGTCTTATCTATCACAACATTCTTTGTATCAATATTCTCTTTTTCTAAATAGCTCTTAATATATCGACCCATTTGATCATCTGCTACTTTACCAATAAATCCAGTTTTTAATCCAAGACGTGATAGACCAATGATTATATTTGCAGGTGACCCACCGACATATTTTGTAAAGGTCATTGTCTCCTCCATCGGCCGGTTAAACTCATTTGCATTTAAATCAATGCATAACCGCCCAAGTGCAACAACATCAAATATTTTGTCTGCTGAGAATGATATCGTTGTCATGCTCTATCACCTCTCTTGAAATCTGAACTGGCTTCTTCGTTTCAATGGATTTCTTTGCTGCTTCAGCAATTCTTTCAGCTTGTAAGCCATCAAAACCACTACAAGCAATTCCTTCTCCCCCTTTAATCGCGGCGATAAACGCTTCAATTTCTGCAATATAAGCGTCATTATATCTTTCAAGGAAAAAGTGAGGAGGTTTATCTGATGAAACACCTGATTCAAGGTAACGTGTTATGTTCGTTGGACGAGCATTTTCAACTATTAATGCACCATTTTCACCGAATACCTCAAGGCGTTGATCGTAGCCATAGATTGCTTTACGGCTATTTTCGATCGTACCAATTGTGCCGTCTTCAAATGTTAAAAGAACGATTGCAGTATCTACATCTCCTACATGGCCAATCTCCTCGTCTATTAACACAGCGCCCTTTGCATATACCTCTACAACTTCTTTTTGCATCACATAACGTGCCATATCAAAATCATGAATCATCATATCCATAAATAATCCACCAGATGTTTTTACATAATCAATTGATGGAGGATGTGGATCTCTTGAAAGAATACGTAATGTATGTGTTTTTCCAACCATTCCTCCCTCAATTTCACGTCGCACCGTTCTAAAGTTTGGATCGAAGCGGCGATTGAAGCCGACTTGCAGTAATACCCCTTCCTTTTGCACAACGTCAAGTGCTTCTAGCGTTTCTTTTACTGCAAAGCTAATCGGTTTTTCACAGAAAATATGCTTTTTCGCCTGGGCAATTTGTTTAATTAGCTCAGCATGTGTTGTCGTTGGACTGCATATTAAAATGGCATGAATCGTTGGATCGTTAATAATTTTTTGTATATCAGTCGTTATATAGTCAACTGAAAATTCTTTTGCCCAGTCATGTAAATGATCCACTGCTATATCAGCGACTGCCTTTACCTTAATCCCATCAATTATTTTCAAATTTTTTACATGGAGCTGCCCAATTCGACCTGCCCCAATTACACCAACATGTATCATTGCTTATCCTCCAGTTTTCGTCAGTTAACCGCTTTCCTTAATTGGATAGAAAAGCTCTATCTATAAGAGCTATTTTTATGGATGTTACATACAGACTGTCTTTCGATTAATCGAGGTGTAAACACATTCACTTTATATGTCATTTCCTCCGTTTCAATTGCACATAAAAGCTGTTGGAATAACAATTCTGTCATTTCTCGTATTGGTTGCTCAATTGTTGTTAGCGTAGGCTGGCTAAGCTTGGCATACATCGTATTATCGAAACCGATAACAGAATAATCGTTAGGAATTGAATAGCCTAATTCATGTAATGCATTCATTGTTAATACAGCCTGAAAATCAGTTGTTGAAAAAATCGCTGTAACTTTTTCTGCACCTTTTAATACAAGATCTATGAATGGCGATTCTTCCTCAAACAATGGTTCTCTTGAAATAATTTGATCATCTGAAATGACGATTCCCTTTTCTTTATAAAAGGCACGGAACCCTGCTACACGGTCACATTCTGATTGACGTGTTAAATCTCCGATAATTTTAGTAGTTAAATGACCATTTTCATATAAATAGCGTGCAGCAAGATAGCCACCTGCATAATTATCTGTTGTTACACTAATTACGTTCTTCTCTTCAATCGGAACGGATAACTTCGCAATTGGAATATTACGTTTATTAAGTTTCTTTATCACTTGGTCGCTTAATAATTCCGTTCCGATAATGATGGCATCTACTTCCTTTTGTAATAAGAAGCGAATATATTGTTTCTCACGTTCTGGATGATTATAAGTACTTGATAGAATAATAGAATAGTCATGTCGGTTTGCAATTTGTTCTAATAAACGTGTGATTTCACCATAAAATGGGTTCGCAATATTAGGAACAATAATGCCAATCGTTTTTGTTTTCTTTTTAGAAAGGGCACTTGCGATACTACTCGGTTCGTATTCCATTTCTTTAATAACGTTTTTAACATGAAGGCGCGTTTTCTCACTAATATTGCCAGTTTTGTTTATTACCTTTGAGACAGTTGCAATTGATACACCTGCAACTTGGGCAACATCATAAATAGTTGGTCGCAAGTACACCTCTCCTTTCTATAAGTTTATTAATTTAATTTGAAAGCGATTGCAAAAATTCTAATTGCTTTTGTGCATTTTCACTTGTAATAATCTCAACACCGCTATCAATACGTTCTTCAACTGTCTCACCATTTGCTGCTGCTAAAGCACTTTTAACTCCTTCATAGCCCATGTTATACGGATTTTGTGCGATTGTTCCTGTTAAACCGCCATCAATAATCGATTGCACTGCCTCTTCCGTACCATCTGTTCCATAAATGATAATGTCTAGATTCGCCGCTTCAACTGCACGTAAGACACCTATAGCCATATCGTCATTCGCTGAAAATACTGCTTTGATATCATCTTCTGCCTCTAAAATATTCTCCATTACTGACATTGCTTTTGCTTTATCACTATCTGCAGGTTGCTCTGCTGCAATAACCATTCCCGCTTCTTCTAACGCATCTTTTGCTCCCTTAATACGTGCATCTGTAGCAGGATTTCCTAATGCTCCGGCAATTAACACAACCTTATCGCCAGGTTGAAGCTTAGATGCAATTTCCTTTCCAGCTTCTTGACCCGCATCATAGTTTTCTGTTCCAATGAACGTAACCTTCCCTTCAAAGTCAGCATCTGAGTCAATGAGAAGTACTGGTACCCCTTGTGAAGAAGCATCTTCGAGTACCGGAATTACTGTATCAGGCTGTGTCGGTGAAACAACAATCGCATCAGGTTGTTGGCTCAATTGATCTTCTAACATATTTACTTGTTGGATAATTTCAGCTTCCGACGATGGTCCAACGATTGTTACATTAACACCTAGATCCTCGCCTGCTTTTTTCGCTCCTGCCTCTACGTACTTCCAATATGGACTTGATAATGTTTTTAAAACAACAGAGATATTTTTAGTTCCTCCGTCAGCATCTCCATCTCCACTTCCACTTCCGCTTCCACCTGCATTTCCATTAGATGTAGATGTACCTTCCCCACTACCACAAGCAGCTAATAACATTGCTAAAGTTAACCCCAATACTAGTAACCAATTTCTTTTTTTCATACCCATTTCCCCCTAATTTTTAATTTCTTTTTGCTTTCCGTTGCCGTAATACATCAACATAGACGGCAGCGATAATAACAAATCCGACTACAGCCATCTGGAAATCTGATGAAACATTTAATAAATTAAGCCCATTTCGTAGTACCGCTATAATGAGTGCGCCAATTAACGTACCCCATACAGTACCAACCCCACCGAAAAAGCTCGCTCCCCCAATGATTACGGCTGCAATCGCATCTAACTCATAAGACATCCCTGCTAATGGAAAGGCTGAGTTTACACGCCCTACCATGACGAGCCCTGCTAACCCTGCCATTAAACCACTTAATGTATAAACAATGATTAGGACTCGGTCTACATTAATACCAGATAGTCGTGCCGCTTCTTTGTTTCCACCAATCGCATAAATATAGCGACCTGTTTGAGTTCTTGTTAAAAAGACGTGGAAGATAATGTACACTACAATGACTAATAAAAAGCTAATAGGAATTGGTCCGATAAATTCAGAGCCGACATATTGAATTAAGAATGGGAAACCAGCAATAGGTGCTGCTCCAGTAATAATTAACGCAATACCACGGGCAATATTCATTGTTCCAAGTGTCGATATAAAAGGATGTGGTAAACGTAATTTTGTTAAGAGCACACCGTTAAGTAACCCAAAACCAGCTCCAATGACTAGACATGCTAATATCCCTAGTAATGGGTGCAGTGTCATGTTTACTGAAACAATCCCCATAATCATGATTGAAAGAGCAAGTATAGATCCTACCGATAAGTCAATACCAGCTGTTAATATAGGTAATAACATCCCAACAGCTAATAAAGCATTAATGGATGATTGCCGGGCAATATTCATCAAGTTGTTCACAGTAAAAAACTTATCCGTGGCAAATGAAAGCACTAAAACTAATATTAAAAGTGCTAACAATGAACCAAACTTACTCATAATTTTTTTCCATGTGGCTTTCTTTTCTACTTCTGGTTTCACTGGGTTTTCCATTATTTCTGTCATTTTCTTCACCTCCTAGGCTCCTAATGTAGCCGCTTTCATAATGACTTCTTGTGTTGCTTGT
This sequence comes from Ureibacillus massiliensis 4400831 = CIP 108448 = CCUG 49529, assembly GCF_000772965.1. Taxonomy (GTDB): domain Bacteria; phylum Bacillota; class Bacilli; order Bacillales_A; family Planococcaceae; genus Ureibacillus; species Ureibacillus massiliensis. The sequence goes on along the minus strand of NZ_JPVQ01000049.1, from coordinate 6,537 downwards.
TCAATCGGTAAATCTGCTGTTAGCTTCCCTTCCCTCATAACCAATACCCGATCACACATCCCTAGTATTTCAGGTAGATCAGATGAGATCATGATGACAGTTGCCCCCTCGTCAACAAGCCGATTCATCAAACGATATACTTCAACCTTAGCACCAACATCAATTCCTCGAGTAGGCTCATCAAATATAAATACCTTCGCATTTGTACAAAGCCATTTTGCAATAACTACCTTTTGCTGATTCCCGCCACTGAAGTTTCTAGCATTTAACTCGATATTTGCTGGGCGAATTTGTAACTCGTTCATATATTCCTGTGCTTTGTCATGCATAGCTTTTAAGTCCAACAATTTTAACGGACTCCGAAACTTACTCATACTAGGTAAACAAACATTTAATATCATAGATAAATCTAATACGAGACCCTCTGTTTTTCGGTCCTCTGTAATAAACGCGATACCTGCATCAATTGCTTGACGAGGTGAATGTATTTTCTTCACTGCACCATCGATAAAAATTTTGCCACTATATCGTTTATCTGCTCCAAAAATCGCACGTGCAAGTTCTGTTCTTCCAGCTCCAACAAGTCCGGATATACCTACGATTTCACCGTAATGAATATCTAGATTAATAGGTGGTGTTTCCTCCGTTACTTTGAAATCTTTTAAACTAAAGCTCACATCTCCTCGATTGAAGCTTTTCTTTGGAAATTTTTCATTAAGTGAACGACCAACCATTAACTCAATCCAATAATCTGTTTCAGTTGTTGCAACATCAATCGTTGCTATCCCAAATCCATCTCGTAGTACTGTAATGCGGTCTCCCAATCTTCGAATCTCATCTAACCGATGGGAGATAAATATAATCGCGATTCCTTCTTCTCGAAGTTGTTCCACAATTTTATATAGTTCTTCAACCTCTTTACCGCTTAAGCTAGATGTCGGTTCATCCATTATTAAAACCTTGGCATCTAGGGTAAGCGCTTTCGCAATTTCGACTAGTTGTTGCTGACCCATTCCTAATTTTGATAACGGTTCTGTTGCAAGCTTGGGATTTTGACCTAGACGCTCGAGCAATTCTTCTGCCTCACGGATCATTTCTTTTTTATTTAATAAGCTCATCTTGCCCCGATTTTTCTTTTCCCTGCCAAGAAAAATATTTTCATAAACGGTTAGCTCAGGAATTAGATTAAGCTCCTGATAGATTGTAGCTATTCCAATTGCCATTGCTTCAAGTGGGTTTTTAATGGCTATTGGCTTTCCTTCCCAGTACATCTCTCCGTCATCCATTGAATAGGCCCCTGTAATAATTTTTATAAGTGTCGATTTTCCCGCACCGTTTTCTCCAAGAATCACATGGACCTCGCCTTTTTGCACCTCTAAATTGACACCCTTCAATACATGGTTATTTGCAAAGCTTTTCGTAATATTCTTCATTTCTAGTAACGCATCCGTCATACATTCACACTTCCTTCACCGATTGACACTTTCTTCCCTAGTTCAAAGGATTGTTGAGCAAGATGCGCCACTTGTAATGCATGAATACTATCTTCAATACTCACCGGTGATGGTTCATTGTTTTGAACAGCTTGAACGAAAGCATCGAATTCATTTTTATATGCTTCTTCAAAGCGTTCATAAAATATAGGGATGATTTGACTAGAATTCCCTTTAGAATTTAATAGCTGAACGTTATTTTTCTTCGATGATCCAATCCGAATTGTCCCTTCAGAGCCAACGATTTCTGTACGAATATCATAGCCGTATAATGCACAACGGCTTGATTCAACATCGCCACAGCCACCTTTTGCGAATTCTATATAACTAATACCTGTATCAATGTCGCCGATGGTAGCAAGATCCGGATATTTAATGTTTCGTCCAAATGAGGCAACAGAGATAATATCATCATTCATTAAAAATCTAGCTAAATCATAATCGTGGATACTAAAATCAATAAAGATTCCACCACTTCTAGCTAAAAACGAATTTGGTGGTGCGTCCGGATCACGACTTATTGCTTTGAAGTAAAGTGGTTTTCCAATTTGACCTTCTTCGATACACTTTTTTGCCGCAGCATAATCTGGGTCAAAACGACGCATAAATCCTACTTGAACAAATGCATTTTTTTCATTCGCATGTGCTAATATTTTCTTGGATGTTTCTAGTTCAATTGTTAGAGGCTTTTCTACAAATATTGCTTTATTTGCATCAATTGCTTTTGTAATAATTTCGTAGTGGCTACTCGTTGAGGTGACAATGACTACTGCTTCTATTTGTTCATTTTCTAAGATGGCATTAATATTGTCTGTGTAGAATGGTATTTGATATTGTTTAGCGACTTTTTCTGAACGTTCGATTGAACTATCACAAACTGCCACAACTTCTATATTTCTAATATTCAGTAAATTATTCACATGAATTGTCCCTAATCTTCCTAAACCAATTACTGCTGTTTTCATCTCATCCCTCCACTTGCACCCATTCACCTTTTTGTCGTGAACGATATGCGAATTCAATATACTTTGCCATTTCAAGTGATGATTGTAACATTGCATTGGAAGAAGCTTCTTGAGAAATACACTTTTCCATATATTCAATTTGCTTTACATAAGGCTCGTCATAATAATGATGCTGTTCCAAAATATTTTCATTTTGATCTAAAAGAGTCACAATTCCTTTTCCATCAGGAGATAAATCTGGTCTAAAGCTATGTTCTACCTTCAATACTCCTTTAGTTCCATATACCATGTAATAATTTTCAAATGGCATCCGCATGGAGCATGTGAATGAAGCGAGTGTATTGTTCTCATCGTACATAATAATGTGTGATGTTTCATCGACGCTCTTTTCCTGTGGTGATGTCATAAAGATACGCTTTGGTTTATACCCGACTAGTTGCGTTATCGCATGCATACAATAACACCCAACATCATACAAAGCGCCACCTCCCAATTGCTCATTAAGACGAATATCTTTTTCATCCTCAAGCAACCATGAAAAATGTGCTTTGATTTCTTGAATCTCCCCAACCCGTGGTAAAAGTTCTCGCATTTTTTGGTGCTGTGCATGATACTGGTACATAAATGCCTCTAATACAACACGTTCAGTTTGGTTTACAATCGAAGCTATTTCTTGCATTTCTTTTAGTGAAATCGTTGCTGGCTTTTCAACTAAGACATGCTTGCCATGTTTTAAGGCTAATTGAACAAATTGTGCATGCAACGCATTAGGTAGAGGTATATAAACCACATCGATAGTAGGGCTCTGTAATAATTCTTCATATGTTTCATAAACATGCTCAATACCAAAGCGAGCAATCTTATTTGGTGACTTTGATGCAATCGCTTTCAAAAACGCGGTTTCAACTTTATTTACTGCTGGCAAAAACTGTTCGTATGCAATATTAGATGCCCCTAAAATTCCCCAATTTGACATTTAATTACCCCTTTGTAAATTTAGTTAAGCGGTTTCTTAAAACCAATTATACAAAACAAAAAATCTATTTCAAGATTGAAATTTTCTCCAAAATTCGCAAATTCCATTTTTTACTTTCTCATTAAAATAATGATTAGTTACTATTTTTTTAGACGAACTATACAATTTTCGTTTTCCTAATTATTTTCCTTTTCTGGGAAAAAGTTAATTGTTACGTGTGGAATAGTAATATTTTTTAAAAATTTTTTTATAATTAAAGTTAGATATACTGGTAAAATATTCATGTAGTTAATAAAGCTATGAATATCTGGAATATAAAATTTATGTAGAAGAAGGAGTGGAAGAAATGAAGAAAATTTTTTTATTAGGCTTTTTCGTAATCGCTATTTTATCAGCCTGTAATTCATCAGTATTGAGTTTTACCGAAATTAAAAATGTACCTGAAAATGTACAGGAAAATGTTGATTCCAACTTAAGACTTCAATCAATCACTAATGGAGGAAAAGGATATTATATTGTTTTTCATTCAAGTGGCGATGTGGAAACTGATTTAGAAACACAAGGAGATACTCTAATAATCAAGCTTAATGAAACAAATTCACATGATGAGACAATAAAGCAAAATACATATTATTTAACGACAGACCCTCAACACGAAGCAATTGAGGTTCAAGTGAATGGTGAATCGATTCCTTTTGATAATGTTGTAGTTCAATAATTGATTAGGTTGGAGTGTGTAAACTGGCTTAAATAAGCTTAGGTAGGTTGTTTTAATTTAAGTGATTATTGGTTTGATATTCTTCGATCAGTTACTTAACTACATACTTAAATGTTATTAAAAATAAAGTATAGAAATTTAAAAAGCGGATTTACAATAAAACAAAAACACTAGGTAAACTTTACCTAGTGTCCACCACTTATTTCTTAATTGCTTTAAATGCAGCTGATTGTTCTTTAATACCACGTTCCGCTGCGAAACGTTCAATGCTTGAAGCACCAAAGAAGCCATCTAGCTCCGGAATTTTACTAATAACATACTGGGCATCTTCTGGCTCTGAGATTGGACCACCATGACACATCACCATAATATCTGGATTCACTTGACGACCAGCGGCAATAATATCATTGATTTTTTCTACGCAGTCATCTAACGAAAGGGCTGTTTTTGCACCAATTGTTCCTTTTGTTGTAAGCCCCATATGTGCTACTAATACATCCGCGCCTGCTTCTGCCATTGCCTTTGCTTGCTCTGCATCAAATACATATGGGCAAGTCAGCATATCCATGTCATGAGCTTTACGGATCATTTCCACCTCTAAACCGTAGCCCATTCCTGTTTCTTCAAGATTTTGACGGAATACACCATCAATCAACCCTACTGTAGGGAAGTTTTGTACTCCATTAAAACCTTGCTCTTTTAATTGCTTTAAGAAAATGTCCATCACACGAAATGGATCTGTACCACATACTCCCGCTAACACTGGAACATCATTTACGATTGGTAAAATTTCTTGCCCCATGTCTACAACAATGGCATTAGCATCGCCGTAAGAAAGTAATCCTGCCAGTGAACCACGTCCTGCCATACGGTAACGACCAGAGTTATAGATAATAAGTAAATCAGCTCCACCAGCCTCACTACTTTTCGCTGTAATCCCAGTACCAGCACCAACTCCAACAAGAATATTACCTGCTGCTACTTGTTCTTTAAATTTCGCAATATTTTCAGCACGTGTTAATGTGTTCATTTGAATCCTCCTAAATTTCAATATCTAGGCGTAATTAAGCCTTTAATAATTCCATTAATTTATTAGCTGCAGCGATGGCAAATTCATCATCATTAATCGCATTTTCTAATTCGAATACTTCAACTGTATCGCCAACTTTATTTCGCAACGTATTGAATAACACTTCATTAGCATGAGGATCATAGAAAGCCTCACCTTCGATGTCAATGGCAGAAACACCTTTTAATGGAAGCATTAATGATGTGTTTCCTTGTGCCAAATTTAATTTTTCAGCAATTACTGTTCCAATTTCTTGAAGTTCTTCTGCAGTAGTACGCATTAATGTGACAGTCGGATTGTGCTGATAAAGATTTCGTTCTTTAAATTGTGCTGGTACACTATCGATGGGACCAAAGTTCACCATATCTAACGCACCAACAGAAACTACTTGTGGAATACCTACTTTTGCAGCTGCTTCCAGTCGATGGGGACCAGCGCTTAATACTCCACCAACAATTTCATCGCACCATTCCGTTGTCGTTAGATCGAGTACGCCTTTAATATAACCCGCTTCAATTAACGCTTCCATACTTTTACCACCTGCACCTGTTGCATGGAATACAAGTACTTCGTAACCGTGTTTTTCTAAATATTCTTTTGCTGTTTTAATGCAAGGTGTTGTTACTCCAAACATAGTCGCAGCTATTAAAGGCTTCCCTTCTTCTTTAAACTCTTGCGCATTTTTTACCATTCCAACAATTGCATTCACTGCATTGCTAAAGATTTTCATAGAAATTTCATTCAATCCCTCAGCGTCAACTATCGATGGCATCATAATAATATCGCTCGTTCCAACATACGGTGAGATGTCTCCCGATGTCATAGTAGATACCATTACTTTCGGAACACCAATTGGTAATGCTTGCATCGCTGGTGTTGCTAATGATGTCCCACCCGAACCTCCAATTGAAATAATCCCATCAAAACGCCCTTGCGAATATAGTTCAGGAATTACTGTTGCAGTCCCTTTAGACAGTACTAATGTTGCCGTAGCACGGTCTTTTTTTTCAATAATTGAATTGATGTCCACGCCTACTGCAGCGGCTAATTCTGCATTCGTAACATCCGGCGTTATAATTGGATCAAATACACCGGTATGAATACAAAGAGTGTTAACTCCTTGTTTCTCAATTAAATCTTTCACAAATATTAGTTCTTTCCCCTTTGTATCAAATGTCCCCAAAATTGCTACTGTTTTCATCATCGCACCCCCGTTTGATTTTCACCACAAAATGATAGCGCTATCATTTTATAAATAAAAAATAAAATGTATATTTCATTTAATTCATTTTATCTAAAAAACAAGGGTTACAATA
>NZ_JPVQ01000086.1 GCF_000772965.1 Ureibacillus massiliensis 4400831 = CIP 108448 = CCUG 49529 | reverse complement strand
TTTATTTAATAATTAATTGTGTTTATTTAATAATTAATTGTGTTTATTTATCTAAAAATACTTGATTCTTTCGAAAATTCCTTGGGGAAGATCCCTTTATTTTTTTAAACATTTTACTGAACTGGGCATAGTCTGGATAACCAACTAAATTTGCAATCTCTACAATTGGTAAAGAAGATTCCATTAATAGTTCTGCTGCCTTATTCATACGATATCGCATTAAATATTCAGAGAAATTACATCCCATTTTCTCTTTAAATTTCAAGCTTAGATACGGCAGCGACACATGAAGTGCTAATGCAATTTCACTTAAATAAATGGACTGATGATAATTTTCTTTTATATGCTCTTTGACAAATTCAACATAATCATAATTCTGAACCTTTCCTGATAGTACGTTCAGTAAGATATCTTTGCTTTCAGAATTAGTAGGGTTTTTAAAGGATTTAGTAGAATTTAAAATAGACTTTTCAGACGGAATTCTCTCAAATAAAGAACCCCCAATATATCCTTGGCAAGCTGTATTATCATAAAAGTATTGCGCATCGATTGGAGATTGTATCGGCCCCCCATACACCATTTTTATAACTTGACGATTAAGAACATCACACACTTGAAATATTCGATTTGCATGTTGCCGAGCATTTTCAATAGATTGTACTTTTTTAGCTCCTAAATCTCCACCTGTCGTTAAACCTAGATGGACACAGATGACATCAGCCCCAGCCTCAATCATTTGTTCTGCTTGATGCTCATCAAAAACAAATGCTAGAGTAAAAAGTCCAAGATCACTAGCTATTCGAATTGCTTCAACTTCATTATGATAACCAAGCCCAGCTTCCTCCAACGCCTCACGAAACTGTCCATTAATAAGTCCGACTGTCGGAAAATTATTAACACCCGCAAAGCCGGCACGTTTTATGTGGGCAATATATTCTTCTAAAACAATTGTCGGATCCGAAGCATGCAGTCCAAAAATGATGGGTTTATTCATCAATAACGGTATTAACTCTCGTGTCGCAAAGTCGAATACAATACGATTACTATTTTCATAACATAAGTAAGAAGCAAGTGAAGACCTTCCTTTTTGACGGTACCAGCCAGCACTCAACGCCAAAATAATATCCGCCCCTCCCTTCACACTATACTTTGTCGTCATTCCACTTCCCGCGGCCACACCAAGAATATGCCCATTTGTATGTATTTGCGCATTTAATGTCTTAACAATTTGCGAGCGGTCATTAATCATTTGAAAGCCTCCATTATAGAAAAAGGGTGAATATGGGTTAACTTTTGAATTACTTGTGTTTATTTTACTAGAAGTTGGCTGCCTGGAGTTTATTGTGTCCAAAAATTCACAAAATAGAAAGTCTGAAATTTATAGATTTATATTCTTGAAGTCTAAGTAATAGGAAAATTAATATACTAAATACTCATTAATAAAAATGAGGCTTTTTTGGTGAAGTAATATACTTTACAAGATTAGACCTACGAAACAAAGAATATAGTATTATTTACTCCAAAGTCATAAATTTACTCAATTTTTTCATTTTTCAATCAATATTTGAAAGGAGAAAGGATTTACCTGAAATTTGGAAAATATCTATTATATCATTATTAAAGGAGGAGTAATACATGGGAAGCGTAGGTAACGGAGAATTCGGAAGGATTAACGACGCTAAGAATTATAATGAGGAAAGATGTTTGAGAGAATTACTTGAAGTTGACTTACAGGATGTTGCAAACTCTGAATATTTTAATTCAGAAGGTGAAGTTCCGGAAATATTTAGTATTATTCATTTAGGGAAGAAATTAAAAAATGGTCGTGTTCAAGTAATTCTTACCGACGATGAAAGTGAAATCGGACTATTACCAACTCAATACAATTATTTACATACTTGTATCGCAAGAGGACATAAATATTCGGGTACGATTGTATATAGTGAAAATGCAATTTTTCCAAAAATCGTGGTGAATCTCTATGCAAAATAATAAACGTATATTAGTTATAGGCGAAGTCTATACTGACAATCATATTGATGCAAATTTCATCCGATTAGGTGGTATTTTTCACTCAGCAAGAGCATTAGATGCATTACAAGCTAACTATGCTTTAGCTGCAGTTTTACCAAATTATTTAGAAGAAGACTTTAATACTTTTGCTAAGAAATTAAATGCTACAGCTTTCAAAAGTATAGGTGAAATTAAACGTTCTCCAAATGTGATTAATATACATGATTCAAAAGAAACTGGCTCTCAAGGATATGAAGATATACTTAGAAAACAAGCCAAAACAAGTATGGATATTTCCGCTTTTTTAGAACTATTCAAATCATACAAACCAACAGATCTTATTGTGTATCCTGGTAAGTATGATTTAGCTTCTATTTTAAATGAAATAAAAAATGAAAAAATTCGAATCCATGTAGATTTTCAATATGGTGAAGAATTACTTCCTGATTTCAAGAATAATAAATACAACTTTGAAACCTTAATATTTTCTACAACATCAAAGCTTTTTTTGGATACTGGTGGAACATTATTAGAATTGTTAAATTCGGATTTTAGTTATTTAGCTAATTACATTCTATTAAAAGAAAATCGTGGAGGTTCTACTTTAATAAATACTACTCAAAAGTTCTTCCATGAAGCACCCTCATTTAACATTTTAAACACCCATTCTGTTGGTGTTGGTGACTGTTTTAATTCAGCATATGTTTTCTACAATATGTTACTTTCAGAAGAACATTGCTTAAAAATTGCTTCTTTCACAGCTAGAGAATATGCATCTACCTTTAATCACGATGATTTCAAAGATACTGTAAAATTAATCAAAAATGAAGAAATACTAGAAACCTCTGGAGTAAGAATCTCTTGGGAATCAAGACAAAAAATGCATATATACCTTGCTGGTCCGGATTTTCCTATGTTCGATACTAAGCTATTCGATAAAATTGAGGATATCTTAGAATATCACAACTTCGTTCCCCACAGACCCATTAAAGAAAATGGACTCTTTATGGGGAACGAATCCTATAAAGAGAGACAAGAGATTTATAATAAAGATGTTGAATTACTAAAAAAATGCGAATTAATGATTGCAATTTTAATAGAAGATGATCCAGGAACATTTGTTGAAATCGGTTGGATGAATCATGCCGGTAAACCTATTATTCTTTTTGATCCTTACAAAAAAGCATACAATCTTTTTTTAACTAAAAGTGTAACTCGTATCGTCCATACAATTGACGAATTATTGTTGGAGGTTTTTAATTTATTAAATCAGTCTGTAGAAGAATTTACTCCACAATTTGATTCTTTACTATTAATGTCAGGCGGACTTGATTCCACCACTCTTGCATATGAGTTACTCGAACAAAATAAAAGTATCCTTCCTGTATTTCTAGACTATGGGCAACATTTCAAAGAAAAAGAATTAAATAGTCTTTTAAAAGTCATACCTCAAAAAATCAAACCTTATTTACGTGTAGTAAACATAAAAGATATTTATAAAAACTCATCTTCAAGAATGATAATCGAGCCTAATCTATGGATGGAAAATGTGAATTCAGACGATTTATATCTTCCATATAGAAATCTACTGTTTTTAACGATAGCGAGCTCAATTGCTCAAAGCGAAGATATCACTAAAGTTTATGCAGCTTTTATTAATTCAAATCACGCTAAAGAAATTGATTGCTCAAAAGAATTTTTTGATAAACTAGGTGTACTTTTGAACGATTATGGTTCTGTGGAAATTTGTTTACCATATAGAGATTTAAGTAAAGCAGAAGTAATTCAGCGAGGTATTCGGTTGAATGTACCTATGGCAATTACTTATTCTTGCCAAGCCAATAGTGAAGTTCCATGTGGAGTTTGTCCAAATTGTGTAGATAGAGAAAATGCGATATCATTTATCTCTACAGTAAATGTTGATAACTAATTTCTAAAAATTAATTATGAAATCGAGTTATGTGAAAACCTAAATCAAAAAATAAAGCATAAAATTTCCATTCAGGAAAGTTATGCTTTATTTTACATTCTATTAAAGAAACAGTTGAAAACTACTTTTTTAAATATTTTTCTTTGTAAATTATAAAACTCTGTATACTTAGCATTACTACCATATACCTTATCAACAGAATATTTCTCAATGTTCTTCTGAATGTTTTGTTTTACAGCATTTCCAAGATTTATGTCGGTTTCATTTGCAAACAGTAATGTATAGAGAAATATAGAGAAATATATCAGCTAACTAATCTTTCATATTATCTATATTATTCTCGATAGCTTCACTTTTTCTCTATTAGAAAGTCTCTAGTAATTCGTTAGCTTCTAATGATATCGATAATGCTAAATCTTTTGGATTATGAAGCTTTTGCTAATCTCTCTCATTTCTAAACTTTACAATTTTGTCAGTTAATCGAATAAGATCATCATAATGATCACCTATATTATTTTGGAAATCCATTAGTTTATTTCTTAATGCATCGTAAGCGTCAAATAACCCACACCTTCTAACATCTCCGATGTTTTGTG
>NZ_JPVQ01000043.1 GCF_000772965.1 Ureibacillus massiliensis 4400831 = CIP 108448 = CCUG 49529 | reverse complement strand
CGGGGTGCCGTGTAATATCACTTCACCCCAACATTTGACATAGAACCATATAAAAAGAGGCGTAAGGAACCAACTATACTAAAAAAATAAACTTTGACCCAAAGGGTGTAAAACATCTTTGACATCCTATATATCATATTTTATAATCAATATGTAAAAAACCTTTGACACTTCATGAAATCTAAAAGGTGGCGTAGTGAATGGAAAATAGAATTAAGGAGTACAGAGAAAAAGATGGTCTTTCCCAGGGGAAGTTAGCGGAACTATGTAATGTAAGTAGGCAGACAATAAACGCTATTGAGAATAATAAATATGACCCAAGTTTGCAGTTAGCATTTGATATTGCAAAAATTTTAAGAGTTACTATGGAAGAGTTATTTATCTCAGGGAATGGGGGAAATGGGAATGGATAAATCCAAAAGAATTATAGCTACTTTAATCTTTATTGTTTTTCTGTTAATTGCAGGATTTTCCTTATACAAATGGATTAGATATGGAACTATAGATGCAGCTTCTATTTTCTTTAGTTTTCTTATTTTAAGCTATTTTTTTAATTGGCTTAATTGGGGAGATCACAACGGCGGTGGCAAGAAGGATGAATTAGATAAACATATTCAAGCTCAAAGTGCAAAAATTAGTTATTATGTACTTATGATTTTATCTGGTTTATTATTGTTTATTTCAGAAGGAACTGGGAATTTTAATGAAATCGATAATTACCCACTAGTGATGGTGGTTGGTCTTACTTTTGTGACAGTTCCCATTACGGAATTTATTTATTCTAAGAAATACAAATAAAAATGAATCCAGTCTGTTTGCTATGCTCGCTATTTAAATCTAAATTCTAATTATTATTAGTTACACTTTTTTCATTAACTGGAAACATAGTAATAGAATAATATTTTTAAATCATGTATTCTTTAAAAGTGACGAAAAATTAAAGAGAGGGAATGTTATGAAAAATTTAGATTTTAACAGGAGAACGATTGTAATTCTGTTACTCGCTGGATCGTTTATTGCCATCTTGAACCAAACATTAATGATTACAGCCATCCCTCCGATTATGAAAGAAATGGGTATTACAGCAAATAGTGCTCAATGGTTGACAACAGTATTTATGTTAGTGAATGGGATTATGATTCCTATCAGTGCATTTTTGTTAGAACGATTCTCCACTAGGCAGTTATTTATTACTGCGATGAGTATTTTTACTGTTGGTACTCTTGTAGCAGGAATTGCACCTAATTTTGAAGTATTGTTAGTCGGGCGAATGATACAGTCTGCTGGTGCAGGAGTGATGCTGCCACTGATGCAAACTGTATTTTTAATGATATTCCCTGTTAATAAACGCGGGGCGGCAATGGGGTTAATTGGTTTAGTAATTTCCTTTGCTCCTGCAATTGGGCCAGCTTTATCAGGATATGTTACAGAGCATTATTCTTGGCGAGTTTTATTCTTTATTATTTTACCAATCGCTATTATCGATATTATTGTAGCTTCATTTGTATTAAAAAATGTAACGGAATTACAGAAACCAAAATTAGATATTCTTTCAATCATTTTATCTTCTTTTGGATTTGGTGGACTACTTTATGGGTTTACTTCAGCTGGAAACAACGGATGGTTAGCAAGTATGACGATTCTTTCACTTCTTGTTGGAGCAGTAGCACTTATTGCATTTATTTTAAGACAATTAAAGCTAAAACACCCAATGTTAGAGTTCCGTGTATTTACGTATTCCATTTTCCCATTAGCAGTTGCTGTAGGAATGATTACATTCATGGGGTTAATTGGAGTAGAGACACTAATTCCGCTATATATGCAAAACATGCGTGAATTTACTGCTCTTGAAGCAGGTCTTGTATTGTTACCAGGGGCGTTAATCACAGGATTTATGTCTCCTATTGCAGGTAGAATATTTGATAAATTTGGTGCGAAAAAACTTGTAATGGTTGGTCTGGCAATCATCACTATTTCATCATTTGCATTTATTCAATTAGATACTAATACATCTTTTGTTTACATGACGATTATGTATAGCGTCAGAATGTTTGGGTTATCGATGGTTATGATGCCAATTGCAACTGCAGCATTGAATCAATTGCCAAATCGATTAATTCCACATGGAGCGGCGATGGATAATACAATGAGACAAATTGCAGCATCAGTTGGTACTGCTATTCTTGTCACAGTTATGACGACGTCAGAAGAATCGGCAGCAAGTAGAGGCGTTTTAAATGCAGATATATATGGTGCTAATGTGGCATTCATCGTTGTTGCGGTATTGTCTTTAATTGGATTAATAATCTCTTGTTTCATCAAAGATCAGAAACGAGTGAAAGAAGTACAAATAAATAAGATAGAAGTCAGTTAAAAGAAAAAAACGTTTCCTGCATCTAAGGGAAACGTTTTTGTTTTAATCTACTCCTTTACAGCCGTTGGTTCTGAAGTATTTGCTTCAAATCCCATCGTATTAATGCGGTTAATGATTTCATTTAAGCTAGTTAATTCTTTGTTGAAAGTAACAAATCCACTTTCTGTTTCGTAGTTCACTTTAACTTCACTTACTCCGTCTAACTTTAATACTGATTTTTCAACTTTTTGAGGGCAGTCTGGACAATGTAATCCTTTTACATCTAAGTAAACAGTTTCATTCATTTTTTCACCACCTTATTTCTTATGAGCGTTTTTACTTGGCGCTAATAAATCTTACTTGTACCAACAAAAAATTATGACAAGATTTTTGTGAAGTATGTGAGAAATCCTTTACTGTTATCCTTCTATTTCCACGAGTAGTTTTTCTTTCTCGGTCTTCCCATGTCGAGAGAACAGATGTAGGCTAAATTTGTGCAATCCTAACATTATAATAGCGGCTAAAAATTGGTCATATTTCGTATTGAAAGGAAATGGAAGTAAGTTAATTGAATTTGTGTCGAGAGGTAAGCAAAGTTGGGCCGATATCTGGTGAAGAAATGGATTTTGTATTTCAACAGTCAATGCAGACAAAATAAAAACGATGCAAGCAGGCATTAAAACAAGACCATTTAGAAATACATATCGTTTTCTTTGCTCGTTATTGATTCTTTGTTTTGAATCTGGAGAAACAATTGGCCACCATATACTAAATGAAAGCATGAACAAGAATAGTAAAAATGTTATTTGTATGTAGGAATGAATAAAAAGGCTTGAGACTATAGGTAAATGATATAGCAAGAATAAGATGGAAAAAATGTATAGTGCAAGCTTCGGTGTTAAAATCAGTTTGCTCACTTTTTTAACAATACGAACCTGTAATATCTTTTCTAACATAGGCTCAGGAATACCTATTAAAATTAAAGGTGTAACAATAAAGAAAAGAATGCTCATCTGTAACATATGGAGAGTAAATGAAAAGTGGCTGATAGTTGTGAATGGAGTACCAATTAGAAGGTAGAGTAAACACAAGGACAGATAAAAGAGTAGGGGTTGTTTATTATAAAGTTTTAAATCTGAAAATAGTCTAAGTAGAAAGAAATATAAAATGGCAATTCCTAAAAGAAAAACAAACAACGGAATATTCCACACCAGTTCTCCTAATAGGAGTACTTCATAAAACAAGATCATTCGCCCCTCATGTTGTAATAACATTGTAATCTTCTACTTTTGTTTACTGTACATTATATGTTTAAAACAGCGATTTATAATAAAATTTTATTCCCCTCAAGTTCGGAATTTCAACAGATTTTTAACGTATTAAGTTCTATTTCTTATACCTGTTTACTGCTGTGAGAATTATAGAAATAAGAAAGAAATTTTTAAAAAGTAAAGTTGACATTACATTATGTAAACATTAGAATACAAAATGTAATGGTTTAATTACATAAAGGTGGAATTTGTTTGAAAAAACGAGGTGTAAGAAATAATGTGCGTTCCAGAAGGAGAGCACTCGATATTACTCAGGATGAATTAGCAAAACAAGCTGAAGTTACTCGGCAAACAATTATTGCCATCGAAAAGGAAAGATATGAACCAACAATTGGAGTTGCGTTGTTAATTTCCAAGGCTTTAAGTGAGTCTGTAGAAAACCTATTTTATTTTGAAGAAGATGAAATGGAGGATTGAACATGAGGTTACCTAATTGGTCATTATTATTACTCAATGTTTTTATGTGCACGGCTCTTGGTTTTGTATCAATTTCTTCTTATATAAATGGCGCGACGGTTTGGTGGATATGGGGATTAATTGCATTTCTATATGCTTATATGACAATCAATAGAATAATAAAAAGTCAAAAGGACGGATGGGCTTCAGAGGAAATTGTTGAAGATCAACGCACCACGAAAATTAGACTGGTTTCCTGTTCTATTGGGTTTATATATATTCTGCTATTTTTAACAGCAGGCATCATTGCATTCCTTTTAGGATATGTAGAAATTGACCCTGTTATTTATATGGTATTTGCTATTGTTACAAGTATTTTAGTTTTTGTTATTTCGCAAATGGTACAGTTTTATTTAACATAAGAACGATAAAGTGAATAGAGAAAAATTCACAGGGAAGAACTGTGTGGAGTAAGAATATAAGCTTATAAGAATAAGGATTACCGCTATATTCACTAACGAGTAATCCTTATCTTCTTATAGGTAAAGTTTTTTCTGGTACATAACTTAATTCCCATTTGCTTCATCTGGCTTTTGATTAGTATTAGACTGTTTATTTTTATTCGTTTCTTGATTTTGATTACCCTCTTGTTTTTTATCTGCTTCTTGGTTTGCTTTGTCGTTTGCCTTTTTCAATTTCTTCTTCATAAAAATCCCTAGGACTAATATTAAAATAGGTAATCCGATTGCAATTGGTAAAGAAAGCTCTACCCATGTTGTCTCTAAAATATCCATCGCTCTTTGATGATCGAAGACAACCCAAAATCCATAGCCGCTTAAAACAAGCGCTGTTGGAATTATCATATGACGGTAATCTTTAAGGCCGAATAACTTTGAAGCAGCAGTTGATGCACATAGAAAACACATCATTATTTGTGTAAGAAAAGAGATCGCAAAAAAAGCGACCATAATCATTTCGTAACGATGGATGAATTGTCCAATTTCTGCGCTTCTGGCCATTTGCATAGAAGAAACAATATATTGCGCGGTAACTTCCGGACTTAAAACACCGACTTCAAGAATCGGCCACATGACAATAAATGCGCCACTAAAAAGGATTGCAGCTATGTTAGATCTACTCCATTCTTTAGGATTTTTAACATAAGGCATAATTACAGCCAATGTCATGGATGCCATTGCCCAATCAGTTACATGATGTCTACTTGCCCAGACTGTATTTGTTACCCCGCTTTGAAAGGTAGGAAGCAATTCTCGGATATCAAACATTGAAAGGGAACCTATCATCAGCAGGATATTTAAGGCCAACACTGAAAATACCCCGATTAATGCCATTCTTCCAATTACTTCAATTCCAAAGAAAGAGCCGTAGCACCCTACAATGAACGCAATGATAATAAATATATACACAGGTGCTTCAGGTAAAAAGTAGTCCATTAAGTGATAGACATAAGTAATCATAATTGCCCCATAGGAGCCAAGGAAGAAGATAAACAATATTAGGCTAATAATTTTGCTAAACCATGTTCCTAATAGTATTTTACTTTGATCCATAAGATCTCCTGTTGGAAATCGACGGATTATTACTACAATCATGAAAACAATTAGAATACTAAACAACGTGGCAATGATTGTGGAAATCCATATATCACTTCCAACTTCTCTTGCCATGGTACCTTGAGTTAATCCGATGGCTTTAGCGTATACTGTATTAATAATGATTGCCATGAGCATCCCATTTGTAATTTGAACCTTCATTGATTACCCTCATTTTTCTTTCCGGATTGAGTAGGTCGATATAATAAAGCAGAACTAGTAATTTGTACATCAACCGTTGTATTTACCTTGGCCTCAGCAAATACCGAATCCCAATTTTGAGAGATTTCTTTCCATTCAGCTGGATATCGATTATTAAAGGTATTTCCAAGCTCTAAAATATCTACTTTATATTCTTTCTGTGCAAGCTGTAAGACCTTTTCAATTTTCCCTTTTATAGTTTCTTCAAGCTGTTCCTCTAGTTTTTCTATCTGTTGCTTATCTTCTAAAGTGAATGGACATCCTGCCTCTACTAATTGAACGTTCGTGTTAAATTGGATATCAAAGCCAACCTGATTGTTGTCGTACGTTGGAGTAACCTCAAATTTTTCATCTTTAATCTCCACCGTAATTGATTCATTCGGATTATCGGTACAATTGGTGACGACTGCACTGGATTTTACGTTTTCGATGAAGAACATTAATCCCATCGTATCATCTGCACTTATCGTACCTATCAATTTGTCATCTTTAAAGACACCAGCTCCATCCAGCTCAATTTGTTTGATAGTTGGCTTATCTGATGGTTCTTTATTTGAGATACCATGTTCATTCAGGGATAACCTTGCCAGTACGGGTTGAGTACTTTCACTTAAGTATGCTTTTTGTAAATCAATCATCTCAGTCTTTGGAGCAGCCGATGTAATAGTATTGTATAAAAATATATCATCAATGGCCTGTCCAGGTACAACTTCTATTCCTGTGACGGTTGAAACAAGCTCACTCGCTGGATTCGGTGTAACTGCAACCAAAGTTCGCATTCTAAGCTGATGATTTCTTGTGAAAAAGTCAATAATGTCCGCAATTCCTTCCTTTGCCAATTCCTCATTAATGACGATGATATAGTTATGTGCCCAATAGATTCGTCGGGAAGAATGTCTTCCAAGATTGCGAATTGCAGAAAAGATTGAATCTCCCGTTGCAGTTGTAGACCAGATTGGCTCTCCAGTTTGGCCAGAAGGGGCGCCCGTTTGCCCCCTTGCGTCAGCAGGTCGAACAATTTGCGCTGTAATTTGAATCGTTCCATCTTCCTCACCTTTATCAAGACCAACAGCCATAACAAGACCTAAATCATTTATTTCATTTTTACCTGTACAGCCTACCAATAAAATAATTAGGGAAGAAATTATAAGAAAGAACTTTTGATTACGATTCATCATTAGATCTCCTTCTTGAACGGGTTTTACTCTTTTCAGATTGCTCAGATTCAGGTGTTTTTTCTGGCGGTTTTGGCATTAAATCTTCCTGTTCACGCTTTTCACTGCCTTCAGCAAGCTTTGGTTGTTTATCCATCTTCCACCATGGAAATCTAAAAACAATATCCTTTTGGTCAGTGGGCTGAAAAGGTGTAGCTGGTGCAAGGTAAGGCTCACCGAATGAACGAATAGAAAGAGCGTGAACTGCGAGAATTGTAAATACAGCTGAAAAGCCCATTAAGCCTAAAGTTCCCGAAGCAATTAATAATGGAAAGCGAATCAAACGAATAGAAAAAGAAGCAGAATAATTAGGAATAGCAAAAGATGCAATTCCAGTTAAAGCAACGAGAATAACCAAAAAAGGTGAAACAATCCCTGCTTGAACCGCTGCTTGTCCAATAACAAGAGAACCTACAATACTAACTGCTTGTCCAACAGGCTTTGGCATACGAAGACCGGCTTCCCGCATTAACTCAAATACAATTTCCATAAGTAAAGCTTCAAGTAAAACAGGGAAAGGGATTACTTCTCTGCCTGAGGCGATCGTCAGGGCTAATTCAGTCGGAATCATTTCCTGATGAAAGCTAATAAGCATCACATAAATGGATGGTACAACAAGACTAATGATAAAGGCGATGAAGCGAATCGCACGGAAGAAAGAGCCAGCCAAAAATCCTGAATAATAATCATCACTTGCCTGGAAAAATTCCCAGAAGTATGAAGGGACAATTAGTACAAAGGGAGTATTATCAACAAAGATGGCGACTCTTCCTTCTAAAATTCCTGCAGCTACTTTATCTGGTCTCTCCGTATTTTGCATTGTAGTAAAAGGAGACCAAGGACTATCTTTAATTAGTTCTTCTATATAGCCACTTTCGAGTACAGCATCTATTTTGATCTTTTTTAGACGTTCTTTAACTTCTTCAACAAGTCCTTCTTTAACGGTACCCTCTAAGTAAACGATATTAATATCTGTTTTACTTTTTTTCCCTATCTGCATCCCTTCTACGCAAAGTAGTGGATCCCGAATTCTTCTTCGAACAAGCGCGGTATTGGTTCGAATATTCTCTGTAAAGCCATCACGAGGACCTCTAATTACTTGTTCTGTTTGTGGTTCATCAACAGAACGAGTGTCCCACCCTCTAGAAGGAATAAGCATTCCTTGATTGCATCCATCAAAAAGAAAAACTGTATCCCCAGCTAAAATTCCATTAACCGCTTTTTCAAATTTATCAATAACCTCAACGGAAGCATGAGTCATAACATTTTTTTTAATAAAATCAACCAACAGTACTTGTGAATATTGATTAGATTGATTGGTACTTTGAACTCCCTGACTATCACTTTGATTTCCTTGATTGGAGTTTTGCTGCCCTTGAGAAGAGTTTAAATTTCCTTTGTAAATAGTTAAAGCTTTAATCGTTTCCTCAACTACTTGCGTATTTACAAGTCCATCTGTGTAAAAGCAGACAGCAGGTATATTTTTATCTTCATGAAAAGAAAAATCACGTTTAACGAAGTCTATATCTTTTGCAAAAATATTTTCTATTATTTTTTTATTTTCATCTATGTCACTAAAAAATGTTTTCTTTAAATCTGCCTCCAAGGAAGACATTATAAAGCCCCCTTTTTGTATAAAGCTACATAGTTCACTTATTACCAAAAAATAATACGATTATTCAGAAGTTAATCTTTTAAAGGAGTTTTGGATATGAAGAAATAGGTAAAAAATATAAATAGATTTTTTGTGAGGGGGCTTTTTAATGGATCTATATCATTCGTGGATTTATGTAAATATATTGAATGCGCCGTGGTTTATTTGGTGCATCGTGATCTTTATTCTTTCTTTTAACATTTTATCTCCAATTATTATTTGGATAGTCATTAATGGTAAAACGCTTCCGTTTACGAAAAAAAAGCAAAGTAATAAAAGTAAAGAAGATAAAAATAGTGCTACTAATTAAGGGTTTTTAAAAGAAATTTTCTAAAAAGAGGCATTATAGAAAGGAAAAAATTACAATTCATTTGAAACCTGAATTGTAATTTTTTCTTTTAGACGACTCCTTTGAAATTGTAAATCAACTATCATCAACAACAACATAAGTTACCTTTACTGGACCGTGTACACCGACGACAAGCTTTCCTTCAATATCTGCTGAGTTGCTTGGGCCTGTTATAAAGTTAATACATGTAGGAACAGATTGATCGTTTTGGATTTTTTCTATTATAAATTTCGCAGCTTGAGTCATTCTTGGCACTAATGAACTTTTTGGGATGATAATAATTGATGTAGTTGGTAGAAAGCTAATGGTTCTTCCTCGATCTTTATTGTATAAAAGTACGGCAGTTCCAGATTCCGCTAGTGTAATATCACTAATCATAATGCCGACATTAGCTTGTTCGGCAAACTTTATATTTTCATCTATTAATGTATGATCCCATTCATGAACCTTTATATTTTCCATTGGGAAAATTTCATTAAAAAGCTGGGAAAGACCATATGTTTTGAAACGGTCATCTTTCCATGTGACGATAGGACCTCCGCCATAATTTGAAACAATTGTTCTTATTGAATATGATAGTTCTGCTTTATTAGTAACGATTAAATCAGTAAGAATGTTTTTACATTGTTCTTTTAAAATTTCTAACAAATCATCAGCGCTTTTATCTTGTAACGTCTTTTCTTGTGGATTATACTTCCATTTTGGTTTTTCAATTTCTTTTGTCCAATCAGTTTTTGATAAGCGACCTGAAATCTTTTCTAAGAAGCTATCTCTATTTAAAATTAATCCTTTCATCGATTTCATTCCTTTCTAGAATGCTCTTGAAACCAATCACGAAATCTTTCTTTCTTCGGTGCTGGAAATTCACGAACTTCTGTCCATTCTTTTAATGGTCCTGGTCCTTTTGAAATGTGATCTCCCTTTGTAAAAGGTTTCATTACAGTTGGAGCAAGCTTGGATCCTAATTTATATAGTGAAGGGGATGATGTACCTAATCCGAATGCTTTCATCAATAGCTTTTCTGAAATAGGTGCTTTTCCTTCATTTTCAACAATCACTTGTCTATGTTTGTGTAGCAGGTCATGTAATGGAATTTTTACAGGGCAAGCTTCCGTGCAGGCACCACATAATGTGGAAGCATAGGGAAGTTCCTTGTAATCATCGTAGCCACCTAAAAGAGGTGACAATACTGCACCAATTGGACCTGAATATATGGAACCATATGCATGGCCTCCGATTTGTCGATAAACAGGGCAGACATTTACACAAGCTGCACAACGAATGCATTGGAGTATAGACTGAAACTCTCCGCCTAAAATATCTGATCTTCCATTGTCTAAAATGACTAAATGGAATTCTTCTGGTCCATCCACCTCAACTTCTTGTTTCGGTCCAGTTAAAACCGTGATATAGCTTGATAGTTTTTGACCAACTGCACTTCTTGTTAATAAGCTGACTAAGACATCTAGTTCTTCGAAGGAAGGTACAAGTCTTTCCATCCCCATAACAGTAATTTGGGTTTTAGGTAAAGCGGTAGTTAAGTCGGCATTACCTTCGTTTGTTACTAAACATATGGAGCCAGTATCAGCGACAGCAAAATTACATCCTGTTATACCTACATCTGCTGATAAAAAATGTTGTCGTAATGTTTCCCGGGCATGCAATGCTAATTCATCAGGGTTATTTGAATTTTGGTAATCTAACTTTTCTGCAAATACTTCTCGAACTTGCTCTTTCGTTTTATGCATTGCAGGTCCCACAATATGTGAAGGGGCATCATGATCGTCCAATTGAAGAATATACTCTCCTAAATCAGTTTCAATCACTTCATATCCTTCACTTTCTAAATTTTTATTCAAGTCAATTTCTTCAGTAACCATTGATTTTGACTTAACGATTTTTTTTGCGTTTCTCTTTTTCATCACATCAAGGATGTACTCATTTGCTTCAGTGGCAGTTTGTGCAAAAAAGACATGACCGCCCTTATTCGAAACATTTTCACTTAATTGGTATAAATAATAATCTAAGTTTTCGAGTACATGCTGTCTGATTTCTTCTCCTAAAGACCGCCATTCTTCCCAATTACCAAGCTCTTTAGCGGCACTTAGCCTCCTAGATCCCAAAGAATCTTGGCCTAGCGAAACAGCAGATCTCATAAAAGAATTTTTAATTCCTTCATCTAATCTATCATTAAAGTTTTTTGTGCCTATTTTCATTGGCATTTGTTTCTTCCCCCTTAAACTGTTTGAAGAATCCCTTGGCTACTTTCAATGGACTTAACGATGATTTAAAACTTCGGCAATATGGAGGACTTTTATCGGTTTTCCTTTCCTTTCAATTCTACCTCCGATATTCATTAGACAGCCTGCATCTGCACCAATTAATAAATCTGCATCGGTTTCTTCTATTTTCTGGACTTTTTCGTCTACCATTTGTTCTGAAATTTGCGCCATTTTGACCGAAAATGTTCCACCAAACCCACAACAATTTTCTTTTCCAGGAAGCTCAACGAATTCAAGACCTTTAACGTTACTTAATAGTTTCATAGGTGCCTCTGTAACGCCTAACATTCTTGTCATATGGCATGAACAATGATAGGTTGCTTTTCCTTCAAATCTCGCATTTACATCCTCAACTTTCAATACGTTGACAATAAATTGAGTTAATTCATAGGTTTTATCCGCTAGACTTTTTGCTTTAAGCTCCCAAATTGGATCGTCTTTAAATATTTTTGGATATTCCTTAAACATATTGGCACATGAACCAGAAGGGGAAACGACATAATTAGAATGCTCAAAGGTTTCAATCATTCTTTTCATCGTTTTCTTGGAATCCTTCACATAGCCGCTGTTAAAAGAAGGCTGGCCACAGCAAACTTGCGAATCAGGAAAATCTACCTCACATCCTAAATGTTCTAATAATTCTACTGTTGCTATTCCTACGTTGCTTTGAAACATATCTACTAGACAAGTAGCAAATAGACTTACTTTCATAAAAACACTCCTTTCTCAGTAAAAAAATGTTAGGGAATTATAATTTATCTATAAAAAATCGCAATCTTCTCTCTCGTAAGATTCATATGCTCTCTCATAATCGAAACGGCAACCTTTTCATTTTTATTTTCTATCGCTTCGATTAATTTTCGATGATGTTCAGTAACGACATTGAGTACATCTGTAAAATCTTTAATAAACATAGAAACAGAAAAGGAAAAGTAATCGGTTGTATTCAAAAATGATCGAATTAAGATAGGGAAAATTGGATTTTGTGTAGACTCAGCAAGTACCATATGAAATTTATAGTCATCATCCAAAAATTCTTTAAATGATGTTGTATTATTTTCTATTTTTCTATTAATCTGTTTAAGTTGTTCAATATTTGCCTTTTCTGCTTTTTCTATCGATTTACGTATGATGATTAATTCCAATTCTTCACGTACTTCTAAAAGCTCCTCTGGCTTGTAATTATATTTATTCATAATCTTTATTAATGAGTCACCCACAATAGAGTCTTTGAGCTCCGTTATGTATGCACCTTTTCCAGGTTTGACAGTAAGTAGACCCTTTTCCCGAAGCTTTGTAATTGCTTGTCTGATTACATTTCTACTTACTTTATATTCAACTGTTAACTCTCGCTCTGATGGAAGTTTATCTCCCTCTTTATAAATTCCCTCTATAATTTGCCTTTCTAGTTCTGCAGCAATAGACATATATAAAACTGTTTCTTGTTCCACACCTCATCCTCCAAATTAAAGCCCTTAGTAAAAAGGTTAACTGGTACAACTGGTACTACCAGTTAAATTAAATTTTATTATATTCATATTTTTTGAAAAATTCAATCACGTATTATGAAAAGGCAAATTATGAATTTGAATTATTGGATGCTTGTGAAGTCCCTTAACTAAATATATGAATATTAGTTAAAAGAACATGCTAGAAAATAAGGGGTGATATAAAAAATTGGTAATAATGTTTCTAATGATAAATACAGAATCCATAACAATGTTGAAGTCTACTGAGCAATTGTATTAAGTAAAGTATGTGATTTGCCAATAGAGCATTTGTTTTCTGATATTTTAGAAAATTGACTTGAATTTCTATTAATAGAGAAATATGATTTTAAAAAGGGGGTGTGATGTTGAATTCTAAAAATTTAAAAGATCCAAATGCTGCTATACAAAATCAAGAGCCCTTAGTGTCTTTAACGGGAGTATCAGAACGAATACACGTATATCCATATTATTATAAGCAAAATATGCCTGGTTCAGTAAACGATTGCTTTGTTAGAGAGGGCGTAATGAAGAAGCTACTTACGGTTGTTAATAGTATTCCGGAGAATTACGACCTAGTCATATTAGATGGTTGGCGATCCTTCGAAACTCAAAATGCACTATTTGACATGGCTAAACAACAATTTCAATCAATGTTTGATTCGGAAAGTGAGTTACTTGAACATGTTTCAAAGTTTGTTGCAAGACCTTCAAAGGATTATCTTTCATCTTCCCCCCACTACACAGGGGGAGCAGTCGATTTAACGATAGCTTCTAAGCATGAGTGGCTTAATATGGGGACAGCTTTTGATGAATTTACAGAAAAAGCAAGCTCGCTATATTTTGAAGGACAGGCACATTTAACTAAAGAGGAGCTTGAAATTCGTGATAACAGAAGATTACTAAGGTATACAATGGAAAATGCCGGTTTTTGTATAAATCCAGACGAATGGTGGCATTTTGATTACGGTAATTCACGGTGGGCAAAAGAGACAGCTCTTGAACCGATTTATTATGGAATTGAACTGAATACTAAAGGGAGAGAAAGCCATGATTAAAAAATTAAGCTATTGTTTTCTTATTATTATCTCAGTAATTTTTCTAGCTGCATGTCAGGAGAATGCAAATGCTCCTTCATCTTCAGATACGACATCAAACCCTGAAACCAATTCAAACGAATCCACAACTAGCTCCAAACCTGATCAACTTGTGGTAGCGATGCCAGCTGATGTTACATCACTTGATCCAGCAGTATCTATGGACAATACAACCTGGAAAATTATTTATAACACTTATGAAAGATTAGTAGACTATGATGGGGCAACAACTAATATTAAACCAGGATTGGCTAAAGAATGGAAAGTAAGTGAAGATGGTAAAACATGGACGTTCTTTTTGGAAGATGGCCATCTGTTCTCTGATGGATCACCAGTGGATGCAGAGGCTGTCAAGGCAAGCTTTGAACGAACATTAGCTGTTGATAATGGGCCAGCGGGTGTTTTCAGTATGATTTCTGAAATAAAAGTAGAAGATCCATTAACGGTGACTTTTGTTTTATCGGAGACATTCCCACCATTTTTATCAACACTAGCAGCTAACTACGGGAATATTGTGAATCCAAAAGTATTAGAACACGAAGTTGACGGAGACTTGGGGCAAAACTACTTGGCGTCAAATACGATGGGTAGTGGTCCCTACAAGTTAACAGAATGGAAAAAAGGAGATTCACTGAAATTAGAATTAAACGAACATTCAAAAGTAAAGCCATCTATTACGACTGTATTGTTTAGAGTTGTCAGTGATCCATCTGTTCAACGCTTGCAATTAGAAAAAGGGGAAATTGACATTGCAGAAGGGATTCCAGTTGACCAAATCGATACTTTAAAAGACGTAGAAAATGTCGCAATTCTTCAGGAGCCGAGTTTAGCAGTTGACTATGTTTATATAAATAACAAAAATGGCAATCCAGCATTACAAGATGCACGTGTTAGACAAGCTTTAAATTATGCAATTGATTACGACAGTTTAGTGAGTGCTGTTCAATTAGGATATGCTACACAAATGCATGGTCCGATTCCAGATGGTATTTGGGGGCATGATAAATCGGTAAAACAATATAACTATGATGTAGAACAAGCGAAACAATTATTAGCTGAAGCGGGAGTAGAAGATTTAACGATATCTTTACTTTATTCAGATAATAAAACATGGTGGGAGACAGAAGCTTTAGCCATCCAATCTAACTTAGCAGATATAGGTGTAACAGTAAACCTAAATAAAGTTGCTTATGCTACTTCTCGTGAAATGATGGAAAGTGGTGAATTTGATCTAGCTTTAGGTGTTTGGAGCCCTGACTTCGGTGATCCATATATGTTTATGAATTACTGGTTTGATTCAAGTAATCATGGATTAGCAGGAAACCGCTCGTTCTATACAAATAGTGAGGTTGACCAACTATTAAGAGAAGCTGCAACAAATAACGACCAAGAAGCACGTCAGGCAATATATAAACAAGTACAAGATATTGTCTTGGAAGACGCGCCGTATATTCTTCTTTATCAAAAAGACTTCATTTTACCAATGAGTAAAGAGGTTAAAGGATTTGTATATAACCCAATGTTAGAAAGTATGTACAATTTACAAGATATGTCTAAATAAAACTGGAGTGACGAACCATGCTGAAAATGATTGCTAAAAGGCTTGGCCTTCTAATCTTCGTCATTTTTGGGGTGACATTGGTGACATTCTTTATGTCACATGTCATTCCAGGTGACCCTGCAAGTATGATGGCAGGGCAAAGAGCAAGTGAGGAAACGTTACAATCTATTCGAGCGCAATTGGGTCTGGACCAGCCAGTCTGGATCCAATATTTCTATTATATGAGTGATTTATTGAGTGGGGATTTAGGTACTTCAATTCGAACGCAACGACCTGTAGTCGAAGATCTCATGACATTTTTCCCAGCAACTCTTGAATTAGCAATAGTTGCATTTATTATTGCTATTTTAATAGGTATTCCACTTGGAGTGCTTGCCGCATTAAAGAAAAATACGTTTTGGGATCATTTAAGTCGAATTTTTTCCATAGGCGGAGTGTCCATTCCAGTGTTCTTTAGTGGATTAATTGCCATTTTAGTTTTTTACGGCATTTTAGGATGGTTACCATCGAATGGCAGGATTTCTTTTGATCTAAATCCACCTACACATATTACGGGATTTTATATTATAGATAGCCTTTTAACTTTCGACATGGTCGCTTTGAAAAGTAGCTTGCAGCATATTCTTCTGCCTGCCCTAGTACTGTCTTATGCACAGTTAGCCATAATTACAAGACAAGTACGTGCAAGTATGCTGGAAGTAATGAATCAAGAGTATATACGAACGGCGATAGCAAACGGTATAAAAGGTCGTCTACTTATCATCTCATATGCACTGAGAAATGCATTAATTCCAACAGTTACAGTGATAGGAGTCGCATTTGGTTCATTACTAGGTGGAGCTGTTGTTACTGAGACAATTTTTGGTTGGCCTGGTATGGGGAAATTTGTAGTGGATTCAATTGAATATTTAGATTTTCCAGCGATGATGGGCTTTACTATCGTTATTAGTATTGGCTATGTCTTAATTAACCTAATTGTGGATATTATTTATGGTTTATTAAATCCACAATTAAAGCGATGAGGGGGATTTCATGGAGCAAACTATACTTCCAAAGTCACAAACTATAAAGAATAACCCTTTCTGGTATAAATTAAAACAAAATAAAATGACCTGGGTAGGCATTATTATTCTAGGAGTGATTGTATTATTTTCATTTCTAGTGCCCTTTATTTCACCCTATAACCCAGATAAGATTGACCTCGTTAACAAATTTATGCCTCCTTCGGCAGATCACTGGTTTGGAACCGATGAGGTAGGAAGAGATATTTTTACAAGAATCTTTTATGGAGCGAGATTGTCACTTGGAGTTGGCCTATTAGTTATTGCAATAGCGTCTTTAATAGGAATTGTCATTGGTTCAATTTCTGGCTATATTGGAGGGGTTGTCGATACCATTATTATGCGATTTGTCGATATGGTTTTAGCCTTTCCAAGCTTAATTTTAGCTATGGCTCTTGCAGCTGTGTTAGGACCTAATTTGCAAAATGCTATGATTGCTATTGCCATCGTGAAAGTCCCGGTTTATATACGATTAGCTCGTGCAGAAGCACTTGGGTTGAAAGAGAAGCTCTTCGTAAAGGCTGCTGAAACCTTTGGGATAGGTAAGGGGATTATACTAATCAAACATATTATACCTAATGCTATTGCGCCTGTTATTATTCAGGCGACTTTAGATGTGGGAGATACGATATTACTCATTGCAACGCTTGGTTTCTTAGGGTTAGGGGCACAACCACCAACTCCAGAATGGGGAGCTATGATTAGTATTGGTTGGACATACCTTTTAACTTATTGGTGGTACCCAGTATTTCCTGGTGTATTTTTATTTTTAGCAGCAGGAGCGCTAAATCTAATTGGTGATGGAATCCGGGATGTATTGGATCCAAAATCAGCACGTTAGGAGGCGGATGTGTTGTTACTTGAAATCAAAAATTTGCATGTACATTTTAAAGGAATGCGTGGCACAACTGAAGCCTTGAAAAATATGAATCTTAAAGTTAGCCAAGGAGAAATCGTAGGAATTGTCGGTGAATCTGGCTCAGGTAAATCCATCACAGCTTTATCTATTTTAGGATTGCTTGAAGAGAATGCTATGATTGCTCAAGGTGAAATTTTATACAATGGATTGAATCTATTACAGTTAGAGAAACAAGAATTACAGGCATTAAGAGGGAAAGAAATTGGGATGGTCTTTCAAGAACCGATGACAGCCCTTCAACCGACGATGAAAATCGGAAAACAATTGTACAATGTAATAAAGAAGCATCGTAAGTTATCTAAACAGGAAGCAAAAGAAGCGGTAATTCAAGCTTTGAAGGAAGTTCATATCGATAACCCAGAGCTTGTTGCCAATAAATATCCATTTGAATTAAGCGGTGGTATGCGTCAGCGAGTTGTCATTGCCCTTGCAATGGCAGCGCCACCCAATTTGTTAATTGCAGATGAACCAACAACAGCCTTAGATGTGACGATTCAATATGAAATTATTAATTTAATAAAAGAGTTAAATGATAAGAGGGGAACCTCAGTATTATTCATTACTCACGATTTAGGCGTTGTTGCCAATATATGTGAGAAAATTATTGTCATGTATGCCGGAGAAGTAGTTGAGAGTGGAAATACACAGGAGGTATTACAACAACCTCGCCACCCTTATACAAAATCCCTTCTCCAAGCTTTACCTGATTCCGTTGAACCGGATGAACCGCTCCAAGCAATTGAAGGTGAGCCACCGAATTTATTGAACCGCCCCACTGGATGTGCCTTTTCAGATAGATGCAAACAAGTGATGGATATTTGTAGAGTAGAGCATCCAGAGCTTAAGGAAAGCGGAGTAGGACATCAGGTCTCATGTTGGTTAGAGAAGGTGACTGTATGATTGAAATTACTCAGGTTGAAAAAGTATATACCTCTGCTAGTCAAAGTATGAAGGCTGTCCAATCCATGGATTTAACGATTCAGGAGGGAGAAATATTGGGCATAGTTGGTGAGTCTGGTTCTGGTAAAAGTACGCTAGGAAAAATGATCATTGGTCTCGAAGCTCCAACAAGCGGTACGATTACCTATCAAGGGAAGTCATTATGGAACAAAAACAAATATTTTCGGGTAAGACCAGGTGAAATTCAAACTGTTTTCCAAGATCCACAAAGCTCCCTTGATCCAAGAATGAGGGTGAAGGATATCATTTTAGAACCGTTATTAGCCTTACCTAGATCGGAAAGGAAAATAAAAGGACAAGCGGACAAATTAATTCAACTGATTAAACGTGTTGGATTGAAAGAAGAGCATTTAGATCGTCTCCCTCATGAATTTAGTGGAGGTCAAAGACAGCGTATCGCCATTGCGCGGGCTCTAATAACCGATCCCTCATTTATCGTATTGGATGAGCCAACCTCAGCACTCGACGTATCTGTTCAAGCCCAAGTATTAAATCTATTAAAAGAATTGCAGAAAGAAAGAAAACTAACTTACATGTTTATTTCTCACAATATGTCTGTTATTCGTTATATGTGTGAAAGAGTAGCAGTAATGTATAAAGGGGAAATAGTTGAAGTGGGTAACACAAAAGATATTTTCGAAACACCTAAACATGCCTATACACAAAAACTATTATCTTCGGTATTAACGGTACAGGAAAAAAAGATGGTCGAAATATAAAAAATTCGATATCTGGATTGTTAGATATATCATTGCTAACTTTAAATGAATTATAGTAGAAAAAAGGAGCTGGCCAATAAGCGGAAAATTACAATTCACCACTATTTCAGAATTATACTTTTTTGATAAATGATAGTTAATTTCCGTTCCAGGCGGACGTTTTCCGCGGGCGAGCGGTGAGCCTCCTCAGCTTCGCTCTGTGGGGTCTCACCACTGCTCTTTGCTCCCGCAGGAGTCGCCGCCTTCCACTCCAATCAACTACATTTAAATATAATTAGTAGCGAAAAAATATCATTTTTCTAAGCGATTCAAAAATAATTTTCTTTTGGGACAGCCCCTTTTTTGAATTGTAATTATCTGTATGATGTTAGGCGCTATGCTTTAACTAATATACTTGGGATGTCTTGAACTAATTGAGACGTTATCTTTAGGAATTCATCTATGTCGTTTGCATCATGACAGTGTAATGGTGAAACGCGAATAGCCCCATCTATGCCTAACGATTCAACAATCCGTTCTTTTCTATTCCTCTACAATAAAGTTAACGAAGAGTGATTAGCCCCTGAGATGGGACTACATCACTTTTTTTCTTCATTTATTATTTATTGATCCCAACTTTGTAAATTGACTTCAAAATTAATGTACTGACAATGGTTTCCTTAATATAAGCGGAGAGTCATATAAGAAAACAGGTCTCTTAGTGCCATCTACACTCCAAATACAAGAGTTTTTAAATAATAATCCCTATACCTATCCATAAAAATTTATAGGATAATTTTTATATGCATTCCGTAATATGGAATTAGCTTATTGTAAAAAGAATAGGAAAGAATGTGAAACTACTAGATTCATTAAAGGAGAATGAGAATATGACAGTGAACCTTCAAGAAAATGAGAATTTTTTAGTTGAGAAAACACCGGCCAATTTATTTAAAGGAATGGAAGCAGTCGGAGGACAATTAACGATTACAGATAAAAGATTAATATTCAAAGCTCATAAATTAAATATTCAAGGTGGAACAACTGAAATATTGATGAGTGATATTGATTCAGTTGACAAGGCAAGTACATTGAAAATCATTCCAAATCGGATGATTGTTAAAACAAAAGATGGAAAAGTCTTTAAATTTGTTGTTTATAAGAGAGATAAGCTGGTGGATTTAATAACAGGTCATCTTAAATAATCTAATCGAGGGAGTGATAAAGGTTCTCTTTGTTTGCTCCCTTATTTAACAACTTATGCACAAGTGTTACATTGGCTCTAACCTATAAACGAGCTGTTCATATTCAAGGAAAATCTCTATAAAAACAATATCTTTAATTATACATAATCAAAGTAATATAAAGCATAGGATACAACAATAATTATTGTTTGGAATGGGAATATTTATTAACTTAATTTAATCCAGGTCAAAAAATATTTTGAAAAACAGGCGTATGATTTCGTACGAAGAAAGGAGTGAATCATTACCAATAAAATGGAGTATGTCTATATAACTTGATATTCCTAAATCTTTAAGAATTAATAAATGAAAACGTTTCCATGTTGTCGAGAGAAATAAGTAAAAGTTATTTCATACTATAGGGGGATCGATATGAAAAAAATAGGTCTGCTTACGCAAATTTTAATAGCATTTATTCTTGCTATTATTTTAGGGGCTATTGTTGGACCGAGTATTGAAGTCGTTAAACCACTAGGGGATTTATTTTTACGACTAATCAAATTTATAATGGTACCATTAGTTCTTGCTTCTTTAGTTGTAGGTATTGCTGGAACAGGTGATATTAAGCGAATTGGAAAAATGGGTGGCATAACTTTTGTATATTATCTTATAACGACTGCAATAGCTGTAACAATCGGACTTATTCTTGCAAACATCTTCAAACCTGGATCGGGTTTAAATCTGTCTTTATCATCAGTTGAACAAGCTGAGCCAACAGCTACTCCAGGAGTGGTTGATACATTATTAAATATCATCCCAACAAATCCCTTTGCTTCATTGGTAGAAGGAAATATGCTTCAAATTATCTTCTTTGCACTATTCCTTGGTATTACTATTGCAATGCTTGGAGAGAAAACAAAAACGGTTTATAATTTCTTTGATCAACTAGCTGAAATTATGTATAAAATTACGGGTATAGTGATGAAGGTTGCTCCTATTGGTGTATTCGGACTTATCGCACCAACAGTTGGACAGTATGGAGTTTCTGTACTTCTCCCATTGATAAAACTAATATTAATCGTCTATGTGGGGTGCATCATTCATGCATTACTTGTCTATTCATTTTCAGTTAAGTCTTTTGCAAAAATGAGCCCGCTTAAATTTTTCAAAGGGATTGCACCAGCAAGCTTAGTATCTTTTAGTACGTCTAGTAGTGCGGGGACCTTACCAATTACAATTAAAAATACTGAAGAAAACTTAGGTGTTTCAAAGAGAGTGAGTAGCTTTGTTCTTCCTTTGGGTGCTACGATAAATATGGATGGAACAGCCTTGTATCAAGGGGTGTGCGTATTATTTGTCGCTCAATTTATGGGAGTTGAACTCTCTATTATGCAGCAATTGATCATTGTATTAACAGCAACTCTTGCCTCAATTGGTACGGCAGGTGTCCCTGGTGCTGGATTAGTCATGCTTACAATGGTAACTACTGCAGTTGGTTTACCACTTGAAGCAGTTGCACTTGTTGCAGGTATTGACCGAATCTTAGATATGATACGTACATCTTTAAATGTTACTGGAGATGCTTCGGCTGCAGTTGTGGTAAATGCTATAGTAGAGAAAAATCAGAAAGATGATTAATCATATAAATTAGAAACAACAAGCTGTTGAGCATTTGGGAAACCAAATTTTCAATAGCTTTTTTGCATTCAACCATAAGATGAAAAACTATTGAAATTTGAACCCTACCAAATGGGCTCCTCATTAGCTTTTTATCATTTTTGATAGAAGACACCCACTTCAAATAGCTTGTACGAGTATCAAGTGGGGTAGCTCAATAATTGTAAATTGCTGAAATAAGTATCTTAAAGAATGATTATAAAAATAGCGGTTAAAATAATACTGGCTATTTTGTTCTTTTACTTAATGTCAACAATTAAAATGAGTTTTGGCATTAAGTATAAGCATTCGGTTTTAGAGTAGCCAGAATACCTATACTTATACTAAATGGAGGGGACATCATGGTTAAAGACTCACATGCTTCAAAAAAGAAAATTAAAGAAAAACCAAAATTCCCAGATGAGCAAAGAAGAAAAAAAGGATCTTCAACTGCACGTCATAAGAATTAGCAAGTGAGAATTGAGCTCATAGTAGTCAACTAGCATTTAGTATTAGTAAAATGGCAGGGATAACTCCCTGTCTTTTTTATGAAATCCAATTTGAATTTTTAATATTGTCTGAATTTGTCTTTTCGTGCTACGATTTTATTAAATTTTACATAAACTTTTGTAGCATTTTAGTTAGTTTTCAAACATAATACAAGTATATTATTTAACTTGAATTGGGTTGTTTTTAATCCGAGTATGAGTAAGGGGATAGAGAATTGGGTTGGTTAAGAGATAGGGTAAACTTAAAATGGATGATCATCTTGGTTATTATTGGTCTTCTGTTCTTTTTTAAAAATGCATTAAATTTTTTATTGTTAACTTTTATTTTTACATATTTAGCATATACGATATTTGTGAAAGTATTACATATTTTACCGCCAAAATTAAAGCGACCAAAAATCTTAGCGTTGTTTATGTACAGCGTGATTGTCGCAGTCGTTGGGCTTATAATTTATCTTTATCTTCCAGCAGCAATTCATCAGTTAACAGCAATAATCAATCAAAGCGCATCTTTTAGTTTAGAACCATATAGTTATATGATTCCAGATCAAATTTATGGATTTATACAAAACCTTGATATGGAAGGAATATTAGAGGATATTGGTGCCAATATATTACACGCAACAGCTCATGTAAGTACATTTTTATTAGAGGCATTCATTGCGTTGCTGTTAAGCTTCTTCTTTATTTTAGAAATAGATAAAATTAAAGCTTTCTCTAGATCTTTTAAAACTAGTGAAACAGAAAAGATTTTTAATCAAGTTGTCCAATTTGGAAACAGTTTTTTAAACACTTTTGGATTAGCTATTAAAGTCCAAATTATAATCTCACTTGTGAATACAATATTATCTGTTATTGGCTTACTCATCTTAGGATTCCCGAATATTTTAGGGTTAGCTATTATGATATTCTTCTTAGGTCTGATGCCAGTTATAGGTGTGACTATTTCGTTAGTTCCACTTACTATTATTGCATTTCAAATTGGTGGGTTGTATTATGTGTTCTATGTATTTGCGATGATTTTAATCATTCATGCAATTGAGTCTTACATTTTAAACCCTAAGCTATACTCTATTACGATGAAATTACCTATTTTCTTTACTTTTATGGTTTTAATGGTTAGCGAACTATTATTTGGTGCATGGGGATTAGTAATAGGTATTCCTTTATTTGTATTTATAGTTGAAGTGATAAAAGGTGAATCAAATACTCAGTCGCCCTTTCAAATTAGTGAAAAATAGTTGAAGAGACAGCTTTTCGAGGACAAAACTGTGCCGAGGAGCGAGAGAAATGTCCA
>NZ_JPVQ01000040.1 GCF_000772965.1 Ureibacillus massiliensis 4400831 = CIP 108448 = CCUG 49529 | reverse complement strand
TTTTTTGTGATTTTCAATTTTTCATAGAAGTTTTGACACTACCATAACTATAGACGAATGAAATCATGAAAAGTGTAATTCTACATAAAAAAAGACAAACCCCACTTAACATGGAATTTGTCTTAGATTTATTTTAATGTACGTTTTAGGAATTCTTTCGTTCTTTCGTGTTTTGGATTTACTAATACTTGATCCGGTGATCCTTCTTCTACAATTACACCTTTATCCATAAACACTATTCGGTCAGATACTTCTTTTGCAAACTCCATTTCATGGGTTACGATAATCATCGTATTTCCTTGGTCTGCAAGCATTCGCATAACTTTTAAAACTTCTCCAACCATCTCTGGGTCTAAAGCAGACGTCGGTTCATCAAATAACATAACGTCTGGATCCATTGCAAGGGCACGAGCGATTGCAACACGTTGTTTTTGACCACCAGACAATTGGCTCGGTTTCGCATTTATGTATTTATCCATACCGACAATTTCCAAATACTTTAATGCATTACGTTCCGCTTCTTCTTTTGAACGTTTTAAAACCTTTTGCTGACCTACAACACAGTTTTTTAATACGTTATGGTTATTAAATAAGTTAAATTGTTGGAACACCATGCCTAAATGAGTACGATATTGTTTAACATCGTGATTTTCATTTAAAATATTTTGTCCCTTATATATAATTTCTCCACCTGAAGGACTTTCTAGTAAATTAATACAACGTAATAGTGTAGATTTACCTGAACCGGAAGAACCGATTAAGCAAACTACCTCTCCCTTTGATACCGAAAAATTCACATCGCGTAGAACTTCATGATTTCCAAATGATTTTTTTAAATGTTGTATTTCAATAATTTTTTCCATCATTTTCACTCCTTACGCGACTTCTTTTTCTTGCTGGAAATTATAATCTTTTGGGCCATCTAACTTCTTCTCTACTAGTAATAATAAACGCGATGCAGCAAATGTCATAATTAAGTACATAACACATGCGATTAAATAAGATTCAGCATATTTGTAATTAACACTTATGATAGATTGCGTTGCAAAGAATAATTCTGTCACACTAATAACACTTAATACAGCTGAATCTTTAATATTCATAATCAGTTGGTTACCAGTTGCTGGTAAAATGTTACGAACGACTTGAGGTAAAATTACGTTAACCATTGTTTGGAAATGACTCATCCCAATTGCTTCTGCTGCTTCATATTGTCCTTTGTCAATTGATACAATACCACCGCGAACATATTCAGCCATATAAGCACCTGTATTTAAAGCAACAACTAGAACTGCAGCTACAAATCGATCCATTACAAAACCATAGGCTGCAACTCCATAGAAAACTACTACAGCTTGTACAATCATTGGTGTGCCACGGAAAATTTCAACATACACAGATAATATGAAATTAAATATCTTGAGAATAAACGATTTAAAAGATTTTTTTCGTAACGGGATGGTATGCATAATCCCTATAAATAATCCGATAAGTGCACCAATAATTGTACTAAAAATTGCTATTAGTAAAGTTATATATGCTCCATGTAAATAACTTGGCCAATTTTCCTTTAGTATTGAGAGTATTACCTCTAAACTCATAAAAATCCTCCTAACAACAGGACGTTGCTTTAAAGTTGGACACTGATTGTAAAGATACAATCAGTGTCACTATAGTTTTCAAATTTATTGTGCAGCTGGTTGATTTTCAATAGCTGCTTTCATTAATTCTTGACGTTCTTCTTCAGAAATTGCTGCAATTGCTTCATTAATTTTTTCTAGGTTTTCGTCACCTTTACGAAGTCCAACGGCTACTGAAATATCTGCCTCATTTACTTCGAATGAGTCTCCTAACTCAACCATAACAAAATTAGAATTAGCCGATGTAGATGAAATGGCTTCTGGTTTTTCTGCTACATATGCATCAATTACACCAGTTTCTAAGGCTACACGCATTTCTGTAAAATTGTTCATTGCAGTTTGTTTTGCTACATTCGGGATTTGATCAATTACATCATAATTTGTTGTACCTAATTGTGATGTAACTTTTGCACCTGCAAATTCTTCTAAAGACTTAGCATTCGCATATTTACTATCAGCTTTAGTTACGATTACAAATTCACTTTTATAGTAATTGTCTGAAAAGTCAATTGCTTCTTTACGTTTATCAGTTGGGCTCATACCAGCGATAATTGCATCGATTACCTTTGTATCCAATGCAGGTAATAATCCATCCCAATCTGTTTTTACAATTACTAATTCTTTACCTAATGCATCGGCAACTCGTTTTGCAATCTCAACATCGTAGCCTCCAGCATATTCATTTGAACCTTCAATTTTCACAGCTCCATTTGAATCATCTTTTTGTGTCCAGTTAAATGGAGGATAAGCTGCTTCAAGACCTACTTTAAAAACGTCTTTTTGTTCTGTATCACTAGTTGAATCTGTTGATTCATTTGCTCCACCACAAGCCGCTAGAATGAAAATAGCAAATAATGTTGATAGCATTAATGTAAGTTTTTTCTTCATGTTAATCTCTCCTTGTTGTCTTTAGTATGGGTAAATATCAGAAAAAAAAAGCGACCTTAGTTGAATCTAGGTCGCATAATTTTAAATACCCAAATCCTCAAATACTTTCCCGATTGAGATAGCACAACTCAAGTCGTTTGGGAAAACAACTTGAGACAGTCCTGCAATTATTCACTGCAGACCCAGCATAAAGTCCCGAGCAGAAACTTCACACTTCGGCAATATTTCCTTCTTTTTCATTTCATTGTTCGCTCAAACTCCATGAAAAACTAATAAATATCGCACCTCTACCTCACAAGAATCTTACAAGTGAGGTTTTATATTAAATTACATTCAATAGTTTACGATATTTATATAGTATATGTCAATTAAAAAATATCATATTATTATCTGATTTGTCAGAATATTGTTTTAATTGAAGTGTTAATAGTATATATTAACTATTTTTTAAGTGAAATTTCATTAAAAAAGTCTAGCGAGCACACTCACTAGACTTTTTTTATTTATTAAGAATTTAATAGTAAGTCTTCAGGGTTTTCGATTAATTCTTTTACTGTTTTTAAGAATCCTACAGAATCTTTACCATCAATAATGCGGTGGTCATAAGATAATGCCACATACATCATTGGGCGAATTTCTACTTCACCGTTAACAGCAACTGGACGGTTTACAATTGAGTGCATACCTAGTATACCAGCTTGTGTACCGTTCATAATTGGTGTTGACATTAATGAACCGAATACACCACCATTTGTAATTGTGAATGAACCACCAGCCATATCGTTTAGTCCTAATTTTTTGTCGCGAGCTTTTTTCGCTAGTTCCGCAATATCTTTTTCGATTTCTGCGAAGTTTTTAGCATTAGCATCACGAACTACTGGTACAACTAGACCTTCTTCAGTTGAAACAGCGATACCGATGTCGAAGAAATTATTTAAATGAATTTCATCTCCAACGATTTGTGCGTTAACGTATGGATATTTTTTAAGCGCTGCAACAACCGCTTTTGTGAAGAATGACATGAAACCAAGTTTGATATCGTTTGCTTTTACGAACTCTTCTTGTTTACGTTTACGTAAAGCCATAATATTTGTCATATCAATTTCATTGAATGTTGTTAACATTGCAGTTGATTGCTTAACTTCTAATAAACGTTTTGCGATTGTTTGACGACGACGGCTCATTTTTTCAATTGTTACACGGTCAGAATTAGCCGCTGGAGTGAATACTACTGGACCACCTGTTGTTGGTACAACTGGAGCTGCTGTTGGTGCTGCCACAGGTGCATTACCATGAGCTGCTACATCTTGTACACGTACACGTCCTTGTGGATCAACTGGTGAAATTGATGCTAAATCAATCCCTTTTTCACGTGCTAATTTACGTGCTGCTGGTGAAGCAACAACGCGTTCACTTGAAGTTTCTTCTACCACTGGAGTTGCAGCAGGTGCTGGTGCTGCAGCTTGAGTTGGTGCAGGAGCCGCTTCAGCTTTTGGAGCTTCTTCTACAGCAGGTGCTGGTGTTGGTGCTGCACCTTCTCCTGCTTCAACAACAGCAATTACTTGGCCTACAAGAACTGTATCGCCTTCTTCAGCAAGAACTTGAGTCAACACTCCAGCTTCTTCTGAAATAATTTCAGCATTTACTTTATCCGTTTCTAATTCAACGATGAATTCGCCTTTTTCTACGCGATCTCCTACTTTTTTAACCCACTGGGCAATTGTTCCTTCTGTAATCGATTCTGCTAATTCAGGGACTTTAATTTCAGCCACAATCATATCCTCCTTTATATATCATGTATGTACAATCTAAACATACATGGCATAGCTACTTACTTTGAAGTATAGTAAGTAGCTATGTTTAACTTACTTTTCAATTATTCTGCAAAAGCATCTTCAATAACTTTAGCTTGAGCAATTTTATGTGAATCCATATCACCTTCAGATGTTGAAGACATTTCTGGACGTCCTACATATTTGATTTTCTTACCGTCAGCAATTTCTAATAAGTATTCTAATACATATTTCCAAGGTCCTTGGTTTTTAGGTTCTTCTTGTACCCATCTAATTTCTTTTACATTTGGGTATCTAGCAATGATTTCGGATAATTTTTTAGATGGGAATGGATATACTTCCTCTACACGTAAGATGTGTGTATTTTCAAAACCTTTTCCATCTTTAACATGTTCAGCTAAATCAATTGTCACTTTACCAGAACCAAGTAAAATACGTTCTACCTTTTTCACGTTTTTACCTAAACCAGGTTGTTCAATCACCTCTTGGAATTTACCTTCAGATAAATCTTCAATAGTAGCAGCTGCTAAAGGATGACGTAACAATGATTTAGGAGTAACAACTACTAAAGGTCGAATTGCTTCAGTACCTAGCATTTTCGCTTGTCTGCGTAATAAATGGAAGTAGTTTGCAGCATTTGAACAGTTTGCAACTACCCAGTTATTTTCAGCAGATAATTGTAAATATCTCTCAACACGAGCTGATGAGTGTTCTGGACCTTGACCTTCCATACCATTTGGTAGTAATAATACTAATCCAGACTTTTGGCCCCATTTAGAACGTGCTGATGAAATGAAGTTATCAAACATCACTTGAGCCATATTAGCAAAGTCGCCAAATTGAGCTTCCCAAATAGTAAGTGCGTTATCATTTTCTAAATTATAACCATACTCAAACCCTACAATTGCTGTTTCAGTTAATGGTGAATTATATACAGCAAACGAAGCCTTTGCTCCAGTTACATGATGTAATGGTGTATGCTCTGCTCCATTATTTTTATCATGTAGAACTAAATGTCTTTGTGAGAAAGTACCACGTTGTGCATCTTGACCACTCATTCTGATTGGGTTGCCATCTTTTAAAATAGCAGCAAATGCTAAAGTTTCTGCATGACCCCAATCCATTTTACCAGTTTCAATTGCTTCAACACGTTTATTTAAAATTCTCGCAAGTTTGCTTTGAGGTTCAAAACCTTCTGGCCAATTTAACAAATCATTGTTAATTTGGATTAATTCTTCTTTAGAAACTCCAGTTTCTACTTCAGGATAATGATTTCTAACAGCTTCTGGCATTTCAATCTCGAAGTGACCTTTTTCAGAACCTACTTTTTTAACGTGATCGTAAGAACTTTGCATTTGAGCATAGATTTCATTGTCAATTTTAGAAACTTCTTCTTCTGAAACAATACCTTCTTCTACTAATCGTTTGCCATAAAGATCACGTACAGTAGGATGCTTTGAAACGATTAAATATGTTAAAGGATTCGTTACAGTTGGATCATCCGTTTCATTATGACCGAAACGACGATATCCAATTAAATCTATTAAAATGTCTTTGCCAAACATTTGACGATATTCGAAAGCTAATTTCGCTACTTGAATAACAGCTTCAGGATCATCGGCATTTACATGAATAACTGGAATACCATATCCTTTTGCTACATCAGAAGAGTATTGAGTTGAGCGAGAATCAAAGTGTTCAGTTGTGAATCCAATCATATTATTTGAAATAATATGGATAGAACCACCAGTAGAGAAACCATTCGTATTTGCATAGTTAAATGTTTCTTGTACGATACCTTCACCAGCAAACGCAGCATCCCCATGAACTAATACAGCTAATGCTTTTTTAGGTTCGAATTTTGGCATACCTGGATTTGTTGTATCTTCTTGAGCCGCACGTGTAGAACCAGTAATAACCGGACTAACTACTTCTAAATGAGATGGGTTGTATGCTAATTTCACTTTTAAACCTGACTTTTTAGTATGTGTAGCACCCATATGGTACTTCACATCACCAGTCCAACCTTTTGAAATTTCAAGAGAACCATCTTCTGGGAAGAAGTAATCATTTGGAACATGTGCAAAATCAGCAAACATCATGTCATATGGTTTATTCACTACATGAGTTAATACATTTAAACGACCACGGTGAGCCATGCCAATTTGTAAAAATCTCATTTTTTCTTCGTCAGCATTTTTCACGAGTTCATCAAGTAAAACAACTAATGAGTCTAAACCTTCTATAGAGAAACGTTTTTGTCCTACAAATGTTTTATGAATAAATTTTTCAAAATCTTCAACACGAGTAAGTCTTTCTAATACCGCTTTTTTCTCTTCAACAGTTAAGCTTTGTTTCAATGCTCCAGATTCGATTTTTGCTTGAATCCATTCGCGTTCATTTTTATTTTCAACATGACCGTATTCAAAACCAATTTTATCAGTGTAAATTGAACGTAAGAAATCAATCGCTTGCTTCCCATTGGAAACGCTTGCAGGCGGAATAGTAAAGAATATTGAAGCTGGCAATAATGTTAGATCAGCCTCAGTTAATCCGTAAGTATTTAGTTCAAGTTTTGAAGTATCAAGTTTACGATCTTTTAAAGGATATACATCTGCAGCCAAATGACCAAAAGAACGAATTGCATCTGCAAGTTGAACAGCAGCAAATACTTTTTTCATGTTGCCAGGCTGTACATCAGCAGTAACTCCTTCAGCTACTGTATATTCGCCTTCTATCATCGGTGATCCAAATTGTTGGAATAGTGCTACTAATTCTGGATCTACAGCTTCGGGTGATTGTAAGTAAAGGTCGTATTGTTCCATTACATACCCTAAGTTAGGACCAGAAAATGCTGACCAAGGGGAACCAGCAGTTAATACATTGTTCGACATGAGAATAACCTCCAAAATTTTGCCACATGGCAGTTCCATTGTTTCTATTTATTTATAACAAATATCATCATGTATCAACAATTTATAATTTAAATCAATTTAATAAGTAAATGGAATTGTTTCTAATGATGAACGTTATTTTTCCATTTTAATCTTACTACTCTTCACAAAAAATACAACTATTTTTAAAAAATTAAGCAAAAATTTTAGTTAACTAATAGAAAAAACATAAAACTTTTTACAAAATAATAAATTTTCAGTTTGGAAAACGTAATGTAAAGGTAGTGCCTTCTCCAATTTCACTTGATACATCCATCTCTATATCATATTTATCTGCTAGCATCTTAGTTATACTTAAGCCTAATCCAGTTCCACCTCCAACCGCCTCTCTCGAATCATCCACTCTAAAAAATCGATCAAAAATTTTCTGAATATTATTCTGAGATATGCCTATACCATTATCTTTAATGGTTAAAAAAGTATTCTCAGTTAAAAAATTAACTTGTACCTGGATAATAGGGTTTTTATCGTTATAACGTATACCATTCTCTATTATATTCCGTGCTATTTGTGCAAGTGCATTTTCAGTAATGGCAACTGGTTTAGGATCTCCAATGAAATTCAATTGAATTTCAGCGTCCCTATAAATGATAAGCAACTCCTCTTTGACAGACTGTAAAACCTTTTCAATATTTGCTATTGCTTCAATGTCTTTATCCTCTCTACGAGCCAAATCCAATAATTCTTCAATCATTTTCTTCATCCTTTGAACTTCTTTAATGGAAGTATTTAAGGATTCCTCCATTATTTCAGGGTCACTTTTCCCCCATCTTTTAATTAATGATAAATGACCTTCAATCGCTTGAATAGGCGTACGTAGCTCATGGGATGCATCAGAAACAAATTGCTGCTGTTTAGCAAAGGATACTTGAAGCTCATCAATCATTAATTGATAAATTTTAAGCAAGTCTCCTATTTCATCATCTATTTGATAAGTAAAATTAATCCTTTCTTCAAATCCTTTTTCTTTAACAGATTGCATCGAATCACGTAAATCTCCTAGTGGTTTTAATAATAGCTTTGATAAATATGAACTAACTAATCCAGCTAATAATATCGCTCCAAGTCCAGCTATTAGCATAGCTGTCATTACGTATTGCATCATGGATTGAAAGCTTTTTAATGGATGGATCAATTGCATATATCCGTGAAACTGTCCAATATGAACAACACGACTAATAGCAATAACGCTCTTTCCTTCGACTTTTTCTTTCGTAACATAGGTTTTCACTAATTCATCATAGGATACGTTTATTTGAGCTGCCGGTGATTCATTATTAATGCGTAATACTTCATAGCCGTCCAAATTAAAAATGCGAACGGTTTGATTTTGGTTAATAATAGATTTCATTAAACCCGCATTTTCTTGAAATTCATGTATCGTTATAGAACCCTCTTGTGAATTGAAAAAGGAAGACAGGTCATCTACCGTTCTTAAGGCATTATTTTGTTCATTATTATAAAGCCAAGTATATAAGGCAAAATAAATCACTACACAGATACAAGCAAAACTGATGAAAATAATGAACGAAGCTGAAAGGGTCCATTTTTTCTTTAAAGAAAGGTTTAGAAAATAATTTTTTAATTTCTTCATTCTCTTACCACATACCCAACGCCTCGAACTGTTTCGATAATTGGTTCTCCGTCCGTTTTTAACTTAGCTCTTAAATGACGAATATATACATCGACAACATTTGTTTCCACTTCAGATTCATATCCCCAAATATTTTGCAATATCAGTTCTCTTGTACAAACTCGATTTTTATTTTCACACAAAAGTTTTAATAAATCATATTCCGTTTTTGTTAAATCTAGCTTCTTATTTTTAAAATATACTTCATAGGCGTTCGGGTTTATCTTTATATCACGTACTTCAATACTATCATTATGTAATACTTGTTGATTATTCACTCTCCGAAAAATCGAACGAATTCTAGCCAATAATTCTTCAATGGCAAAGGGCTTTACAATATAATCATCTGCCCCAGCATCTAAACCCGCTACTCGATCCATTACTTCATCACGCGCAGTAAGTAAAATTATTGGAACATCTTTATTGGCACGAACTCTTCTGCATACCTCTAGACCATTTAATTTTGGGAGCATGACATCTAGTAAAATACAGTCAAAGCTACCTTCTAATGCTTGGTTTAACCCTTCTCGTCCATCATAAGATACTGTTACATCAAATTGTTCATGTTGTAGCTCAAGTTCAATAAAACGAGCAATATTCTTTTCGTCTTCTATTAGTAAAATTTTTTTCTTCATTTTTTCACCTTCCGTTAAACACGACTAGAACATAACCAATAACTAACAAAAAGAGTTACACTTTAAGTTTAACTTAAAATGCAACCCTTTAAAATTATGAAGTATTCATTAAAATGCTTTATTTTAAAATTCTCAAATAATTTTTCTTCTATAATACATAAAATGAATTATTTAGCCATAATTTAAGACATGAAAGATGCAGTTTCTTGTTTAACAATTTCAATACATTGTTCGTACTGCAATTGTTCATTTGTATCTTCTTTACTTAAGAATTCATATTGGTTATTTTCCATTTTTATAACGTATGTACAAATGACTG
The DNA here is from genome assembly GCF_000772965.1 of Ureibacillus massiliensis 4400831 = CIP 108448 = CCUG 49529. GTDB lineage: Bacteria > Bacillota > Bacilli > Bacillales_A > Planococcaceae > Ureibacillus > Ureibacillus massiliensis. The sequence continues at coordinate 14,221 of NZ_JPVQ01000040.1, read as the reverse complement.
TTGCGTTTCCGATTAACGTTAAATAATATTCCCCATTTTCCTCAAGCACGTTACATTTTACGAATCCCCCAGGATTAAATACAGTAACCATCTCACTATCTACAATGTTATTTAATTTTGCTACTAATGCAGATGCTGTCATCGCCGTACCACAAGCATTTGTAAAGCCAACGCCTCGTTCAAAAGTCCGAACGAAAATAGTGTCATTTTTCATCGGATATGCATAACTTACATTTACGCCGTCTGAACAAAATTCATTTTCTCCATTTAAAAGTTCTGCTAAAGATAATTGGTGTGAATTATCAGTAATAAACCCAGCATCAACAATACCAATTAAATGCGGATTCGGAACTGAAACGGCAGTAAAATGAATCGTCGGTGAAAATTCTTGTATAATTTGATTTTGGATCTCCGTTTGATTGTGATATTCCATAGGCAAGCTTTCTAATTGGAAAGAAACGGGTGATATTTCAACTGCATAAGTTGGTATACTTCCGTAGATTGATTTCTCTTTTTTCACCTTTAAATCAGCTTTCATCGTTTCTATGATTGCCTCATCTACTCCTAGTTTTTCACATACATGTCTTGCAACACATCGCAAACCATTGCCACACATAGAAGCTTCTGATCCATCAGCATTTATCACTCTCATTTTAGCTTCTGCTTTTATAGAAGGTAACACAAGTAATAAGCCGTCTGCTCCCCCCTCATTTTCTTTATTGCATAACCATTTCGTTAGGGCTACCCAGTCTTGTTCAGTTTCATCATTTGTTTCATATAAATAAAAGGTATTTCCAGAGCCATGAACTTTAGTAAAAATTCTCTCCATACTGCATCTCTCCTTCCTGTAACATTGATTATATAAGAATTTCAGCTAAGGTTAATAGTTTTTTATTTTGACCGTTTACAATTTTTACATTTGATCACAAAGAATACAAAAAAAATTTAATACTTTTCCATTGCAAAAAAATATAGTTATATTATATGATACTTTTACAATTACATTTTATGATGTTCTAAGTAAAACTCAGGGAAAACGTAGAGATAAATTCTCCGTTGTTGAACGCCTGGTTTTTTTTAGGTTTAATTTTCTATTTTGTAAAAACTGTTGCCTTGTGATTTATGTTTTTTGGCTTGCAACTATCCTAAAAAGGAGGCGTTTAACATGTTAAAACATCGTGAACTCTCAGAAACAAATGAATTATATCAATTAATGAGTCATCCATCTGTTTTCCCTTATGTTCGTCAAAAAGCTACTTCTGCTGATGAATATATGTTTATGACAAAACAATTAATCGAGGAAGAGCAATTAGGTAAAACAATCTCTCGAACAATTACAGACGATTGGGGTCAACCAATTGGAACAATTAGTCTCTTCGACATTCAGGATGGTGCAGGATTTTTAGGTACTTGGATCGGTGTACCTTATCAAGGAAAAGGCTATAATCAGTTAGCAAAGAAATTATTTCTAACTGAACTATTCTTTGAATATCAAATTCATACCGTTTTCTTAAGAATTCGTAAAGAAAATGAAAAATCAAAACGCGCCTCCATGAAATTACCCTATGTTATAGAGGCAAACGATTGTCACCAAGCACTTTTTAATGAAATAAATGCAGGTGAAATGAAATACGATTTATATAAAATTCCAAAAGATTTATTCTATTTGGTAACTGCAAATGAGAAAACGAACGAAGAAGAACAGGCAATGTAATGTAAAAAATGAAGTCGACAAAATCTAAAAAAAGATTTTGTCGACTTTTTATTTTTCAAATTGCAAAATTAACTGAACCATTTCATCCGGAGTTTTCGGACGTTCTGCATTTTCCATTGTTTGTACCATCTCTGTTTTTTGTGTAATCAATCGTTTAATCGATTTTAAAAACGTGTTCTTCGTTAGTTCCTCTTCTTCTAACACTACAGCATAACCGAGCTTTTCAAAAATCTTTGCATTTAATATTTGATCTCCTCTACTTTTTGATGCAGAAAGAGGGATTAAAAGCATTGGTTTTTTCAAAGCTAAAAATTCATAGATAGAATTAGAACCCGCGCGTGAAACGATTAAATCAGCAGCATGCAATAAGTTAGGTAGCTCTGTTGTAACATAATCAAATTGCTTATACCCTTTTAAACTATCAAGTGATTTATCTACATTCCCTTTTCCGCAAAGGTGAATAATGTTGTAATCCACTAATAGCTCAGGAAGATTACTTCTAAGTGCATCGTTTAAAACGACCGACCCTAAGCTCCCACCCATTACTAATAAAACAGATTTACTATTATCAAAGCCACAGCTTTCAATACCGACACGTTTATTTCCTTCAAATAATTCTTGTCTAACAATTGATCCAGTACAAGTAGCTTTATTTTCAGGTAAATATTTTAATGTATCCTGGAAAATCGTAAACACATGGGATGCAAATGGCAATGCAAGCTTATTGGCAAGACCAGGTGTTACATCCGATTCATGAATCACAACAGGGACCTTAGCTAATTTTGCAGCAATCACAACAGGTACTGAAACAAACCCCCCTTTTGAAAAGATGATAGACGGTTTGATTTTTCGAATAATCGATAAAGCCTGCATCACACCTGCAATAATTTTAAATGGGTCCGTAAAATTTTTCATTGAAAAGTAACGACGGAGCTTCCCACTTGATATACCATGATACGGAATACTAGGAAAACTTTCTGTTATAATTTCTTTCTCGATTCCATCATGGGAGCCAATATAATGTACTTTATAACCTTCTTTTAATAAGGAAGGGATAATTGCCTGGTTTAAAGAAACGTGCCCAGCAGTACCGCCACCAGTTAAAATAATTGATTTTTGATTCACAGTTATTCTCCTATTCCGTGTAAAACTCTCCATTGAAAAACAAAAAATTCACTATAGTTATCTATGCTTAAATACTCCATTACATGTAGCCTATTCAAAACGATTTTAACATAGTTAAATACGTCAATAAAATTCACAATAAAAATCCAATGAAATAAATGTTAATTACAAAATATACTTGTTGTAGTAGGCGTTAATTAAAATTTACTCATCAATTACCTTAACCTCATCTACGTTTTCTCCAATGAGCACAACCTTTGCAGGCATTTTAATATACTCTGGTAGCCATTGTACTAAACCATATGCATATTGAAATAGCATTGGATTTTTCACACCCTCAACAGGTATATATCCTTTTATTCTATAAACAGTGCTTGGAAGAGTCTTTATCCAATCTTCAATTTGTTGCTGTGTATAGGATTTGTTAAACTCTATAAGGAGAGAGCTTAAATGCAAATGCTTCCCAATTTTCGCAGAATGAATATCATCTTTTGAAATCCTTGAAGTTGCCTGAAGATTTTCTAATAACTTATATGAAACTTGGCCGTTTGTTGTTTGTAATATGAATGCGTGTGAATTTATTCCTTGCATTTCAAAAATGACCTTTGCTTGTTCTGATTCTGAAAGTAAGTCCATTTTATTAGCCAATAATAAATGAGCATGTCTTATTTGTTCAAGAAACAAACTTCTTACTTGCGGTGTTAAGCTTTCACGTTCTAGCCAAAGTTTGCTATCCGCTACAGTAACAATCCCTTTAATATTCAACTGATCTGCAAAAAGTGGCGAATAGACCGCGTCTAAAGCTTCTACAGGATGTGCTGCTCCTGTCGTCTCTATGATTAATACATCAAAGTCCTCATTTAATAATAAAGTTTGAATTTGCGCCTCAGTCTTTTCGCTGCCAGAACAACAGATACAACCTTCTAGCATTTCTTTTAATGGAATATCCTCTTCTACCGTCTGAGAATCAAAGGGCAATTTCCCTAATTCATTCATAATGACAGCCGGCTTCAAATTCCTTTCCTTCAATTGTTTAATGACATTCGTTAGCATGGAAGTTTTTCCACTTCCTAAAAAGCCACTAAATAAATAAACATCTTTCATATACAATCATCTGCTCCCTTTATAGAAAAAGAGCTGTAAACTGTTCCAGGTTCGAACAATACAGCTCCTTTTAAATATCATTTACTCTTGATCTGCCTTATTATCGCTTGATTCTAATTGTTCTTTTAATAATTCATGAGCTTTTAAAATATGTGGATCTTCATTTTCAATTTTCGCTCTTAAGGCATCCATTAACGCATACGTTGTTTCTCCAGCTATTATGCCTGTTAGCTTAAGATTCTTATCTTCTTGGAATTGTTCAACAGCAGCTGCAGTGTCATCATCATATGCATTATCGATTGTTCCAACGTCATAGCCTAATGCATCTAGCATTTTTTCTGCGTTGTTAACTGTTATCGACTCATTTCCTACCTTTAACTCAGCGGAAGGGTCGATATATGTTAATTTCGCATATTCTGGATAATCAACGACAAAATCAGGTTCGATACCTTTTTCATTAATCCAGTTACCATTAGGTGTTAACCATTTCCCATTTGTATACTTTAGGTTGGAACCATCAGGAAGATTTTTAACTGTTTGAACAGTCCCTTTACCAAATGATTTTAACCCAACAATTTTAGCGTTATCCGATTCACTTAAAGCACCAGCTAAAATTTCAGATGCTGAAGCACTACCATTATCAATTAAAACGACGATTGGTAGATCGTATTTTTCACTTCCATCCGCCAATATTACTTGTGGCTCTCCATCACGTTCCTGCAATTGAACAATTGGTTTACCTTCTTCTACAAATAAGTTAGCAATATCGATGGCAGAAGTTAAATATCCACCCGGGTTTTGACGGACATCAAGAACGATGCTTTTCATTCCGTCCTTTTCAAATTGTTCAAGAATTTTTATTAATTCTTTATAAGTTTGTTCGCTAAAAGATGTAATTTGAATATGGGCTATTTTGTCTTCTCCCATTTCACCATACACAGTTTCTATAGGAATATCATCACGAATAATCTTCACTTCCATAAGATTCTCACTTGAACCTCGTTGAATCGTTAACGTAACCGGCGTTCCCTTTTCGCCACGAATAAGTAATACTGCTTCAGTCGCGCTCATTCCTTGAATACTTTCTCCATCGACTAGAAGAATAATATCTTCCGGTTGAATCCCCGCTTTTTCAGCTGGAGAATTTTTAATTGGTGAAACGACAACAATATTGCCATTACGTTCTTGAATCTCTGCACCAATACCTTGGAAACTAGAAGAAAGATCTGAATTGAAATGCGCTGCTTCTTCTTTGTTCATGTAATCAGAATATGGATCACCTAATGCATCGAACATTCCATTTATTGCACCATATATGATGGTTTCATCATCAAGTTCAATATAATATCTCTCTTTTAATTCATCATATGCCTCATATAATTTTGAAAACTCTTCCCTTTCAACAGGTTTAACAACTTCGACAACCTTTTCTTCGCCGAATGTTAAAGCAAAAATCGTTAATCCTGCAGTTAAAAGAATAGTTATAAACATTAGCATTATGAATGTAAATGGTTTAATTTGGATAAATTTCTTTGCTGGCTTTTCTGATTGTTCTACTTGCTCCCTATCATTCTCGATGTGAGAATTCTCTTGTTGATTTTGTTCTTCCATTTCAATTCACCACTCTCATATACGGTTACTAATTAGACGCTATTTACATATTAACAGTTTCGCATCCTTACGAAAAGAAAAGACTGCCAAATTATAGACAGTCTTACCCCTCTAGACTATTCAATACTGTTTGAACTTTTTGTTTAAGCTTTTAAAACTACTCTTGAATTGCCGCCTCTAATGCAACAACAATCATGTCATTGAATGTTGATTGTCTTTCTTCAGATGTCGTTGCTTCTCCAGTTAAGATATGATCAGATACTGTTAATACTGAAAGTGCTTGACGTCCAAATTTTGCAGCCAGTGTATAAAGAGCAGCTGATTCCATTTCTACAGCTAATACTCCATAACGAGCTAGTTTCTCGTTTTGATTTTCTTCAGAGTAGAACATATCTGCCGTGAAAATATTACCCACCTTTAAGTTTAAGCCAGCAGTTACGCCTGCATTATACGCTTTTAAAAGTAAATCAAAATCAGCAGTTGGTGCATAGTCGATACCGTTAAAGATGATTTCGTTCATCTTCGAATCTGTTGATGCAGCTTGAGCTAAAATTACATCACGTACTTTTACATCCTTTTGGATAGCACCACATGTACCTACACGAATAAGCTTTTGAACACCGTATTCCTGCATTAACTCTGTTGTATAGATTGAAATCGAAGGCACGCCCATTCCAGTCCCTTGAACAGAAACTCTCTTTCCTTTATATGTTCCAGTAAAACCAAACATATTACGAACTTCATTATAACAAGTAACATTTTCTAAAAAATTCTCTGCAATATATTTTGCACGAAGCGGATCTCCTGGTAATAATATAATCTCTGCAATATCTCCTTGTTTTGCATTAATATGAATGCTCATCAAATCCCTCTTTCTAACATTTCATTTAAATTCTAATAAATTTCCTCATAAAGAATTTATCTCACCTTAAAATATACTTTCTTTTCCTTCAATGTGCAATGTAAAGGGTATAATTAAATCGTAATACTATATTACTAAACGCACTACTAGTCGAACTTCAGTCTATATAATTCCCACAATTCATCAAATGCAGAAGTGGATAAATATTCATCTGCTTGAGTTTCTATATAACTTGATAATTCCTCGAAGGAAGTGCTTGTCTTAGGAAAACCATGATCCATAAATGCACTTTCTGCAAATCTCGATTTTTGATCAGACCAATCCCCTCCCCTATATGTAAGAACAAATTGATAAAAACTTTTTTGCATAGCGATTCTCCTAACTAATAAAAAATTAAATATAAACAATTTTCAAATAATATAGATAATTATATGTAAATATTGTAAAATTTAAAAATACTGAACATTCCAACAAAAGAAGGTGGCCTCATTGATAAAAAAGAAAACTTCACAGCACAAATCTATTAAGAAAACTAAAAAAATTAAAAACTCCACTAAAAAATCTCGATTCTATCATTTAATTCGAGGTCGTGTTTTAATCATTTTTGCATTCCTAATATGTATCATTTTAACCATCCAACTATTATCTTATATAAACATTACTAAATTACAACAAAGTTTAAGTAATTTTGCAGATGAAAATTTAAAGGAACAAGTTCAAATCAATAATTTAGCAAACGATATTGCAAAACTTACGAATTATGAGCAGGAATTCATCATTAGTGGAAGCGATGAAACACTTACTGCCTATTTTGAAGTAAAGGATCGATTGAATAATAGTTTTGAAGAACTTCAAAAAATATATGAAAACCGACCAGATGAACAAAATCTATTAAGTTTAATTTCACAGTATTACGCGATTTACATGAATTATTCAGCTGGCGTTATTGATACGAGACAAAACCACGATTTTGAAAATGCTCGCAAATTACTTGAATTTAATGACGCAGGTAATATTAAAAGCTATATCGATACTTATACAGAACAATTAGTTGCATTGCTTGATTCGAAAAACGCAGAAACACTTAAAGAGCTTGAAACATTTGCAAATCTCTCTCGCATCACTTTTGCTATATTAACAGCTGTTGCTATCATTTTAACTATTATATTTGGATTTATTTTATTTTCAACCATCCGTAAAAACACATTTAAAATTAATAGGTCTATATTAGATATTGCACAAGCTGGTGGAGATTTAACAAAACGAGTTGAGGTTAAAACTAAAGACGAGTTTGCACAAATTGCAAATTCTACAAATGTACTGATTGAATCTATTGCTAGTTTAGTAAAAAAAGTTTCGGAGCTTTCATTAAATGTTTCGGGAAGCTCAGAAGAACTGATGGCGTTAGCTGATGATAACGCAAGAGCAATTGATGAAATATCAAACAATACTCAAGACATTGCAAATGACAGTGATATTACAATTAAAAGAATGAAGCTAGCACTACAAAAAATGAGTGAATTAGAACAATTTATGCATGAATTAAATAGTCAGGCAAATGAAGTATATACTGCTGCAAATGATATGCAGGAGGCAGCATATAGTGGTCGGGATACAGTATCTCAGTCATCTAATGTCATGAAATCAATTGAGCAAACCATGGCACATACTTCAAATACTGTAGAAGCTTTAGGTAAAAAATCTAATGAAATTAATTCGATTATTGGTACAATTACATCCATTGCAGAACAAACGAATTTATTATCCTTAAATGCTGCAATTGAAGCTGCAAGAGCTGGTGAATATGGACGAGGCTTTGCAGTGGTAGCAGATGAAGTAAGAAAATTAGCTGAGCAATCTCAAAATGCTGCAAAAGAAGTAACAAATATTGTGACAGCTATTCAAAAAGAAATACATTCAATTATAGAACAAAACCAACATGGTGTACAAACAGTTGTAAAAGGTGTTGAAGTCACAAAAGAAACGAATCATGTTCTTGATAATATTTTGGAAAGAACGAACAAAACAAATCATATTATTCAAGAAATGGTTTCTCAAATTTCATTAACTTTAAATACGAGTAATGAAGTGGCAGCATCTTTTGAGGAAGTAAATAGTATCGCAGGAAACACTGCCGAACGTACAGAAAAATCTGCGGCGGCTGTCATGCAAGGATCTTCATCCATGCAAGAAATTAATGCTAGCGCTACTGAACTTGCAAAGCAAGCGGATGATTTACGTAATGTTGTTAACGAATTTAAGGTGTGATTAAAAATAAAGCGTGAGAAAAACTAAAATTGATATGCTCCCCAATAGGTAGACAGATGAAAAAACAAAATTCTGTTTACCTGTTGGGGGGTATTTTTTATGGCGCGAAGTAAGCATACAGTTGAACAAAAATTAATCGTTCTCCAATTACTAGAGGATGGAGAATATACATTAGAAGAAATTTGTAGAATACATGAATTAACCGATACGACACTTTACCGTTGGCAAGTGAAATATAAAACTGAAGGATTAGAGGGATTGAAGGAATCAAAAACTTGGAAACCTTACTCAAAAGAACTGAAGGAAGCTGCGGTACAAGATTACACCCATTATGGATTAACAATTAATGAAGTACTCGCAAAATATCAAATTAGTAGTGATTCTGTTTTGTATCGTTGGATTCGCAAGTATACTAGTCATAGTGAATTAAAAGACTCAGGAAAAGGAATGAGTAAAACTATGACTAAAGGTAGATCAACAACGGTAGAGGAACGCATTGAAATTGCACAATATTGCTTAATCAATCAACGAAATTATCAAGCAACTGCAGAAAAATATGGGGTTTCGTATCAACAAGTGTATAGCTGGGTGAAGAAATTAGAAACAGCAGGCGAAATGGCATTAGAAGACCGTCGTGGGCACACGAAATCAATGGAAGAATTAACAGAAGAAGAGACATTAAAATTACGCATGCAACAAATGGAACGTGAAATGGAACGCTTGCGTGCAGAAAACTTATTCTTAAAAAAGTTAGAGGAAATCGAGAGGAGGCGTTAATCAGTCAAATTCGCTTACAACAGCGTTATCTAGCGATTGAGGAACTACATATAGAGGAACATATTCCTGTTATCATCTTATGTAAAATCGCTAAAATTTCACGTGCTGCCTATTATAAATGGTGCGCGCGCACCTCATCAAAGCGCGAACAAGAAAACAAAGCTTTATTAGAGGGGATTCGCCTACTGTATGACCAGGTAGATGGAATCTATGGATACCGTCGTATGACGATGACGATCAATCGTTACCGTGAAGTGGCAGGCTTACCTACGTACAATGAAAAACGAATTTACCGTTTAATGCGTATGTATCGAATCCAATCAGTCATTCGTCGAAAACGAAAAGGATATAAGAAATCAACACCACAGCACGTTGCAGAAAATCTGTTAAATCGCGATTTTAAGGCTTCTAAGCCAAATGAAAAATGGTGTACAGATATTACCGAATTCAAATATGGTGTCGGAAGAAAAGCCTATCTAAGTGCGATTATTGATTTACACGATGGGTCAATCGTTGGTTATAAACTAGGAAAATCCAATAATAATCGTTTAGTTTTTGACACGATTATTCCAGTGATAGAACAATTACCCACTGGCGACTTTCCGATGATTCATAGTGATCGTGGCTTTCAATATACTTCGAAGGGATTTAAACGCATCGTAGATGGCGCCAAAATGACGCACAGTATGTCTCGAGTTGGCCGTTGTTTGGACAACGCTCCAATCGAGAATTTTTGGGGTACACTGAAATCAGAAATGTATTATTTACGGGAATTCCAGTCGTTAGAGGAATTAAGAAAAGCAATTGATGTGTATATTTACTTTTACAATCATCAACGTTATCAAAAACGACTAAACGGCCTGAGCCCTCTAGAATTCAGAGTTCAATCCGCTTAGTTCAATTTTTATTATTTCCACTGTCTACTTGACAGGGAGCAGTCCAAATGTTTTTCTCACGCTTTTTCATTTCCAAATTGATACTAATTTTCAATAAACATGTCAAAGCTATGAATGAGTATTTATTTTTAAGGGGGATCCTATGGGTAAATTAGGGCAGATTAGCATTTTACATGTCATTTTTTTAGTTATGACTGTTATCGGTTTAAAAAATCACGTTACTATCCTTCCCCCTATTTTAGAGACTGCAAAAAGAGATGGATGGGCATCTGTTATTCTTGCTGCAATTTTCATATTACTTTGGTTATTTATCATTATTTTTATTCAAAATATATCAAATCAGCAACCGATTAAACATTGGTTAGAAGAAAAAATCGGTAAAGTCGGTTCAATCATAATATTGTATAGTACTGTTCTATTTATACTATTTCTTGCAGCTTTTTCAATGCGTGAAACGATTCTTTGGATATCTACAACTTTTTTAGTAGAAACTCCAATGTTATTGCTTGTAGTAATCTATATCATACTTTGTCTATTACTTGCTTCTACAAATATTTTAACAATCGTTATTGTTAATGCGTTTGTATTATTTTTCGTTGTAATCTTTGGATTTTTTGTCGCCTTTGCTAATTTACAAGTAAAAGATTACAGCTACCTTTTTCCTTTTTTCGAAAATGGGTTAACTCCAGTTATAAAAGGAGCTGTTTACCCTGCTTCTGGTTTTATAGAATTATGTTTACTTCTATTTCTTCAGCATCATTTTAAGCAGAAGTTAAAATGGTACCATCTTGCTATAATGGTTTTTATTTTACTTGGTTTGACAATGGGTCCTCTCATCGGTGCAATAACAGCATTTGGTCCAGAGGAAGCTGCGAAACAACGCTATCCTGCATATGAAGAATGGGGACTAGTTACAATTGGTCGATTTATTGAACATATGGATTTCTTATCAATTTATCAGTGGTTAACAGGAACTTTTATTAGAGTTGGGTTATTATTATTCATCGCAGCGGACATATTAAATATTACTGGAAAAAGAAAAAAATATGGACCTATCTAGCTCCACCATTTTTTATTATCAATTTGTCTTTGTTCCTAATAGATGACAGTATATTTTTAGATTTAAATACCCATGGATTTTTAATCTCAACATTATTATTTTTCTTAACTTTATCAATTGTTTTAGCAACCGTAGCCCTTTTCTCGAGAACACAAAAGAAAAAAAACAGTAATCAAACAAATAATCAGAAATCAGAAGGTAGTGGAACATAATAAATGGACACATCAGGACAATCATTACCCATGATTACCAAACTAAAAGACTTATTTCAGAATTCTGATGACATCATTTTTCATGAGTTCACATTCCAGCAATCGAAAGTTTTTTTTATTAAATGTGACTCAATGGTTGATCAGCAAATGTTATATACGGTAGTACTTCCTAACATAGAAAAACTCTATAAAGATTCTGATAACCAGGGATTAGATGAAAATCAAATTGAACAATTAACAATCCCAGAGATTAAAAAAATATCAAAAACAGAGGATATCATTAAAGATGTCTTTAGTGGGAATCTAATTATTTATTTTGAGGATCTACAGCTTCTTTACTCTTGTAATATTACAAGAAAACCTAACCGTAGTGTTGAAGAAACAAATATGGAAGTACTTGTAAAGGGACCTAGGGATAATTTTATTGAGGATCTATCAACAAACATTGCCCTTATAAGAAAGCGGCTGCCGACAAACTCCCTTTCTGTTGAAAAAATGGAAATCGGCAGACGTTCTAAAACGATGATCGCTCTTCTCTATTTTGATGATATCGTAAATAAAGATATCTTAACCGAACTTAAACATCAGTTACAAAAGATCGATACAGATATTATTATTAGTGCTGAATCATTAATGGAATTTATAAACAAGAAAAATTGGCTACTACCAACTACTAATTATACAGGTAGACCAGACTTTGCTATACAATCGCTGATTCGAGGAAGATTTCTAATAATGGTCGATGGTGTTGCATATAGCATCATAACACCAGTGAATTTTTTTTACTTATTAAAAACTGGTGAAGATTATGATACACCTATTGTGTTTAGTACGTTTGAAAGAGTTTTAAGGCTACTAGGTATTTTTTTAGGCGTTGCACTTCCCGCTTTTTGGTTAGCTTTAACTTTATTTCACCAAGATCAATTACCTTTACAATTACTTGCAACAGTCGTTATTACAAATATAGGCTTACCTTTTCCTGAAGTATTAGAGATGATATTAATTCTTATCATCTTTGAAATACTTCGTGAAGCAAGTTTACGTCTTCCCTCTAAAATAGGTGGGATTATTGGAGTTATCGGTGGATTAATAATTGGAGATGCTGCCATTCGATCAGGGATTACGAGCCCAGCAATGGTCGTAATTATTGCGATTTCAACAATTGCTTCCTATACAGTTGTTAATCAAGCTTTAGAATCATTGATTAGTATTGCTCGGATTATTTTCGTACTTGTTACAGCTATATTTGGTTTATTTGGATTTTTTATTTGTTTATATCTCCTTATTCTTTATATCGCTAACACAAGAGTATTCGGTATTCCATATTTAAATATTTCAGCAGATTTAAGCTGGTCAAATATTAGAAAAACCTTATTTAGGCTTTCAAAGGATAACTATAAAGATAGGCCAAATTTTCTAGATCCCCAAGACGACTCACGAAATAATGAGGGATAGTCATGAAGAATAAAAGTTTTTTAATCCTCCTAATTCCAATGGTAATTTTACTATCTGGATGTTGGGATTTAAATGAACCCGAACGGATGTATTATGCTTTTGGTGCTGGAATTGATTATCAAGATGAAGAATATATAGTATCCATTCAAATTATTAGTTTTGCAAACGTAGCAAAAACGGAACAAGTAAATCAAGATGTCATACAATCACAAGTGTCATCAGCTTCTGGAAAAACAATTGATGAAGCATTATTTAAACTCTATCACGCAATTGATGAAAGAGTATTTTGGGGCCACTTTTCTTTTGTCGTTTTCAGTATTGAGGCATTACAAAACGAAAGGTTCAACTCAATTATTAATGCGATTACTCGTTTTAGTGATACTAGATATAATACTTGGGTATATTGTACAGATGAACCGTTGGAACAATTTTTAACAGACCTTCCTATTCTTAAAAAATCAATCACTTTAACTAAAATAGCAGATCCAACAAATTCCTATGAGCAAGAATCTTTTATTGCACCTATTAATTTCAGAAATTTAATTATAAAGCTCAACGAACCAAGTCACGAAGCTAAAATTCCATATGTGAAACTGAAAAAGGATTGGCAAACACAAAATACCCCATTGTCTTCAACAGAAATCAGTGGAGTAGGCATTGTTTCACCAAATGAATTTAAAGGTTTAATTGAAGGGGAAAATGCCAACGGACTTCAGTGGATGTCTAATGAAACAGTAAGAGGCGAAATTACTACTAGTTATGATAAAGATAAGTATTTATCTGCAACTCTCCAAAACATAAAGGTAAAAATAGTACCTAACATTATTGGAAAAGATGTTAAATTTGACATCCATATTAATTTAAATGCCTCTTTGGCAAGCTTCGATGATAATTTGACACCAGATAAAGTCAAAGAACAAGTTATGAAAGCTGTAAAAAATGAAATTGAGCAAACTTATAAAGTAGGCTTAGAAATGAATGTAGATATTTTTCGATTTTCTGAAATTTTATATCGGAAGGACGTTCATACTTGGAAGGAATTACACAAAGATGGGAAAATTAAATTAAACGAAAATTCAATCGGGAATATTAACTCAAACTTCGCACATAAATAATTAGGTTCAATAGTTGATGCTA
>NZ_JPVQ01000039.1 GCF_000772965.1 Ureibacillus massiliensis 4400831 = CIP 108448 = CCUG 49529 | reverse complement strand
CTTGTTCCGAAGTCGCATTTTGTCCCCGAGACACGGTTTCGAGGACATTCCCTCCGCTCACCAAAAAAGTTTTGTCCTCGACAAGATAAACTTTCCTCACTAACTAGTAATTACAGCCATACCCTATCCATAAAGTATGGTTCTCAACTTTTATTTACGTCCTATTCTACAGGAATACGATCAACACTCTTACCAGACGTTCTTTTCCCTCCCACCGTTAATACAATAATCCCTCCAAGCAGCATCGCTACCCCTATCCACGATGTTGGGCTTAAATATTCATTTAATAAAAATACACCTAACATGGAAGCAGTTAATGGTTCTGCTAACGATAAAGTCACTGCAGATGACGAACTAATTTTCTCTAAACCAGCCAAGTAAAATATGTACGCTAAACTAGTCGCAGCTAGTCCCATAAATAGCATCGGAATCAGATTTTGACTTGTAAATATCCAACTAACTCCATCTTGTGAAAATGGTAAAAGGATTAACGCACACAGCGTAAATGTCATCGCAACAGCTGGTAAGGTTTCTTCCTTCTCCGTTAGTTGTTTACTACAATTCGTATAAAGGGCAAACATGACTCCCGCACAAAGCGCCAATAAAATACCGAACGGATCGATAGTCGCTTCTCCTTTATTTACGAATAATAAAATACATCCTACAATGGAAAGGATTGTTGCAATACCCCAAACTCTATTCGGTCTTCTCTTCCAAAACATCCATTCAATGATGCCAGAAAAAACCGGCGAACTCCCGATTGCAACAACTGTTCCTATTGCAACACCAGTAAATCTTACTGATGTGAAGAATAAGGATTGGAACAATGCAATGGCTACAGCGGCTAAAATGGTCCATTTCCAAGACCATGATTTGAATTGAATCTTTCTCATCCCAATGGCCACGACTAATAGTAAGCCTCCCCCAATTAAAGAGCGAACAGCTCCTACTGCAATCGAAGATACCCCTTCTTGTAAAAAGGTTTGAGTTGTCCCAACTGTCCCCCATAACATCGCAGCTAGTAAAACAAAAATATATGGTAATAGATTCACAGTCTTCATCCCCTATAAATTTCAAAAATTTACCTATCATAGCTATAACACAATTGAATGAACTCTCATATTCTAATTTTCATGTGCGAACAATAGTGATTACGAATGAAATCCTTTATAATAATATTAAAATAAAGGAGGTCATCATCAATGTATAAAACAGTTGCCGAAACATCAAAAGATATATCGATGCCCGAGGAACAAGTGCTACGCTACATTTATGAAGGCCGCATTAAAGCTGTCCATGATGGCGAACAATTTCTCGTTAATAGCGCTCAATTTGATACTTACCATGAACAATTAGAACGAATAAAAGAGGAAATTGAGATTTGGCGAAATACACCCATTCCTGAAGATCCCGATGTAAAGGATGAGGATTAGGTTTTCGACATCATAACAAAATAAAGGACTTAGAAAAGATACTCACACTCCTCTTTTCTAAGTCCATTTTTCAATCGATTAAATGGATACAACAAATCCAGCACGTTTGCCGATAATTTCAGCATAATCTTCAACCATTACACTAGCCGTTGGATACATGCCAGCACCAGGTCCTACTAGTGTTAAAGTTCCAATATAATTCGTTTCCATTGTCACCGCATTGAACACATCGTCAATTGGATATAATGGATGTTCTTTATCAACTAGCATCGGTCCTACTTTTGCACAAATCTTCCCGTTCGGATACTTTTCAACTTCAGCAACGTGTCGGTATCGCAAGCCTTGCTCTGTAGCTGATTCCACTTGCTCAGAAGTAATTTCATCAATTCCAACTACTTCAACATCAGCCCAATTTGGTTGTTCACCAAATGCTAACGCAGAAAGGATCATTAGCTTTTTAAAAGCATCTTGCCCTGACACATCATTATAAGGATCTGCTTCCGCATAACCTAACATTTGCGCTTCGCTTAATGCTTGATCAAATGACCACCCTTCAGCACGCATTTTTGTTAGAATATAATTTGATGTACCATTTAAAATCCCTTGAATTCGACTAACATCATTTACTAATAAAATATTTTTCATTGTTTTAATCACTGGCACACCACCAGCTGTTGTTGCTTCATAACCTACAAATACACCATTCTTTTTGGCAAGTTCCTGCAATTCTAAACCACGTTTTGCAAACATTACTTTATTTGCAGTTATAACATGACATTTATATTCAACGGCTTTTCTTAAGTATGTAAAAGCTGGTTCTTCATTAACGATTGCTTCAAAAACAACCTGCATCCCTTTCACTGATAACACATCTTCAATACTATCAGTTAATAAATGTGCTGTACCAGGTACACGTTCTTTTGTAGTATCGCGAACTAATATTTTAGCGACTTCTAATTCAATTCCTAATTTATTTCTTAACTCTTCTCGTTTCTCATTTAAGATGTGATAAATTCCTTGTCCTACTGTGCCAAATCCTAAGATGGCCGCCTTTATTGTTGCCATTTATGTCCCGCCCCCATCTTTTTTCCGCAAAATTCTACTTATATATTAATTACTCGATCAGATAAACATAGAAAAATTTTATCCTATATTTATAAGGAACTCAAGAAAAATCTCCCCAAGATGGACAATTGTTTTTTTAAGAAGGTCATTCCACTCAATTTGTCTTTATTGTTGACTTTAGTTGCTACTACTTCTTTCTTCACACTAAGAGCCTTCCCATTTCACCTAAAGCGCAAAAGCAAACTGAATTCACAGCTAAGACAAAAAGGAAAAAGCAGATAGACACACTACAATCAACCATTCAAAAACCAACTACAATATCACTATTCTTCATAAAAAGCTCTTGAAATATACCAATAACTAAATAAAGAAAGCTGCCCACAAGGACAGCTAGAGTCGCCGAATGAATGGCTAAATAAAATGAGCAGAACAGGGGGATTTTATATGAACCTATTAACACGCCGAATGAATGGCATTTTAATTTTACGGGCCAGATGAATAGCCTTGATTTTAATCTTTTCTATTGCCGAATGAATGGCCTAATATTCTTTCTCGCCTAATGATTGGCGTTTAAATTTCATAGACCAAATGAATAGTCTTGATTTTAATCTTTTCCTTCTGCCGAATGAATGGCATTTTAATTTTATGGGCCAGATGAACAGCCAATTAATCATGATTGATTGCCAAATGAGTGGCTAAAGTTTTTAGATGTTGGCCAAATGAACAGCCTTTTTAAAAAATTAAAGTAATTTTAAGCGTTTGTATTCGCTATACTTTCTGATATCGCTTTTGTTAAAGCTTGATCTAGGTCTGCAATGATATCTTCAACTGATTCCAACCCAACAGACAGGCGGATAAGCTCTTCTCCTACACCAGCGATTTTTAACTCCTCAGCAGATAGCTGTTGGTGAGTCGTTGAAGCTGGGTGAATAATTAATGATTTGGCATCTCCAACGTTCGCAACATGAGAGAATAATTGCACGCTATCAATTAACTTGCTACCAGCTTCTCGCCCTCCTTTAATGCCAAATGTAAGCATAGAGCCAAATCCATTTTTTAAATATTTTTTTGCCAGTGCATGGGATGGGAAATTTTCATTTCCAGGATAATTAACATATTCCACGAATGGGTGGTTTTCTAAGAATTCCGCAACTCTTACTGCATTTTCACCATGTTTTGTATAACGCAAATGAAGCGTTTCTAAACCTTGTAAAAAGTTAAATGCCGAGTCTGCACTTAAAGTTGGTCCGAAGTCACGAAGTAATTGAACTCGAAATTTTGTTGCAAAGGCTGCAGCAGCTGTATCAATTCCGTAACGTAGCCCGTGGTAGCTTTCATCTGGCTCTGTGAAACCAGGGAAGCGCCCTTGAGTCCAATCAAATTTACCAGCATCTACAATCACACCACCGATTGTTGTACCATGTCCTCCAATCCATTTCGTAGCTGAATGAACTATTACATCAGCACCAAATTCAATTGGATTTGAGCCATATGGTGAAGGGAATGTATTATCGATAATTAATGGTAATCCATGTTCGTGGGCAATCTGAGCTACTGCTTCGATATCAAGAATATTTAAACTTGGATTCCCTACTGTTTCAGCATAAATTGCTTTTGTGTTATCAGTAATCGCAGCACGGAAGTTTTCAGGATCTCTTTCATCAACAAACTTTGTTGTTATTCCGTAACGTGGTAATGTATTCGCAAATAGATTGTATGTCCCACCATATAATGAGCCTGCTGAAACGATTTCATCTCCAGTCCCTGCAATATTTAAAATGGAGAATGCAATAGCCGCAGCACCTGATGATACCGCTACTGCTGCAGTACCTCCTTCAAGTAATGCAACACGTTTTTCAAATACATCTACAGTTGGATTCATAATACGCGAATAGATATTTCCTGGTGTTTCTAAGGCAAATAGTTGCCGTGCATGTTCTGTACTTTCAAATGCATATGCAGTTGTACGATAAACTGGTACTGCAATTGCTCCCGTTACGGGGTCAGGTTTTTGACCGCCGTGTAACAGCAATGTTTCCGGACGTAATTCTGACATGTTTCTTCCTCCTAAAAGTTTTTCGATGGATGATCGTAGTTATTTCGAGGAGGTCTTTTAGGAAAAAATAAAAGCCCTCTTCTGTAAGAAGAGGGCTGCAAATGAGCAATTTTTTCCTCCCCTTATCTTTCAGATCTTAATTAGAATCTGTAGGAATTAGCACCTTTGCGTAAAACACGCTGGTTGCCGGGCATCTCAGGGCCTAGTCCCTCCGCCTCTCTGGATAAGAGTATTTGATTCATGTTCCATCGTTAAATACACTATAATTCATAGTAAACAACTCTGTCAACTAAAAATTAAAATATTTTGAAACTTCTTTCTTTCAAACTAGTATATTGTATTAAAGATATTTTTGAAAGGAGTTTTATTGTTGGTAATCGCATCATTAGCTGTGTTGATCGTCGGTTACTTAATAGGGTGTATTCTTGGGTCAAATATCATTTATATACTTACAGGGGTCAATTTAAAAGAAACTGGATCTAAAAATGCGGGCGCTACTAACGCAGTGATCACTCTCGGTTGGATGTTTGGAATTTTCGTCGCACTTATAGATATTTGTAAAGCTATTTTTGCCTTATTATTCGTTCAAATTTCCTTAAGCCTTTACCCATTTTCTGCAGAAGAAATTGTAGTATTACTCTATGTAACCGGTGCAGCAGTTATCATTGGACATAACTTTCCCATTCACATGAAATTTAATGGTGGAAAAGGAACGGCATCATTAATTGGGGTGCTTCTATCATTAAATTGGAAAGTGGGATTGTTCGCCATTTTTTCTTTTTTTATTATCTCATTTATTTCGAATTACTTAATCGTAGGCGTAATTAATCTTTATGTCGTTTTAGGTATGCTAGCAGCAATGGAGAATACGATAATACCACTCATTATTTCAATTATTTTACTATGCATTGCCATAGTCCTCCACATGGAAAACTTTAAACGCATTCGATATGGTCTAGAACCACAAATGTCATTACTGTATGAAAAACGAAAGGCTTGACTATAAAAATAGTCAAGTCTTTTATTATGGAGAAATAATTACAAATTTATTACAGTATTTCTAATTTCAGTGAACTTTCAAGGAATATTAACAATTAAAGGTTTTTAAAATGCTACACTTTAAATGTAGCGTTATAACAAAATAATTTTAAGCATAAATCTGTAATGCCTAGGTAAATCAAGAAAAAAATGCGATTGAATTAAAAGAAAGGATAAACTACAATGACTTCTACAATTCATACTACCGACAAAGAATTGAAAAACAAGCATCATTTTAACTTTCTATGGATTACTTTAGCCTTTATCGTTTTGATCGTTATTACATTATTACCTAATGACGGAGCTGTTTTACCCATTGCAGGCCAACGAGCACTAGCCATATTAGCATTCGCCGTCATACTATGGGTTACTGAAGCTGTCTCCTATCCCGTTAGTTCCGCTTTAATCATCTCACTTATCGGTCTTCTTATTGGACTTGCTCCTTCTACAGCTGATCCCTCTAAACTGTTTGGCACAAGTTCAGCTCTAAATATGGCCCTTGGAGGTTTTAGCAGTTCTTCTGTTGCACTCGTTGCGGCAGCACTATTTCTCGCTGTTGCGATGCAAATAACCAAACTACATAAAAGACTTGCTCTTTGGATTTTATCAATGGTTGGTACAAAAACGAAAGCAATCGTTTTTGGTGCCATATTAGTATCAATTGTCTTAGCATTCTTCGTTCCTAGTGCCACAGCCCGTGCCGGTGCAGTATTTCCAATTCTAATAGGGATCGTTGCGGCATTTGGATTATCGAATGAAAGTAGACTTGCTGCATTACTTGTTATTACTGCGACACAAGCTGTTTCCATTTGGAATGTCGGCATTAAAACTGCAGCAGCACAAAACTTAGTTGCACTTGGATTTATCAATAGTGAATTTAATGTAGATGTTGCATGGGGCGAGTGGTTTATGTATGCCGCACCGTTTTCGATTATTATGTCCGTTGCATTATTCTTCATTATGATAAAGTTAATAAAGCCTGAAACAAATAACATTACTGGTGGTAAAGAAGTCATTAAAGAACAATTACGTGAACTTGGCCCGTTAAAAAGAAAAGAAATTACACTGATTATTACAAGTATTGTTTTACTAATCTTATGGGCAACAGAAAAACGACTTCATCCATTTGATACAACAACAGTAACAATCGTTGCAATAGCATTTTTGTTATTACCAAAGGTCGGGGTTTTCACATGGAAGGAAGCTTCAAGTAAAATTGACTGGGGTACAATCATCGTATTTGCAGTAGGTATTTCCCTAGGTACAGTCCTTTTAAATACAGATGGAGCCATGTGGTTATCAAATGCGGTATTTGGTTCGCTTGGTTTAGAATCAATGCCTATTATCGCGACAATTGCATTAGTATCTATCTTTAATATTATTATCCATCTTGGTTTTGCCAGTGCAACAAGCTTAGCATCCGCACTGATTCCAGTCTTTATTGCATTAGCTGTTTCTATACCTAATGTTGATCAAATCGGGTTTGTACTTATTCAACAATTTGTGATAAGTTTCGGTTTTTTATTACCAATCAGTGCACCACAAAATATGCTTGCATATGGTACTGGAGCGTTTACAACGAAAGACTTCTTAAAGTCAGGAATTCCGCTTACAATCATTGGCTATATCTTGATTATAATTTTTAGTATGACCTATTGGAAATGGATTGGCCTTCTTTAAAATGTAGATTATTTTGTCATTAAAACTAAAATATACTAAAATAACCTTAAGGGTTTTCCCTTAAGGTTTTCTTATTGAAAAATAACATTGATATAAATTATAGATTTAGGGGGAGAAATTAATGAATGAAGTCTTAAAGCTACAACAAAGTCATTCTTCCGTTCGAAAATATACAGGGGAAGAAATTTCTAAAGAAACCGTATTCGAATTAATTAAAACTGCTCAAATGGCAGCTAGCTCTCATTTTGTACAAGCCTATAGTGTCATTTGGGTAACGGATGAAGAAAAGAAACAAAAACTGGGAGAACTTTCAAAAAATGAATTCCAATTTTCTACAGCAGGTGCATCCTTCTTATTTTGTGTAGACTTTAAACGTCTTCAAATGGCTGGAAAAAAACACGATGTCGATATAGTTATAGATACTGCTGAAAACTTAGTAGTAGGTGTTGCGGATGTTGCAATATTTGCTCAAAACTTTGTTATAGCTGCTGAATCCATGGGTTATGGCATTTGTTACATCGGTGGAGCTCGAAACAATCCCGCTGATATTAGCGAACTGTTTAACTTACCTGAACACGTTTTCCCATTATTTGCAATGACGATTGGAACACCAACAAAACGAAATGAAACAAAACCACGCCTTCCAATTGAAGCGATTATACATGAAAATACTTATGACGTTGAAAAATACGATCACCTACTGGATGAATATGATGCCATTATGGAAAATTACTATGCAAGTCGAAGCTCAAATCAAAAAATGGCAAATTGGACAAAACAGATGGCAGATTTCCTAATTGAACAACGAAGACCATTTATGAAAGAATTTTTAGCGTCTAAAGGCTTTAACTGGAAATAACACTCCCCCTTCAACTCGATAGATATAAAAAATGATAAAATTTTATTAGATTCCTAAACATTCACCTATATTTTTGTTAAACTATAATAAAACACATCACAGTTGAAGGGATGGGATTGTGATGACTACGGATAAACAAGTAGTGACATCATTAGAAAAAATGCATACTAAGCATGTTCGACATTTTTATCGTTCCATAGCAGATATTAATCTTGAATTAGTTAAAATACATAAAAGTATTGAACTAGATATAGATAAAGAAAAATATCGCCATGCAACTAATTATGTAAATGAATTTATTTCCTATACTACAGTTTGGAATGTTAAATTTGTTTATAACTTAGAGAGTCCTGAAATTGCAATGCTTCAGTTATTCCACTTAGAATACATTTTTGAAAATGAGCCTATCAATCGTTTTAGTAAAGAGCGATTAATTTTTACAGAACAAAAAGAAAAGTTTAACAGCTTAAATGCTTTTAAACCTGAACATATTGCAATACGCAAACAGAAAATGCGTGATTATATAGCAGAACATGAACATCCGACAAATCTTCCTGAGTAAGATTTGTCGGATGTTTTTTGTATGTTTCAAAACGTGTTGGACTCCCCTTCTTTTTTCGCTCATTCTTTTGTTTAGCATTTAAATCCATCTAATTTCCCGTTAAGCTTGCTACACTCAATTTCAAAAAGAAAATGATACAATAGACGTACTGGAATTTCCAATTGGAGGAGGCAATAAAATACAATGAAAGAAAAAGTTATTGAACGTTTAATACGTTATGCAAAAATTGATACACAATCAGATTTTGAGAGCACTTTAACTCCGTCTACCAACAAACAATTTGATTTATTACATTTATTAAAGGAAGAACTAGAAACCATTGGGCTAACTGATATTACATTGGATGAAAATGGTTACTTATTCGCTACTTTACCCGCCAACACTGAAAAAAAGGTTCCAACAATCGGCTTTTTAGCCCATGTTGATACTTCTCCAGATTTCTCAGGAACAAATGTCCATCCACAACGTATTGACAATTATGATGGAGGTGACATTCAACTTAATAACGGGTTAGTAATGTCTCCAAATTATTTTCCAAATCTTAAAAAATACGTTGGTCAAACATTAATCACTACAGATGGTACAACACTTTTAGGAGCAGATGATAAAGCTGGCATTGCCGAAATCATGACAGCGATGGAATATTTAGTCGAACATCCTGAAATCAAACATGGAAAAATAAGAGTTGCCTTTACTCCTGATGAAGAAATCGGGCGTGGTCCACATAAATTTGATGTTGAAAGGTTCGGAGCTGATTTTGCCTATACAATGGATGGCGGCCCGTTAGGTGAGTTACAGTTCGAAAGCTTTAACGCAGCTGGGGCAAAAGTGACAACACGAGGTACTAGTGTTCATCCAGGCTCTGCAAAGAATCAAATGGTGAACGCAATCACAATGGCTATTCAATTCCATAATGAAATGCCAGCTGATGAAGTACCTGAAAAAACTGAAGGCTATGAAGGCTTTATCCACCTCATGAATTTTAATGGCCAGATAGAAGAAGCAAAACTATCTTATATTATTCGAGATCATGACCGTCAAAAATTTGAGGCAAAAAAAGCGCACTTTTTAGCAGTTGAAAAGAAGATAAAAGAAGAATTTGGCGAAGATGCTATTACTGTTGAAATTGAAGATCAGTATTACAATATGGGCGAGAAAATTGAACCTGTAAAAGAAATTGTTGACATTGCTAAAAAAGCAATGGAAAATTTAAATATTCAGCCGATTATTGAACCAATTCGTGGAGGCACAGATGGTTCACAATTGTCTTATATGGGACTCCCTACACCAAACATTTTTGCAGGTGGAGAAAATATGCATGGTAAATATGAATTTGTATCTGCTGAGACGATGGAGCAAGCAACAAAAGTTATTATTGAAATTCTTCAATTATTTGAAGCTCAAAGTTAAAAAAAGCTGCGAAGTAAGCTACAATGCTTGCTTCGCTTATTTTCCCTATTTTTATGTCAGAATATTTTTAAAAGTTTTGCATCAGTCATTTTTTTATCTATTAAACTCGCAGTATGAAAGTAGGTTTTTAAGATGAAGGAAATTTCACTAGGAATTTTAGCAGCACTATTCTTTGCTGTTACATTTATATTAAACCATTCCATGGAGCTTGATGGAGGGAGTTGGCTTTGGAGCGCTTCATTACGTTACTTTTTTATGCTCCCGTTTCTATTTATAATCGTCTTTTATCGTAAAGGCTGGAAACCAATGTCAAATGAAATGAAACGTCAACCTGTTCAATGGTTCGTTTGGTCTTTTGTCGGGTTTGTCTTGTTCTACGCTCCACTTACCTTTGCTGCATCATTTGGGCCGGGATGGCTTGTTTCAGGAACATGGCAGCTTACGATTGTTGCTGGAGTACTACTCGCACCTTTATTTACTCTGAAAATTGGAGATCAAATACACAGACAAAAGGTTCCTGTTATTTCTTTACTTATATCTTGTGTCATTCTAATAGGTATCGTTCTTATTCAAATACCACAAGCTCAGACAGTATCGATGGACATATTGATTTTAGGAATTTTACCCGTCATCATTGCTGCATTTGCTTATCCATTGGGGAATCGAAAAATGATGGAAGTTTGTGACGGGAGACTTGATACATATCAAAGAGTACTAGGTATGACGATCGCTTCACTACCAGCATGGATTGTTATGGCAGTATTTGCTTTATCCACAGTAGGCTTACCGTCAGCAAGTCAGGTATTCCAATCACTTATCGTTGCCATTAGCTCCGGTGTCATTGCTACTGTGTTATTCTTTATTGCCACTGATAGAGTTCGTGATGACCAGGGAAAACTTGCGGCTGTCGAAGCAACTCAATCTACAGAAGTGTTGTTTGTAATTATCGGGGAAATGCTTCTCCTTAGTGTTCCTCTTCCAGAGCCTATTGCTTTAACCGGGTTAGGGATAATCGTCATCGGTATGCTATTGCATAGCTATCATACTATGTTGCAATCAAAGAAATCCCAAATCTCACAAACTATCAAAAAAGTGGTTGAATAGATTTTGATTCAACCACTTTCTTTTTTTATGAAGTTTGTTTTAAAGATCTGCGATATTTAAACATTTTTAGTTGATAAAAAATAAAGCAACCTACGCAAAACCCTAATATTGCGACAAAGGATGCGACTGCGACCATTATTGTAAAGATGTACCCTGCAATATTCCAGCCCAGTAAGAAGCTAACGAATCCCCCCGCTAAACAAAAAACCGCAATACATGCGTTAAATTTTTGTTGCGTCACATCTTCAGGAATGTAGTTCTTACCCTCTTTAATTAGGAACAGTTTAACAAACTTCATTATCGGATTAAAATTAAATAATATCCCCATTAAATTCGCAACTAAAGGAATAGCTAAAATCCATTCTAATCCCGTTACCCATGCTACGATGACTGAAATGAAAATGGTCCATTGATTTACTCGAACTAAAGGACGTGGTATTGATTGCACTTTTGACACTTTAATACCCACCTTTCACATCTTTTTTATATATTTTATATTGTATTATTCAATTTGTATACGAATATTGCTCATATTTTTTAATTAAGTGATATAGTATTAATGAAAGGATTGGTGAGGTATGCCCGCTTTAACTTACGATCAATTAAGAATGCTAAATTCTTATAGCATCTATACTGATAATCCAGATAAGCCTCTTTTCACTTTAGAAAATTTACATAAAGATTTTTATTTAACCGATTTTCGTAATTTAATGATGGGGATCACAAATGCCGGTACAGAAGCTGCAGCGATTTCCCATTTCGGAAGACGTTATGGGATGTTTATCGCCACGCAATTTTATATGCTTGCTGCCTATGATATGATTTGGGACGGAAAACGAGTAGACGTTCGCTTTAGCCTAGTTCATGAATATGGCATAAACACATTAGGTACATTTATAACTGCAACAGATTTCCGTTATGTTGAAGATAACGAAAGGGAACGGGTAATTTCCAAGCTGTTATTTCAAGTACATGAAATGATTATCCAGCTTCGTAAGTCAACAACCATTTCCCCCCTTACTTTATGGGAAAACATTTTTGGGTACATGCTTTGGAATAATTACGAGTTACTAGAAAATCCTAGCTTAGCAGACCGCGCATTTGAGGATTTAGAAATATTAGAAGATAAAAAAGTATGGGAGCTTTTCTCGAATAAATCTTGGTTTTATCAATATACAGGAGGAAAAAGTCCTGTTGACCTGATTGGGAAGCCTGTTAGAAAAAGCTGTTGCTTCTCTAAGGATGTTCCTGGGCTCCAACACTGTGAGTTCTGTCCGATGAAATAAAGCTACCTGTGAGGTTTTTTGAAAATACCTCTTTAGGTAGCTTTTATCACTCTATAACGAAAAAAGTCCTTAAACAAATAATCGTTTCAGCTCTGAAACCCCTTGTTTAGGATATTTTGTAAACAACTCTCCATGTCCATATTTTTCAAAAGATCGGATCTTCAAATGCGGTAATACTTTTTTCAAATTTCTCGCTGATTTTGCAGCAAACGATTCATGGCTTCCGTACCAGTATGTCACATCTGCTTTTATAGTGCTTAAATTTTTAGGTATTTTATATTCTAGAAGCTGTCCTAAACAGTTCATAATGCTTTTTTGTGATATATCTGAGAAAAATGCTTTTCGAAAAGCATCTTCATCGAACTTTCCAAACTCCATCACTTTCCTCATTAAAAAATGAAATGGTCTATTTTCCTTCACTCTGCATATTTGAGATACTAAAAGTTTTGTACAAAGTTTCGAAAATATTCCAATGGGTGCACAATAAGCAGCATCAAGCACTACTCTACGAATTTGTAAAATTTGGTTAGCCAATATTTGAATTAAAATGGTACCACCCATTGAAAACCCGCTTGCCGCATATAATTTCCCACTATGTTGATGTAAGACATATTCTTCAATCTTATTAGCTGCATCTTGTATTGAACAAAAATCCGACTGTTCATTTGGATTATGTCCATCTAATACTGGTACAATAATAAAAAAATCATTTTTCAATTCATCGATTGCAGCTTTATAACAAATATCCCATGTTGTTGCCATTCCATGAATTAACATGATTTTAGGATTTCTACTATCACCAAATTCCTTAAATTCCATCATCGTACCACCACCCTTTTATGTATTCTTATATTAGTTATCATTTGTGCTAATTTGAAAATCATGCACTGTCTAGCACAATTTTTACATAAAAAAACGATACCTCTTTTGGAAGGTATCGCCTCTATCAGTTTGAAATGGAATGATTATTTAATTAGCTTACGATATTCAACAACCCAATCATCTTCTTTCGGCTTCATTAAAACACCTACAAAACCATCTTTTAATAATTGCTGCTGTCCTTCTATATCGCCCATTGAAATTTCTAATGTTTCCTTTTCAAATTGCGTCTTTTTTTGCAAATTTAAAGCAAATACATATCGTAATTTTCCACCATAGATATATTTCACACCAATTATGTAAAAGCCTTGTGAAAACTTATCTTTTAAGCTTGGGATGTTATATGGCATGACCGTTGTACAAAGATAATCAAATTTATCCTTATCAATTTGCTGCATGATCACTTTTGCTAA
Source organism: Ureibacillus massiliensis 4400831 = CIP 108448 = CCUG 49529 (assembly GCF_000772965.1). Lineage (GTDB taxonomy): Bacteria > Bacillota > Bacilli > Bacillales_A > Planococcaceae > Ureibacillus > Ureibacillus massiliensis. Next base: position 15,243 of record NZ_JPVQ01000039.1, on the reverse strand, counting down.
TGTTTTTTGTAAGCCATGACCTCGATAATCTGGATGAACATTTGATATTTCTTGATACATAATACGTTTCAAGTCAGCTTCTTCAGTTAATCCTAGATCATAACCAAGATGTTCTTCATCAATTTTAGGAACGACAACAGCGCGAAATGCAATTAAACTTTCAGCCACATACGCTCCAATTAATAGCCCGTTATCACTGACAATATAAGAAAATTCTTCTTCTGATAATGGTTGTAGAATTTCTTTGTTTGGTAATGCTTCACATACAATCTCCTGTAAAGCAAGCACTTCAGGTATTTCAGCTTTTGATAAAACAAAAACCTTATAGGGTATCTCACCTAAATATCCTTCATGTATAATGGGATTCATGTTTTCACCTATTCTATAATGTTCGATTGTTGTGTAAGTTCAGCCAAGATAGATTCATCAACCGTTACGCCAAGTCCTGGACGTTCATTTAATTGAATGAATGGAATTTGATAGCTTTCCTTTAAATCGCCGATATCTTTTGAGAATTTTAATGGTCCTGTTAATTCGACACTTTTCATTATTTTCTTTGAGAATGCTACATGGAATCCTGCAGCTGAACCAATAGAGGATTCAACCATTGACCCTACCTGACATTCTATACCAGCCATTTCAGCCATGTTCGCAAGCTTCATCGCTGGATAAATGCCACCGCATTTCATTAGTTTAATATTTACTTTATCCGCAGCACGTTTTGCAATGATTTCACGCATATCTTTCATATCTTTAATGCCTTCATCAATCATTTGAGGGATAGATGATTTTGATTTGATTTCCACCATGCCATCAATATCATTTTGATCAACCGGTTGCTCTAACCAATCGATTCCTAAATCTTCTAAATGTCGTAATGCACTTAACGTATTCGCACTATTTTCCCAGCCCTGATTTACATCAACACGAATCGCAATTTCTTCTCCAACACGTTCGCGAACCGCTTTGATACGATTCACATCATCAGCAATATTTACGCCTACCTTCATTTTAAATGAGGTGTAACCTTCATTTACTTTTTCTTCAGCTTCATCAGCCATTTGTTCGGGCGCTCCAATGCTCAACACGTGGGTTACTGGGAACTTTTCATGGTAGCGTCCTCCAATTAGTTGATAAACTGGTACGCCTAATTTTTTTCCAACAACATCAAAGCAAGCAATATCAATTGCCGCTTTTGCAGCAGGCGCACGTTTTACCGTTTTGTCCATTAAATCATGAATTTTTTCGAATTCCATTGGGTTTTTACCAATCATTAATGGCGCTAATGTATTTTTAATTAAAGCATATGTAGAGGCAGGTGTTTCTCCCGTAATATGCTCATCTGGCACACTTTCCCCCCAACCAATTTGTCCACATTCGGTCGTTAGTTTGACAATAATGGATGAGATATGTGGGTAGGTTGCATAACTAATAATAAAAGGTTTTATTAATGGTAAATGTATAGCGAATACTTCAATTTGTTTAATTTTCATAGATAATTACTTCCTTCTCATGAAATAAGTATGTTCATATTTGATTTGCAGCGTTACGAAGGGTTGTTGTTAATACTTTTGAGCCGATTATTAATGATTCTTTTTTAAATGTCATTTTAGGATGATGCAATCCTGGAGTTAAATCTGCACCAATTCCAATCATTGCTGCCTTTAACTTTGGTCTTAAAACAGTATAAAAATGAAAATCATCACTACCAGAAGTTAAAATCGGTTTCTCTAAATAGGATTCTCCTAATGCTTCTACGATGGATTTCTTGGAAATAATCATCGCTTCATCAGAAACTTCAGCACCAGGTGTTTTATCTACCCATTCCCATTCAATTTCTGTATTAAACATTTCACTTACTTGCTTTAATATTTCGTTAATTCGAATTTGAAGTTCGTCCAAAATCGAATTTTTCTGTGCTCTTACGTCCATTGAAAATGTTGCATTTCCAGGAATAATATTCGTACTTCCTCCATCTGCAACAATTTTCGTTAGCTTTGCACTATAAACGTCAAATGGGTTTAAATATATATTTTTAAGCATTTGTTGAATTGCAAACAGTATATCTATAGCATTTTTTCCCTGATGTGGTCTAGCACCATGAGCATCGATGCCATGAATCGATCCACTTAAGAATAGTGCTGCACCATGATGAATAGCAGGTGTCACTTTACCAAAAGGAAGCTCTTCAATTGGACGTAAATGGATACCAAACAGATGTGATACATCATCAATCACTCCATGCTTCACCATTTCAATAGCTCCACCACCAGTTTCCTCGGCCGGCTGGAAAATAAATCGAATTCGTTTTTTCAATTTTTCGTCTTTTAATTTCAGTAAAGCCCCTAATACCATAGACATATTTGCATCATGTCCACAAGAGTGATTTGCTTTCATCTCTCCATCTACTTCTTGCCATAATGCATCAATATCAGCTCGAACGGCAATGACTTCATCGCCTTGCCCAAGTTCTGCGACTAGCCCCGCTACATCAGAAAACGTTTTATAAGGAATGTTCATTTCATCAAGTATAGAAGCGATTTTCTTTGTTGTTTCTACTTCATTCCAGCTTACTTCTGGATTTGCGTGAAAATGATCAAACCAACTATAGATGACTTCCTCGTAAGTTTGCACTTGACCCATTTTTTGCACCTCAAAATTTTTAATTAACTTTCCCTATTATACATAATATTAATAAATTTATTAACCACTTCTAGCTATTAGTATACTAAAATCAAAAAAACGACATTCCAAGTAAAGGAATGCCGCTTCACAATCTTTTTCAATTCGATGATTCAACAGATTTTACTTTCCAATTAAACTATTTTTAATTCGAACAGAGATTAATTCTAAAACGATTGCAATGATTAATGCAAAATAAGTGATTGCACCAACCTCGTGTAAATCATAGTAGAAGCTTGATGACATGAACAATTCAAAACCAATACCGCCAGCTGCCGCAGCTGCACCCATTGCAATGGCAACACCATAATTTATTTCAAATCGTAAAAATGTCCATGAAATCATATATGACGAAGTTTGAGGTAATACAACATGGATGATAATATGCCACCATTTCGCTCCAGTTGCACGTAATGCTTCGATCATCCCACCATCAATTTCTTCAAATGACTCGGAATACGCCTTTGTTAAATAAGCAATCGTGTGTAATATCATCCCTAATACTGCCGCAACACTACCTAAACCTGCAACAATAGCGAAGATGAGCACCCAAAGTACAGTTGGTATCGCTCGAACAATAGAATTGAACGTGATGATGACATTTGATAAAAAGGAAGGCGCCAAGTTTTTTGCACAAGCAATTGCCAAAAAGAAAGAAATAACTGCCCCAATTATAGTCGATAAAAATGCTAGGGCAAGAGTTATTAAAATTTGATATAACGCTGCTCCTAGTGTTACCTGTGTTAAAGCTGGTTGTAAGAACATCATTTTTAAATTATCCAACGTATAGAAAATCGCCCGTTGTAAATCAATTGATTTATAATCTAAAAAGAAAGGTGCTACTAACGTGAAAATCAGTAGAAAGGTTAACGTTAATTGTAATACAAAATTCGATTGATTAAATGTTTTAATCTGTATTTTACCATTACGTACCTGTATCGTTTCTCTTGTTGAAGCTTCAGAAACTTGCATTATAAAATCAACCTCCTTACTTTATTCGAAATTAGTTCAATTGCGATGACAACAACAATTATCGCGACAGTAATTAAGCCAATAGTTGGATAATCCAATCGTTTATAATACAAATCAAAAATATAACCAATTCCCGTACCTGTTAATAAGCCAACCAATGTAGCATTTCGAATATTTGTATCGATCATGAAAAAGACCCAGCTCATCATTTGAGGAAGCGTATCTGGAATAACCCCTCTAAAAACCATTTGGAAATATGTTGCCCCTGTCGCATTTAATGCTTCAACTGAATCAACACTTGCCTCATCAATTGTTTCCATAAAAGCACGAACCAAAAAACCAAACGTCGTAAAGAATAATGCTAGATATCCTGTCACAACATTATGACCAAAGGAGATAACGAGTACTAATGCCCATGCAACAACTGGAATATTACGAAATACTGAAGCGAGAAAGCGAGAAAATATTGCCAGTGGTTGATTGACTTTTGTTGTTTTTGATCCAAACAAGGCAAAGAACAAAGCGGCTATACCTGCTGTTGTCGTTGAAATAACAGAGAGAACGATTGTTTCCCATAACTTTTCCAGTACCTTTGGGAAATTTTCCATAGCTTCTGCATTAGGGATTAGATTAGCTCCCATCCACATTAAAGTCCCTGGAATAGACATGATTCCATCAGCAAAACTAAATTCTGTTAAGGTTTTTGCACCAAAAACAACAAGTATAATTACGATGAAAATCAATGTTAATTGAATACGCTTTTTATTAATAATATCTATTTTTGCATTCAAGATTCCGTCCCCCTATTCAACTAACAAATCTTCCAAATCGGAACCATAAATATCACGAATTGCATAGTTTGATAGTTCTTTCGGAAGTCCTTCAAACACGATTTGTCCTTTATTTAATCCAATAATTCGGCCAGAATATTTTGCTGCAACTTCTACTTGGTGTAAGTTCACCAACACAGTAATCCCCATCGTTTCACAAATTTGTTTTAAGTGATCCATAATCACCTTCGACGAATTTGGATCAAGTGATGCAATTGGTTCGTCGCATAATAAAAGTTTTGGTTGTTGAACTAATGCCCGAGCGATGCCAACACGTTGTTTTTGACCTCCACTTAATTGGTCACACCGTTTATATGCGAATTCCTTCATACCTAACTTATCTAAAATATCCAAAGCTAATTGTTTTTCCTTTTCAGAAAAAATACTAAGTATTCCTTGTAATGTCGATTTATAACCAAAGCGGCCATGTAGGACATTCTCAAATACAGTTAGTCGAGAAACTAAATTATAATGCTGGAACACCATACCTATCTTTGCGCGCTGTTTACGTAACTCTTTTTTATTAAGCCCTGTCATTTCAACATTATCAAATACGACACTACCTTCAGTTGGATCAATCATACGGTTAATACAGCGAAGTAACGTTGATTTTCCTGCTCCAGATGGACCAATAACTGAAACAAATTCACCTTGCTTTAACTCCATTTCGATATTTGAGAGTACTGGTGTTTTACTGTTATAGCTTTTATATAAGTCTTTGATTTTTAAAATCGTTTCAGTACCCACTTCTTTTGAAAATACCTTATTTTCTAATTTTTCACTCGCAGTACTTTCATCAGCTAATATAACCGGCATTGTCAGGACCCCTTTACTTTAAAAAAGAGAACTTATAATATATAAGCTCTCGAGTCGATTTTATATATAAGCTCTCTTTTTCATTTATTAGTTAGATAGTTCACGAATCGGGTTGAACCATTCGTCTTCAACAATCACGAATCTTTCATTACCGCCTTCAGATTTTTCAAATAATCCTGCTGCATCAGAACCTTCTGGGATAAAAATCTCCTCATTGTTTGCAGTCTCATCTGAAGCAAATGCCTCTTCTAAAGCAGCAATTTCTTCTGCAGTTAGAACATCTTCATTTACTACAAACGGGGCATTTAACACAGGTGTTACTGAGATTAAAATAAATTCTTTCCCTACTAAGTTATTGAACGGAGCTGCTGCACCTTCTTTAACTCGGTAGATTGCGCCTGGTTTATTATGTTCACCATCTACTAAGTCAATATAGTTTGCTACACAAGTATCACAAAATGCTGATACATCTGAGTTTTCTAATATCATATTTACTGCTGAACCTTGGTGAGAGTCACCGAATAAAACTTCTGGGAAAATAGCATTTGGTTCTGCTAATTGATCCGCAGTGATATCCTTAAATTCTTCTTTTTCACCGAAGTGAGAGATAATTCCTGTTGTCGGAATGACAAATCCTGATGTAGAAGAAGGGGATACGAATGAAATTGTTTTACCTTGAATTGTATCTAGATTAAATTCACCATTAATTTTGTATTCATCTGCTTTATCTACTGGTACTGCTAACCAGCTGTAATATACTGCATCATCTAATGTTCCTGATGATCCAGATGGAACGACTAATGATTGTACTGCAGCATTTTTTGCATTTGCTTCAACATAGCCTTGCGCACCCATAAATGCTACTTGTGCATTACCGTTTGCGATTGATTCGATTGCAATTGCGTAGTCAGTAGTTAATTTATGTTCTACTTCACGACCAGTAGCTTTAGAGATAAGTGCACCTAACGCATCACGAGAAGCTTTCAATTCATTACCAGATTCATTTGGATACCAAACTACTGTGATTGGTGATTTATTTGCTTCAGATTCTTGGTTTTCTTGTGCTTGTCCATTTGTTGAATCAGTGTTTGAGCTTGCATTGTTAGAGTTGCCATTGTTATCTGCACCACAACCAGCTAGAGCTAGGATTGCAATAATGCTCAAAAAAAGTATGGAAAAAAGTTTTTTCATCTTTATGATTCTCCCTCTAATAGTCTTATAGTTTTGTAGAACATCTACACCATTATTAAATCACAAAAAAAGTAACAAAAAAGTAGACGGAAGGAAGATTAACATTTTTTAACATTTAATTAATAAATGGTATTTTCATAGGGTTTTGTAAAATATATTGATCCGGTTCTAAAATAGCGCCATATCTGCCATGATAGTCTGATCCACCTGTTAGAAACAGGTTATGTTTATTTGCAATTTTTACAATTCGACTTACTTGTTCCATATCGTGGTCTGGGTGGATTTTTTCAATTCCACTTAAGCCAACTGAAACTAATTCCTCAGTAATATCAAAGGAATCTAATTGACCTGGGTGCGCTACAACAGCATAGCCTCCATCCGCGTAAATGGCTTTTACTGCTTTAAAGGCATCTACATAACGAATATCTCCAGATGCTACCCCTCCGCCTTTAAATAGACTTTGGTATAACGTCTTATAATCAACAGATGTATATGGGGCATCAATTAATGCATTCATAATATGTTGTTTGTATAGAATCCCCCCATCTGTCACATAGCGCATAACATGATCTAACGTAACTTTAATACCTGCTCTTTGAATTTGCTCCAACTGCCAAAGAGAATGTAAATGTCTTCGTTGTAACTGTGGCTTACACAGCTCATCGATATTAGGTGTCTCATCACGAAAATCGTAGCCTAGGATGTGTACTTTACGATTCCGCTTAAAATCATAAGCTGAAATTTCGATTCCTGAAATGAATGTAATACCGAATTTTTCAGCAAGCCGTTTCGCTGGTCGAACATGTGAGGTCGTATCGTGATCAACTACACTAATATGGGTTAACCCCTTTTCTTTTGCCATTTCAAATAAGCTTTCTAATGTATCGGAACCATCCGAATACGTGCTATGCATATGCAAATCAAGCCTCATTTGCATTCACCACCACTTTTTGCATTGTAAATACATCATCACATAGCCCTTCCATAAACTCTAAGTCATGAAATATACCAATTAATGTTGTACCTTGGGCTTTAAGCTTTTCAATGGATTGTCGAACCTTTAATTTTGACGCATTATCTAGACTTGCTGTCGGCTCATCCAACAGTAGCAATCGAGGCTTTTTTACTACAGCTCTTGCTATATTCAATCGTAACTTTTCTCCACCTGAAAAATAGTTTGGATAGTTATTCCAGAGCGTTTCATCTAAATCAAAGTGTTTTAATATTAGCGCTGCTTCATTGTGGGCCATATTTTTACTAGCACCTGTTTCCAAGATTGATTGCACGACTAATTCATAGGCAGTAGTGCGGGGCATGACAGATAAAAATTGTGATACGTAACCAATTTCATATTTTCGTAGATGTACAATCTCTCTTGGTGAAGCTGTCACCAAATTGATCCTCCCAAGGCTTTCAGAATCATAATAAATAGCACCACTTTGAGGCAGGTAAGTCCCGTATATACTTTTAAGAATGGTGGATTTTCCGCTTCCACTTTTGCCTACGATTCCTAAAAACTTTCCCTTCTCTACAGTAAAGGAAATGTCGTTTATTGCATGTAACGTTTTATTTAAATGATGGATGGTGAAATCCTTTTGTAAATGTTCAACTTGTATCAAGGTATTGCCCCCTAATTATCGATAATTTGTTTGCAAAATAAGTTTTCCATCTACCATTGTTGATGTAATCATTGGATACCCATCATTCATCCGTTCAATCACCAATAGATCTGCTTTTTTACCTGGTTTTATTGAACCAATTTCATGACCTAGGTTTACTGCACGTGCTGGATTATTAGTTACCAATTGGAATAAATAATGTAGGTCCTCTCCGTATTTTTCATTCATTTCAAATACGCCATGAAGCATCGCAGGAGGGTAATAGTCGCTACAAATAATATCAATCGCTTTTTCCTGAATGGCTTCCGCAGCGCTTAAATTCCCTGAATGGGAACCTCCTATTAGAATATTAGGTGCTCCAGCAATCGTTTGAAGACCAAGCTCTTTTGCGGCTTTTGCAACTTCTAATGTAATTGGAAACTCACTAATCGTCGTTCCAAAAGATTTTACTAGCTTCAGCTTTTCAATCTCATCGTCGTCATGGGAAGCTACTGCAATATTACGCTCTAATGCAAGCTTGCTAATTCGTTCAATATCTTCAAAGGTAATTTTCCGTTTATTTTGATGTCCTTCTATAATCCCATTCAATTCTTCTTCTGACATATCACGATAACCTAACATAGTCTTTTTATAGATTTCTAGATTTCGATACTGACCTTGTCCTGGTGTATGATCCATAAAAGAAAGTAAATGAACTTTATTAGCTTTTATGTTTTCAATTAATATTGGCATTTGATCAATACAATCAATCTCAAATCTAGCATGTAAGCGATGTCGAATCAGATGCTCAGAGTCATGGGATTCATTAATGGCACTGACACATTTTTGGACATTTTCTGGATTACGTATCGCTTTATGCGAATATTTGTCATCTCCATAATAAGAAAGTGAGTGGAATATCGTTGTGATACCATGTGTGGCTAGAATACGTTCGCTTTCTCTTAATCCAAGATTCATATCCATGATTGAACTCGGTCTCGGTGACACGATCGTTTCAATATAATCTGAATGTATATCAACGAGTCCCGGAGAAATATATCCTCCTTTTGCATCGATAATATGTGCATCTGCAAATTGACCGACTTCATTTTCATGAATGATATCTACAATACGGTCATCTTCTACGACGACTGCATGATTTTTTAACATTTCACTTTCAGTTACAATCGTACCGTTCGTTAAAATATGCATCTAATCATTCCCCATCCTTCTATTAAAGTAATGAATATACTAGCTGCTGTGTATACGCATGCTGCGGATCTTCTAATATTTGATCTGTTAATCCTTGTTCAATAATTTGACCATTTAACATCACGATTGTCCGATCAGCTAGCATTCGAATGACAGCTAAATCATGGGATACGACAATCATTGAAATATTTAGTTCTCGCTGAATCGTTTTTATTAAATCAAGGACAGAAGCTTGCACTGACAAATCAAGACCCGTTGTTACTTCATCCAATAGTAAAATTGGTGGGTTACTTGATAAAGCTTTTGCAATTTGGACACGCTGCTGCATTCCACCTGAAAAATTTTTAGGGGGTTCCTTGCTTCGTTTCAAAGGAATATTAACTTTATCAAGCAATTCATTACTTCTATTCACCATATTTTTTACATGTCGGTTACCCGCAGAAATTTGCTTTTCTGCAATATTACTAATAGAAGAAAAGCTCATTTTTAGCCCAAGCATTGGATTTTGATAGACCATGCCTAGCAATGTATTTCGTATAAATCGTTTTTGTTGCTCTGATTGGGTGAAAATATTTAACGAACCACTATGAAAATCTTCTAGATAACCAGCACCTGCTGTAATCTCTTCGTCAAAATACAAGCTTTTCATTAATGTTGATTTACCACTTCCACTCTCGCCAACAATTCCTAAAATTTCACCACGGTAAAGATCAATCGACACGTTTTTACATGCAAAGACTGTTTTGCAGATAGGGCAAAAGTTTTTTTCTAATTTTGCATTTTCCTGTAAACAATTCGGACAGCCATCTCCATATTGCTTTGTCAAATTTCTAATTTTTAGAATGGGTAATTCCACATGCATTTATATCCCTCTTTTCTGTTCTAAGTACTCTTGCATGTAGCTAGTGTCATTGCAAAGATAGTAAGTTTCACCTGTCTCTTCATCTGTGAACTCATCTAGAAAAACATTAGAAAGTCCCGTTGCTCTGCATACTTTTCCTTCAAACTTCTCAATCTCAAATGGGTAATCATCAAATGCAAGAGATTCTACCTTTGTATATGCAGGGACAGCGTATATCTTCTTTTCGCGTCCAGCTCCAAATAACATAAGTGCTTCGCTTTGATTAATTTTCGGATTATCAAAACGAGGGATAGGACTTGGATTCATAACATACCGGTTATGGACAAAAACTGGATAATCTGCACCTTGGGATGTTTGGTTATAGCGCATAATCTGCTCAAACAACAGTAAGTAAGCACCGCTATATTCTCTTTCTGCATGCATTTGTTTCGTTTTAAATTCACTGCGCTCCACATGACGTAGTGGTTCAGGTTCTGGTACTTGTAAAATCATTATTTGATCATTTCTTAGTGGTACTTCTGGGATTCGGTGTCGAGACTGGATCATTGTTGCTTCACTTGTATGAATCGTTGTTTCAACACCTGTTGTTTTTTGAACTAGTTTTTTTATATTAACAGCATTTACAGATTCATCTGATCCTTGGTCAATTACCTTTAGCACATCACTTTCTCCAATAAGGGAAAGGGTTATTTGAAGGCCACCTGTACCCCACCCACGCCCAATAGGCATTTCACGAGATGCAAAAGGGACTTGATAACCAGGAATAGCAACCCCCTTTAAAACGGCACGTCTTATCTCCTTTTTGGATTGTTCATCTAAAAAAGCGAATGGAAACAAACTCATTTGCGTGCACCTTCTCTTTTAATTTTTCTGATCTGTTCAAGCTTTGATTGGAATGTCACATAATGCGGCAATTTCAAATGCGAGATAAATCCAGTCGACTCAACAGTATCAATGTGTAACAGAACAAATTCCTCATCATGAATAGGCGTATTTTCTGGATTTTCTAGCGCATGGTCAAGAATGGACATGGCAATTGCTTTCGTTTCGTTTTGACCAAAACAAGCCCCATAGCCAATATCAAACTCCAGAACCTCTTTTCCATTTTCACTGACATTGGCAGGTATAAAGGATTCCACCTCTGTTAACTTAATGGAGCCTATATAATATTCATCCTCATCATCTATTTGAATATGGATAGGTTGATAGCCTACTCGTACTTCCCCCACATTTGGATGAGATGAACCATAACCACGAAGGCCCGCATATCCAAAAGATACTACCGCACCTGTTTGACCTCGCGTTAAAATTTGTAGTCGCTCACTACGGTTGCTTGGAAAAGTTAAGCTCTCCTTTGTTACATCATCTGGCTGTTCATCATTTATCGGTAAATCGTGAATAAGTCCTTCTTTGCGTAAATAATCCATCACCTTTGGGAGTTTTTCTAATGGCAAAGAGCTTTCCTCTGGAACTTCAATACTTTCGAATTCCGCTTTTTTTTGCCTAACATCTTGCTCTGTTTCAGTGATTAGCGAAAAATCGATTAGTCGATGTAAATAGTCTTGGGAAGGACCTAAAATTTGACCGCCAGGGATGTCTTTGAAACTAGCAGAAATTCGACGAATTACAAGCATATCTCTTGGATCTGTTACAGTTGAGTAATACAGCCTTGGCAATGTTGAGCGATGTGCACGTAAAAGGAATACAGCTTCTTCTACATTTCCCTCACTTTGTTTCATTGCAACTGCTGCCAAGCTTTCGCTATATAAGCTACTCTCGGACATCACTTGATCTAAAAAGCCGCGCATTGTTGCTTTAATCGTCTTCACATCAATCCATTCCCCATGCTTCACTCGTTCATAGGTTAGGTGTTGAAGTGATGCTTCGATTGCTTCCTTACCACCCGTTACTGCTACATAACCCATCTACATGACCTCCGTTATTTGAGTTGTTCTTGGGATACCCACTACGTTTCCCTGTGAATCAATCAATATAAAATCTATACCTAACGGGTACTCTGCATTGATTTCCCTTCTTTTTTCGATTATTTCAGGATGAATCGTGCAATGAAGTTCGTTCTTTGTTTTTATTCCAGGTCCAATTAGTTCGTAGTGATAACCCTTTAGTAAACTGCCAACTTCAAAAATAATTGTTGCAGATTTATGCGGATTCACTAAATTACCTATTTTTACAACACTTAAACTATCAACAACCCTATCAACGGATGTTTGTTCCGGAATTATTACGTAATCTGCTTTATCTAAGTCAGTTAAATGGCTCCCAGTGAAAACGCGAAGAATATGAGCGAAAGATTGACCTTCTTCAACAACATGAAAGGTAACCTCACTATCTAAAAGCGTTTCACAAACTAGAGCTGTTCTGGAATCAAATGGCTCCATGTCATTTTTGCTTTTGTCTAATTGATTGATTTTACCAGGAAATGAAAGGGCGTCTAATATTGTGCGAAACGCCTTTTGTGTATGGTGGAATGCCATTTTATTTCCTCCTTAACTGTTCATCGTTTCAAAGTTTACTTTTGTACGTTCAATGGAGCATTTTATCTCTTTTATCTTGTTATTAAGCTTTTGCTCAAGCATGTTTAAAGTCTCTTGCCATTTTTTCGTCTCTGGCAAATTCTCTTTATAAGCAGCATCAATTACTGCCAATGCCTTTGACAACTCATTATTATCTTCCATTAACATACCGACCCCAAAACTGTCGCCTAATTTCACCTTCGTTTCTGTTATTAAAACCTCTCCTATATAAAACAGTGAATTTTTAGCTGACTCTCGCATCTTGACCATCACGAGCCCCTGTCGAGGTGCAAGTATTTCATGTACTTCATACTTATCCATAACTTCATCTGCCATTTCGATTGCCTCTTGATGCCCAACTTCAATTAAAATCTTTGTTCGTAAAGCACGTCTCATCTTTTACACTCCCTTCAATGACACTGTATCTTGACGCCAAGTTGAACTCCATTAAGGATTTGTGAAGATTATGTAAAAATGTTTTAATAGATTGATTAAAAATGGTTCTATGTCAAATGTTGGGGTGAAGTGATATTACACGGCACCCCGATTATCCTAAATGAATCCCAATTTTCTGAGGTATTATATTCCCAAAATAGTTGGGTGAAATTCAACCGAGTGAGTAAAACTCATTGTTATATTAATTTCCACCAAAGGGCATTTGTGTGAAATAAAAAAGATATGTTTGATTTTTATCATCGTTTACATAATTATTCGTATATATGTATTTGTATTCAATGTTACGTTTGAAGATTTGGATGGCAAAATATGAGGTTTATCGTATTTGTCCGAAACAAACAGCTTGTGATTTTAGCTGTTTGTTAATTTCCTTTATAGGTATTAAAAACATCTGTAGCAATATTTAAAATTAAACGAATTTCTGTCTCATTTTTATTTTGAATTAGATTAAGTAGCAACGTAATCAACTCTTTTTTCTCGAAGTGTCCTTCATTGATGTCTAAACTTTCAAAACTAAAAATATTCGCAGGTACTTCATTTAGGCCTACTATTATTTTTTCAAGCGTTTGTAAGGTAATGTTTCTGTCTCCTCGTTCTACACCGGCTAAATATGATGTTTGAAGGCCACTTTTCTCTGCAAGTTCATCTTGCGTCATTTTTTTTGATTTTCTTATTTCCTTAATCCTCATACCAACTAACTTCACTAAACTATCCATAAAATCACCTCATCTTAAGACTAAGTGAGGGTTTAAAAGGGTTAAAGATACATATAATATAACTTTTATTGATTTTTGTACTTATAAGTACTATAATTTCGTAGTATCAAATTTTTAATAAGGAGATCTATTTATTATGAGTAATAGTTTACCTTCAAATATAGCAATAGAAAATGTAATCCAATCCAAAATGAGGGGTCGTGTTTCTTATCAAGGCTTTGTATCCTCTCAGGTAGCGGTTAATTTTTCATATTCAAAACTTTATAATGATTCTTCTGGAAAAGGATATCAACGTCCTATAGATAATAAACGTTGTAAAGACTTTGCAAATTACCTTTCACAAGGAGAAGATGCTCTTTATACGCCTATCTTGCTAAATGCTGCTGGGAATTGGGAATTTCATGCCTATGATAATCATCGTCCTAATTATGGAAGATTAATTTGTAAGAAGAAAGCGACGCTTATGGATGGTCAACATAGACTAGGGGGAATAAAGGAATATATAAAAGAAACAGATACAACATTAAACGTCCCATTTTTAGCTTTTCACTATTTAGATGAAGACGAAGAAATTAAATTGTTTGACGTTATTAATACAAAAGCGAAGGGGATAGGTACTTCATTAAGTCGTTATTTAAATAGAGATAGTGATGAAATTAGTTGGGTTGCAACTAATTTAATTCTTAAGCCAGAGAGTCCATTCTTTAGTAAGGGTACTTTAATTGGAAAAAGAACTAAAGAGAAAAATATTACTCTTCTAAACTTATATAACATTATAAAATATTTAACTAAAAATTCAGAGTTAGAGAACCTATCTAAAGAAAAGAAACTTAATTTAGCGCTATTTTATTTCAATTTAATTAAACAACTATTTCCTGAAGAATGGGAAGACAACAAATTATATAGATTAACCCATATTACTTGTTTATACGCATTGGCTATCGCTGGGAACAAGATAATTAATGAAAATTATTTACCTAAATCTAATCAACCAGATTCAGCTAAAATAGCAAGTTTGTTAGCCAATTTGAAAGATATTGATTGGTCTGGAAGTGGGGATCTAAGATATTTAAAAGGTTTGCCTGGCGCTTATATGTTATCGGGGGATATATTAAATTGTGTTAAAGGTTAGGTATTTAACAGCGTATAAAATGTAAGTAGGACCAGGACTTGTTCGTTCTGGTCTTTTATTTTAAAGAGAATAGTAGAGAAATATAGCGATAATGTGTAGAGGTGAAACTTACTCTAATTTTTAAGCGCAGAATGTTTAAATTTATAGTTATTATAATAAAGAGAGGAAAAGTTAGGTGAAAACTAAATTAATTACTCAAACTTCGCAGACTAAAATCGACAAATAAGCCTTGATATAGTTAG
>NZ_JPVQ01000048.1 GCF_000772965.1 Ureibacillus massiliensis 4400831 = CIP 108448 = CCUG 49529 | reverse complement strand
TGGCTCAAAGTTCCGCACAAGTGGCTTATTTAGGATGCAATATTCAATTGGGGAAATTAGCGATTAAAAATGTTTCTTTAAGAGAGCCATTTTTATAAACTTTATGTATTTCTAATTCAAGATTTTGATTTAACAAATACTCATCTTTTAAGGAAGTAGGAACACTACTATCAACAATTATTTCCTCAGGATAACCTATGAAACTTACACCGATTACAGTTTCTATTGAATCAGAGTCAACATTTATATCTGACTTTTCCATTTTAACGATGTTCTTCCCATCATTAAAAAATATGTCTAGAGCTTCAAGTAATGTTGATTTTCCAGCATCATTTTGTCCTACAAAAGCTGTTAAATTGTTTAAGGTAGTTTTTGTTTCTTGTTTATAGCCACGGAAATTTTTAATATAAATACTACTAATTTGCAATTCAATCACTCCTTTATTATAAAATAATTATACATTATTGGGCATAACTTACATTATACTATCAACATTTTACTATTATGGGTTTCGTCGGCATTTTGACAATTCACATGTTAATGGTACAAACATTGTTATATCAAGGTTTAGGAGGGTCTTATCAATAGAGCCTCAATCTATAGATATTGGAGTTAATAATTGTAGCTTTGAAATAAAGTTTGTTCAAAATATCCAACAAATCAGCATTTAACGGTAAATAAAAAGAATCCATTTTGAAAAAAAGATTGATCAAAATGGATTCCTTTTCAGCAGATTTAAGTTTTGTTTTTATAAAATGTTTGATTATCTTCTAACTACTATGATCTTCAATAATAGCGCCCGATAGTGGAAAATCGGAATAATTAAAGATAGTCAATATATCTTCCAGTTTCAACATAGCCATAAACTCTAATTACATTATCAAAAACCTCTCCAGGAACGTGAATTTTATTAAGTATTTTTAATACATCATTCCTTATCTCATCGGTTTCTGCTTTAATCTCCAACCATTCAATTGTTTCAAATTCGCCCAACTTAAAATGATAATACCATTCCCCATCCCATGGGCAAATGTAGCCTGTTTCAATGTCTTTTGTTCTCCATAGTTGATCGATTGGATAATTAAACATAGCTTCCCTAATTTCTTCCCACTTTGTATTAGTCATTACTTGCAGGTATTGATTATATTGCATTCATTTAACCTCACTACTTTAAACAATTTTATAATTTATTATAGGTATTCTTCTTCCAATAAACCGCTTTGATTGTATTATTTCATTAAATGAACCTTTAAAAAAAGAAGGAGCACAATTCTTGCTGCAGAATTGCGCCCGATTACTGAATAACGATCAATTCTGTTCCCATCTTAAATAGGCCCAAAACTGTAACATTTCCATTTTTAAAGGGTGTCTATAATTTAAATATTCCTCTTTAACGTCCTTAATTATGGGAAAATCAGCTATTACTTCAGTACAGGCAACGTTTAATATTTCTTTTTCTTCCTCAGTTGGTTCACCATCAAAATAGCATTTCCAATACAACGTTTCGTTTTCTAATTTTACTGTTAATCCTCTTAATTTGTTTGGTATAGAACCTAAAAGGGAGTAATGAGAACTAATAATCAATTCATTCAAAGTTGGAACCATATTAACACCTCTATTTATCCATTCATGAAGAAAAAGTACCAATTCTGCTGCGGAAATGCGCCCAATTGTTGAAGACTATTAATTTAACCTTATTAGAAAAGCACATAATAGTACAATTAAAAATCTATTTAAAAACCAAATAATCTCCATTATCTTGTTTGGCTAAAACAATATCTGGATTCCCTTCTACTGAATAAATTTCAGTTCCATAATCTAAAAAATTTGAAGTAAGTTCAACAGTTGGTCGCTTTTCTACATCTGTTTTCTCTTTGACTGTACCAATGAGTTCTCCAACTTCAAGCCCCAATTCATTAGCTATTTCAAAACCAGTGTTCAACACCTCACCGCTAACAAATATTTTTGCAACATATGAACTGTTTGAACTCGTTTTTACGGCCGTTGTATGATTATTACTATTCGTTTCTGTTGAACAACCAGTTATTAAAAGTAGAATAAAAAACACTAAAGTAGCTTTTATCATTTTTATTTAAAACCCTCCTTTTAGTTGAATTTATCTTGAATTTTTTAGTAATACTACTTTTAAATTAGTCTGATAAAATGTAAAAATGTTACAGTTTTTCTTAAACATCTGACCCTTTCAAGTAAAAAAGCGCAAATCCATCTTCATTGCTATCAGATTAATAAATTCAAAGTGTAATAGACAAGTCCTTTTTTAGAGTTTAGCCAAAGTTTTCTACTAGAACAAAGCATTTCTCTTAAATATCTAATGCCTTTAAGTTGTTGATTAGAGAACATCCCAAGTGAAAATTTAATTACACCAAACATTTATATATTGATCTACAACTCTTGCGTTTACGATACGGTAACGATTTTTGATGTGAATTTTTTTATATTTCCGTTTAGTTAAATGTTGTTAATTCCTCTGAAACTGAATTTAAAAAATCTTTTTCAAACTTAATAAAGTAAGCCCCATTTATACTTATGTCTTTCCCTCCATCGATTAATGATACCGATTGGATCAATTGAATTTCCATTTTATTTTCTAACAAATTTTCAATTGGAAGATTTCCTTCTATTTTAGTAGTAAATTGTTTTAATTGTTTTTGTGGTAATACGTTTATTGCTTGGTCTATAACTGCATTAATGAGGTTTACTTGATCTTCTCCATCCAAGCTTCTTCCATATGTAGCATCCATCATTAATGCCAGAACCTCTTCTCCATTCAAACGATTCTTCCCCTTTTTGAATTCAAATGCCACTTGAGATATAGCCCTTACTTGAATATCTTCTTCCAAGTCGTATTCTATACCATTCACTGAATCAATCATTGTTGAAAAGGTATCTAAATCAATGGCTGCATAATAATCAATTGGTAAATCAAATAGCTTAGAAACTGTTGCTCTTACACTTTCACCTCCAGCTCCTCCCGAACCGTAAACATAAGCATGTGTCAACTTATCATATGAAGTAGTTCCATCATTAACCAATATCGGTGCATACGTATCACGAGGAATCGATAGAACTTTCATCATCTTTTTATCTTTACTATAAGTAAGTAAAAGGTTAATAGGTATTCTATTATTCTCATCTTTCACCGTAAATAGAGTGGTAAAATATTCGTCTTCTTGAGATACTACTTCACTAGCATTACTTTCGTTGTTTCCGTTATTAGAATTACCATGAAGAATCGAGGGAATAAACAAAAATATACACAAGCCAACCACTGCTAAAGAAGCTGTAAGAATGGAGAATTGTTTTGAAATAGAAAAAGGAGATTTCTTTTGTGCATGATGATTATTCTCCAAATTATTAATTTGTTCAAACACTTCATTACGGTCTTCTTTCGTAAATCTTAATTCTTGTTTAGACATGTTATTAAATTGATCTTTTATCCGTTTATCTTCCATTAAACTCCGCCTCCTTTATCATCGACTCCAATCTTTGTTTTGCTCTTCTTAATCGAGTTTTCACTGTATTAACTGGAATATCTAAAACGTTAGCAATTTCCTCAGTATTTAATGAATCATAGTAGTATAGATAAATCACTTCCCGATACACTTTCGGAAGAGAAAAGATATTCTCTTTCATTTCTTCGTTAGTATATTTATCGATAACTGTTTTTTCTGTTGATGGTAATATTGACCTTGCTGTTTCACTTATAAAACTTCTAACTTGTACCTTTTTATAATTCCAACTTTTCAAATAATCTTTACATTCGTTAATGGTTATACGGTAGAGCCATGTTTTTATTTGTGCATCAAATCGAAACGTATCCAGGTTTTTATAGCATTTGATAAACGTATTTTGAACCATATCCTTAGCAATTCCTGCATCTTTCACATAAGTAAATGCCAATCGTACTAACTCATTACCATATTCGATCATTATTTTTTCTAATATAAAATCTTTTTCTTCTCTGTCCAATCTACTACCCTCCCTTTCAATCAACTTCAAATTCTGCTATTAGACGATTATCAGTTCATACTAGGTTCAATTTTAAAAAATTTTATTTTAATAAAGATTCTCTTCTAATCGGCACTTAACATTTAATTGATTTTTATTAATAGCTCGTATAAATGCATCCATACAATTATAATTGAAATACAAAACCTGTATCTTAGATTATTAATTAATCATAGATACAGGTTATTGTTTAATAATTATTCCTTTTTCCGCTAAAATGACCCTACTATACAGTATTGACTTTCTACCATAACCAACAGTTAGCAAAGATACTAAAAGTTCCAGTTTTATTCTTAGTAGAAGTATTAAATACAGGTAATCGTTATCTACCGTTACATAGAACAATGATAAAAGGTTAAATACATCAATGTTTTATTGCTGATACTGTACACAAGCCCCGTTACTCAATCTTTTTTCAAAGTGGAGGGATGTCACTTAATAAAATCTGCTTTTAATAGATATACAACGTCATATTTCTCTAATTCATTAATATGACCATCAACATCTTGATAAAAATCGGCGGTAAGCGAATTCATAATTCCATCTTTCGAATAACAAATACTTCCTAATACTACTTCTCCTTCAATAAAAGTGTTCTCTCTTTGAAAGGGAGCCCACACACTTGACATATCATCTAAATCTAAACCATTTAAGTTTGGATCAAAGGCACTTTCCGAACTAACGCCCCCCTTACTGCTAATTGCAATATTAAATGTAGGTTGCTTTTGGATATAGTTTGTTTTGGAAGTGGTAAAGATAATAGAGCCATCTCCCTCTACCTGCATCGTTAAATCGCTTATTTTATCCTCAACCAAATTTCCTAATTCATATTTTTCTATCCATACAGTTACTTCTTCGTATTCTTTGTCTATATTGAAATCAAATACAAATGATCCGCCTGAACTACTCGAAAGAATTGCATTTTCTCTGTCTGTTAATTCAGCAACAGAAATTGTATTTGAATTATTACCTTCACAAGCACTTAAAATAAATAACAACAGAGCAGATATTAGTATTGTAAGTGTTCTTTTCATTTATATTCCCCCCTAGTTGCTTTTTAACATTCCTTATTAATCTTTTTATATTTTAACATAAATATCCAATTCCCTTTATAGGTTGCTCCACAATATGACCCGATTGCGAAATATTATCACTTTTGTTTGTCCTAAAGGTCTGCTAACAAGCACATCGATGCTGAAGCATCGTGTCATTGTTGCATCTCGCTTCCCTCTAAATTCCAAGCGAACGATAGTATTCTATTAAACCTATTAAAATATAAAAATATCTACATATTGTATATGCAAAAAATCTACCCACAATATGTTGTGTTATTTATTTATAGGCTTTATAATGAAATCAGGGGAATTTTTACTAGAAAAATATAATAGAAAGGAGAGCTGTGTATGGTGAAAGGTTTTAGTAAAGCAAAATTAAATAGTGAAATTCGTCGTGCCGAGAATAAAATGAAAACAGAATTAAATAAGGCACAACGTGAAATCAATAGAGAAATTAATAAGTTCGAAAGACAAATAAAAAAGGGATTCTAATGTGCAGCAACACATAGAACCCCAAGAAATTATTGTATGACTTTATCATAACCGTATTCAATTTGAAATAATAGAGTATATATGTTCTAATTTCCCCTAATAGTGAAATGGAGTGAGGTTAAATGGCTAAATCTAGTTCTCGTAAAACTTCAAGTGCAAAACTAGCTACAAAAGCTTCTAAAGTACTTCAAAGTAAAAGCTCCAGTAAAGTAGCAAGATCTTTAGCTGGTAGTGTATTAGCACAAGCAAAATCCAAATAAGAAGTTTAGTATTTAACAAAAAAGTATGTTTTGATATTCAAAACATACTTTTTTACCGCATCCTCTGATATCAAACTTGCACTTTCTGAAGTTCTTGTACTCTGTTTACCATTTCCAGAGTTATAGTAATAGACAACATATTTCTCTTGATTGTGTTTAAAAGTTTCTTTTTCTTTAACTACTACATAGTAAGAATACTGTGTACGTGTAGAATCATAATACCCATTTAAAGAAGTTGTTAATAATGCATTATAAACACCTACACCTAGAGAAGTTAATAATACTCCAACTGCTACGATAGGCGCTCCCCATACCATAGTCAAAAGTATTTACTATAAAAATCCTGTCTTAGTTTTCCGCTTAGTTGAGCATATATTTTTGTCGTCTCACTCTTTTCATGACCCAGTAAACTTTGGATCACATCAATAGGCGCACCGTTATTAATCATTTGAGTTGCATAACTATGTCGTAATTGATGGGGATGTATACTCTTTTTTATCCCTGCTCGATTTGAAATGCGTTTTATAATGTATCTTAGATTATCAATACTCATACGCCTTTTCGGCCTTCTGTCCGTAATAAATAAGTAAGGATCTTTATCATCTCGTTCGTCTAAATACCTTTTTAACCAAATTGAACAACGAGTATTAAAGTAAACTTCTCTTTCTTTATCACCTTTTCCATGTACAATAACTGAATTCGTTCGAAAATCAATATCATCGCGATTTAATTTTGCAACTTCCCCAATACGGCAGCCAGTCGAATACATAAACTCAAATAGCGCATTCTCCATTGTTGTTTGACAAGCTTCCCTTAGATGTTCTATCTCTAATTCTGAGAGAAACTTTGGAATCCTTTTACCTAATTTTGGCTCTTTCAATTTAGCTGCAGGATTTTTTAGAATATAACCCTCTTCATGTGACCATCTAAATAGTGATTTTACACAACGGATCCTGTGGCCTAAACTGGAAGGCTTTAAATGAACTCCTGACTGTATTAAATATTCTTTTAATTTCTCCGTAGTAAATGCGTTCATATCAATATCCCCAAAAAAGCGCAATAAGAGATTATATTGAAAACGATATGTTTTTAATGTAAGTGATGAATATCCCTCGATTTTTTTATCTAGTTGATATTTTTTCCACGCTTCAGATAATAACATACGACTATCACTCTCCTATTATTTAAATCTATTAATCTAAATTCTATTATGTTCAAGGATAGTCTTTTTCATACGAAGTTATATTCAATAATCTAAGATATTAATAAGTTTCTGAACTCTAAGTAACCCTAAAACATTAGAAAAAAAGCCCTTTCCTTGTTTCCTGAAAAGCGCCCTTTTGTTGAGTAATGGTAATAATTCTTATGAAGATAAATGTTTGTAATCTAAAATTTTAATTTCAAATTGATGATTACATTTCTGCTTATTAATCTTCTCACTATCACAGGATGGCGATATTCTTACCTTAACTAAATCTTCTTTGACATCATCATTAAGGTTTTTCGGAGGGATCTCAATTCTTACAATCACATCATAGGAATGATTGTCATTGTAAGTAATACCAATAATCCTTTTCCATTGCCAGTCAAAAAGATTCTCTCCGCCATACTCTTTGATTACTCTTTTATCAATAGTTGGGAATATGATGTCTAAGATAATGTCCTCTGCTGTGACATACATATCTTCTGCTTCTGGATTAGTTTCTGATTTAACAATTTGCGTAGGAATAAGAATAATAAATACAAATCCTAGTAAGACTAAGTATTGCTTAATCATCGAGTTTCACCTCAGAATTTTGTTTAATTCTTATTCTTTGCATATTGTAATTTTTTATTAATTTAACTTTGTCCTTTAATGAAACCAGACGTATTTCTTAGAGAAACGCGCCCGATTGTAGTTTAACTAAAATAGTGTCTCAGTCTTTAAAATTAATTTATTCTTCTTTCACTAAAGCACCAGTGGAAACAACTATAAGTGGCAGTCTGTTGATTTATACAAAATTAAAAATAGAATTTGTTCTATGAGGTAGAACAAATTTGGGCTTCAACTATTTCAACTTTCCCTTCTTTATTAACGCTATCTTTCCCACGTTCACAGTTATCTTTTATTTCCCATTCTATGTAGTATTTATTATTCTTCAATTCAACTGAAAGTATTTCGGTTTTACCATTATGGCTATAATGATTATCTAACACAATTTGTTTTGCTTCATCTTCTGAAATTACATTTCGAATATTAGTACAGGCTCCTAATAATATGACCGAGATTATGACAAATACTCTAAAATACACTCCAACACCTCTACGATTCTGCCTCATTACTTCAACTCTTGATTCCATATTCCATTAGGCTTTGAACACCCGAATACTTTCTGTTTCAGTTTCCACATAAACTCACTTAAATTTTAACAAAAATATCCCGATTCCTTTATTGATCGTTATTCAAGATAATGATCCTTAAAAGCCAAAAGAACGCTGATTCCTCAAGAATCGCGCCCGATCGTATTATAAGGTCAGCCAGAAAATATTTCTGGTTGACCATTTTTTATATCGATATATGATAACTGTAGCCGGGGTAGAACGTTTGCGCCCGTGGGGCTACGACCCCGTCCGCAAAACAGTTCGCCCCCTACTTGTAGAAACATGTTTGAGGCTGGTTGGGACATTGATCTCGTATAACAAGCGAAGCTATGACACTACAAAGAGGATTTAGGGGTTACCGGCAAGTTCATTTTGAAGGAGGAATTATAATGAATCCAGTCATTGGTCTGGATGTAGCGAAAGGTGAAAGTCAGGTTCAAGCATACTTGGAAAGAAAGAAGCCCTACAAGAAAAGTTTCAAAGTAAAACATGATCTTGATGGGTTAGCTAGTTTATTAGATTTCATTAAAGAATTAGAAGATATTTCAGGAGAACGTCCCCCTCTTGTTCTGGAATCAACGGGGCATTATCACACACCAGTTGTTCAATATTTTGAGGACAAAGGCTATTTAATCATTATCGTAAACCCACTCATCTCTTATAAAGCAAAAAGTTCTAGTTTGCGAAAGGTAAAAACAGATATTATTGATGCCAATCACCTCTGCGAGCTGTATTATAAGGAGGATTTAGAGCCTTATAAAAAGCGTGGTATCCAACTAACGAACTTACGTCATCTTACGAGACAGCACGATAATGTTACAGGCATGTTTGTACAAACTAAACTACAATTCCAGGCGGTTTTAGATCAAGTTTTCCCTGAATATACTAATGTTTTTGGAGACCTATATTCGGATGTTTCTTTGAAAATACTACATGCATTTCCTACTTCAGAGGATATATTAAAAGCCAATATCGAAGTATTAGCAACTAAAATAAAAGAATTCTGTAATTCTCGATCTTTAGAATGGGCAAACAAACAGGCTGAAAAGCTAATGACTGCAGCAGCTCAAAACCCTTTTCAGAAGGCCCTGTATTCTAGTCTTTCCCTAAGCTTAGATATGTATATTAATATGCTCTTTGAATATAAAAAACATCTATCCATGCTTGAAAATGAGATAGATGCTTTAGCAAATAGTATTGAGGAATCAAAGATTATCCGATCAATTCCCGGTATCGGCGAAAAAATCGCTGCCACAATAGTTTCTGAAATTGGGGAAATTGAAAGGTTTAATCATCCTAAGAAACTAGTCGCATTTGCCGGTATTGATCCAAGTGTCTTTGAATCTGGTACATTCAAAGGTACTTATAATCGAATAACCAAAAGAGGCTCTAGCAGACTACGGCAAGCTTTGTATATGGCCGTTAAATGTGCTATTCGTGACTGTCGAAAGCAGAAAACAACGGATGAAATCCTTCCTCGTAATAAGAAATTAAGGGCTTTTTATGATAAAAAGCGGGAAGAAGGAAAACCATTTAGAGTAGCTGTAATAGCTTGTGCAAACAAACTCTTACATTGGATATATGCACTATTAAAAAGCAAAACTGCTTTCCAAGACTTAGCTTGATTTAACAGATTAACCAAGTGACCCTGAACTTTCCAAATCTAATTTGGACGGTTATTTGGTATGCACAAATTTAGTATAACATGATAATTTTATTATTTTTAATGAAAATTATTGACAACTATTAGCTGGTTTAATGAAATTGGGCGCATTCCTTATTATAGAAATGCGCCCTATCCTGGAATAACGGCCAGCTTCTATTAGCTGGTTTAATTGAATAACACTATTTATCTAATTAGATTTTCAAATCAATATATGGCTTGGTAGTTAAAAATGTTTCCAGCACATTGCTGCAGACACTTGTTACTTTGGAATTGAATTATTTATTCATAAAAGCTGTGATTTCTTCTTCTGGCACGGATGAATCGCATTTCACGTTTACTGTGTCACCATTAGTATAGATAAAACCAGGAACCGTTGGAATGTCGTATTCATTACGAAAGGCAGCAATACCTTCCATATCAGATTCTTCCACACTATTAACGTAATAGATATGAGTATCAGTTTCTTCAGCAACTTTTTTTAGTTTTTTAACAAATTTTTGACAATAAGGGCATACAGACTTGCCAATATAGATAACGGCTTCTCCTTCCCCTTTTATCAATTCCTGTGCTTTTGCGGAATCAATTTTTTCAAAACTAGCTACAATTTCTTCATAAGTAGAAATCATCTCTCAATCTCCTTTCTCAAATGTCATTATTATGCAACGGTGTGTAATTCCTCAAATAAATTACGCTTACATGTTTGAATGTTGAACCTTATCATAAATAGATGTAAAACACAAAATTAAATCTTAATCAAATTATTAAGAGACTGAAAACGTAAAAATATAAATTCTTTCGCTTATTGTGGAGAAATATATAGATTCAAACGATTTTATATCTATATTTTAAGCGTCAGAAAATATATACATAATATTTTAACAATATTATTTTAACCACGTCCTTACTCAACGGGGTTATGCATGTTTAAGATTTGAACAGTAAATAACTTTATTGTCATTCAATAGCTTACTGTTGTAAATCAAAGTTTTGGAAGGGGTACCCCTAATTTATTGACTCCTAACTTTGTAATAGTTCAGGGAATAAATAATGTATGATATGCATAGTTAAACGTCGAGATTTTCCTTTATATGGATAAATATGCATATACATTGATGGATTAAAGTTCGCTTCAATAATTCCATAAGCGTTTTTATTCGTCGCAGGAACATTTGTATCTTCAATAATCAAATCGATCCCACAAATTTTAGCTCCAAGTGCAGCTACTGCATCCACTGCGATTTTTTTATAATCATCCGGAATTTGATCGGTCACATCAATCGAGTCTCCACCTGTACTAATATTGGAGTTTTCACGCAGAAAGATGATTTCATCCTTTTTAGGAATCGAATCGATTTGATATCCTTGACCTTTAAGCATAAGTTTCTCCAATTCACCTAACTGGATCCTTTCTAAAGGTGTCCGATGGTCGCTTCCTCTTAATGAATCGTTATTTTTTTGATTGACTAACTCTTGGATTGTATGTTTACCGTCACCTTTAACATTCGCAGGAATTCGTAATAAAACAGCATAAACTTGATCATTTATCACAAAAAATCGATATTCTGTTCCTTTAATAAATTCTTCTATTAATATAGTATTGTCTTCTTTAAATGCTAAGGTGATTGCTTTATGATAATCTTCTTCATTTGCGCCTTCTTTGAAGATCGATATTCCTAACCCATAGTTTGTTGTTTTCGGCTTCACAACAAAAGGTTTAGTGGAAAAGAAATCATAGGAACGTAAAGCTTGTTCGATTGTTTGAAACTCCTCACCCTTAGGCACTCGGAATGCATGTTGGTGAAGAATTTTCTTTGTTACTGTTTTATTCTCCATAATTAAAGTGGATACATAATTATCTACACTTGTCATATTTCCATTTTTTACATATTCAACATGATCTTTTAATTTCAGCTTCAAAAATTGATCCTGTCGATCCAAAATTTCCACTTGGATTCCTTGTTGAATCGCATCAAACATTAAAATCTGAGTCGACAACTCCATATCAGTAAATCCTGTTAATTGATAGGGCTTATCCCATGATTTTTTATAATTTTCTTTAGCAATTGACGTAGCCACTTGACATTGACTGCTTTTTCCACTTTCTTTATAAAGTCTTCCCGCTAAAGTCTTACTTGGGTCCATTAGCATTTCTCTCAGATGAATAAATAACGTATCTGAAATTGGCAAATCTAAGATTTGTACTAAATGTTCCATCTCATCAATCATATTTTCAGCATCTTTTTTAAACTTTGTATGCTCTAATGGGTGTTCAAGAGCCACTACATCATTGTAGTAATCGCCCATTTTTACCCACTCATCACAATTTTCTCCTTCATCTTTCCATAGTAAATAAATTAAGAAAAGATGTAGAAATTCTGCTTGTTCATAGCTAACTCCATACGTTTCAAAAGGATTTAAATCTATATTTCGCAATTCAATATAATTAATACCGTGAACCGCTAAATCTGAAACCTGTTGTCCGCCTCTTAAACGGACAGGTGAATAAAATTCTTTTTCTTTTGATAGAAGCCCTCTTTTAACCATTAATGAAAGATCGGATAGATAGTTCTGTATACTGCTATATGAGACTTCAACACCAGCAGAATTTGTATAACCATACTTACTGTTTCTAATGCTTCTTACTGGTCCATTCAAAGAATCTTCTTCAAAAAAATTTTTTTCACTACTAGGAGAAGCTCCATAAAAATATGTGACTAACCATCGATAGTGTATGTAGTTTCTTGTGGCTTTTAGATAAATCTCTGTTTTAAAATGGTGAAAATCTTTAATCTCTGATTGAGCGTTAAATAATGCTCGAATGAGCTCATCGCCAAATTCAAAGTTAAAATGAACACCACAAATCATTTGTTTACGACGGCCATAAGTATCGGATAAAGTTTGGCGATATAAAACATTTTCAACATTTTTCAATTTTGCAATCACTATATTTTCTTCTTTTTCTGGTAACTGTGGCGGCATGCTTAATGGCCAAAGCATTTCATTTTTACCCATAGATCGATAAGCAACATCATGGATCGCTGCTAAGTAATTAAACAGTTCCTCTAATGTGTTAGAAACAGGTGTGATGATTTCCATCTGTAATTCTGAAAAATCCCGCTGAATATACGGATGTTCATCTCGCAGCGAAATACTTTTAGGATGATCCGTTTTAGCTAAATTTCCGGATAAGTCAACCCTATTACTTTCTTTTTCAATCCCATATCGGGCATTTAATAAGTATGGTTTAACATGGTCATTGACTAACATTTTTTTAATATCCATAGTAATTATCCCTCCCAACCTAATTATTTTTATAACTATTTCTTAATTTTTGTTAATAAATTACCTTAAGTACTTCATATGGAAAGCGAAATGTTCATTTAGAAAAATAGCAATAAAGAAATAGCTATGATTATAACCTTCCATTTTCTGATAATTTATTGTTTGATTATTTTCCCCTAAATAAGAGGTAAAAGCTTTTATTCCCCATAGGACTTGGCAGGGACTTTAAATAGGAGAAAAGGCAGAAATTGCTTTGAATCGCGACGTATTTTTCATGCCACTCACTAAAGCAACATGGACCGCTCATTGAGTGGTCCATGTTGCTTTCTTCTCCTAAAAATTTAGTACTAAAGTTGACGCAATGGCATCTACTAAATACGTATACATTTTATAATACTTTGCCCATGGGTCTTGTGTAGCATTTAAATAAAAACCTGCGCCTTTTCCAAGATTCCATGCTTCATCTTCTTGAAGGCATCTTCCGAATGTTTTCTTATATTAATATAGGACTATGGAAGAATGCAAAAAAATAAGCTTGTTTTTATTTGAGATCAATTTCCGAATAGGGTTTTCTTGAAATTTATTACATATAGCTTAATCTCTATAAGTCCCTTTTAATTTAGCTACTTGGATTGAAATTAAATCCATTAACTCAGGTGACAAAACATCATAAGTAGGCAGGCCTAGATCATCGTGTAAAGTGTTTCTAATTTCACTCATTTTTGAAGCTGGTGTTCCTGTTTCAATTATTGAAGAAACAAACGCTGCAAATTTAGGTGCTGACCAACCTTTTTTGTCAGATAATTCTGTGTGTACAAAATCTAATCCATTAAATGCGTGGTCCTTATTTTCGACTCTTCCAAATAAGTGAACCCCACAATCTTTACATTCATGACGTTGGATTAGCGTTGATTCATCGACAATTTGTAATTTATCTTCATTTTTTAAAACTTTAACATTTTCACTACCGACAACGGCTACAAGAGAAAAAATCGCACCTTCTGGTTTCCAACATTTAGAACAGCCGCACGCATGGTTGTGCATAGTTTGTGCCTCAACGGCTACTTCTACAGGATTATTTTCACATAAACATTTTAATGTTCCACCAGAAAAATTGGAGTCTTCTTCATAACGATATCCATTATCTAATCTTGGGTGAAGGGAAATTTTTGACATAAAATACATCTACCTTTCTTGTTAGTACTTATTTAAATAGTTTTTATGAAATTTAATATGATCTTCAATAAATGATGCAATCGTAAAGTAGCTATGATCATAACCTTCAACTTTTTGATAATTCACTTCTTGATTATTTTCTTTAGCATTATTTAAGAAAATAGTTTCTTTCAATTGTTCTGGATAAAACTCGTCTTGAGTTCCTTGCATAATGAGAATAGGTGGAACGCTAGTTTCTTTGACCAGTTCTGAAGCATCCCATTCTTTCCAGGAATTTTTGTCTTCACCTAAATAAGAGGAGAAAGCTTTTATCCCCCATGGAACTTGACTAGGGCTTAAAATAGGAGAAAAGGCAGAAATTGCTTTGAATCTCGTCGGATTTTTCATGCCTATCACTAAAGCACCGTGGCCACCCATTGAGTGGCCCATTATGCTTTCTTCTCCTGAAAAATTTGGTACTAAAGTTGTCGCAATGGCTGTTAATTCATCTACTAAATACGTATACATTTTATAATGCTTTGCCCATGGTTCTTGTGTAGCATTTAAATAAAAACCCGCACCTTGTCCAAGATCCCATGCTTTATCATCAGCAACATTTTCTCCACGCGGTGAAGTATCTGGAATAACGACTGCCACTTGATATTTTTCAGCATATCTTTGAAATCCACTTTTTTGACTAAAATTATCGTCTGTACAAGTTAAGCCAGATAACCACCAAATAAGAGGGATTTTTTTCATTTCTTTATTTGATGGCAAATAGATACTAAATATCATATCACATTGTAAGACTTCCGAGTAATGGCTGTACTTACAATGTTCTCCGCCGAAAGAGCGATGTTTTTCAATAAGTTTAAGACTCACTTTCTCACTCTCCATATGTTAAAATCGTACGAATCGACTCGCCCTTATGAAGTAAATCAAACGCTTCATTTATGTCCTTAAAGCCTAAGTGGTGTGTGATATAAGGATCTAAATCAATTTTACCATCCATAAACTCTTCAACCATTCCAGGTAGTTGAGTTCTTCCTTTCACTCCACCAAAGGCAGATCCACGCCATACTCGACCTGTTACTAATTGGAATGGACGAGTGTGAATCTCTTTTCCTGCGCCAGCTACACCGATAATCGTACTTTCGCCCCAGCCTTTATGACAGCATTCAAGAGCAGATCTCATTACTTCAACATTTCCAATACACTCGAAGCTATAATCGACTCCTCCATCCGTCATTTCAACGATGACTTCTTGGACTGGTTTATCAAACTTAGCAGGATTTACAAAGTCAGTTGCTCCCATTTGTTTAGCTAATTCAAACTTATCCTCATTTAAGTCCACAGCAATAATTCGGCTTGCTTTTGCTTGAACCAACCCTTGAATTACAGCTAATCCAATAGCACCTAAACCAAATACGGCTGCCACAGCTCCTTCTTCAACTTTTGCTGTGTTGTGTACAGCACCAATGCCTGTAGTAACACCACAACCAAATAGGGCAACTTTATCAAGTGGGGCTTCTTGGTTAATTTTTGCTAAAGAGATTTCAGGAACAACAGTATATTCACTAAATGTACTTGTTCCCATGTAATGATAAATAGGCTCTCCATTGTAGGAGAAACGTGTTGTTCCATCAGGCATTAAACCTTTACCTTGAGTTTCTCTTACGGCACTACATAAGTTTGTTTTACCGGAACGACAGAATTTACATTCTCCACATTCAGCCGTGTATAGCGGAATAACATGATCACCTGGTTTTACTGAAGTCACTTCATCGCCTACAGCAACGACAACACCCGCACCTTCATGACCTAGTACAGCAGGAAATACGCCTTCTGGATCATCACCTGATAATGTGAAAGCATCTGTATGACAGACTGATGTATACAGTATTTTTACTAATACCTCTTTTGCTTTTGGTTCTTCTACATCGATTTCAACGATTTGAAGTGGTTCTCCTGGTTTAAATGCAACAGCAGCTTTACTTTTCAATTGAATACCTTCTTTCTTTTGTTTTCTAATTTACTTTAACCATAATTACATATTATAATTCACTGAACAATACTGACGTTTTTGTCACTATAAACAAAATAACAACAGAGAAGGGATCATAATATATGGAAACCCAATATAAAGAAAAAACTTTTTTTACTAGCAAAGATTTGGCTTTATCAGTGATAGGTGGACGATGGAAAATAGCGATCATATGGTGTCTGCTCCAACAATCCCCATTAAGGTTAAGCGAAATACAAAAATACCTTCCAGATGTCAATCAACGTATGTTAATTAGACAATTAAGGGAATTAGAAGAGGATAAAATAATTACTAGATATGTTTACCCGGTTGTCCCTCCTAAAGTGGAATATGAACTAGGTGAAATTGGTTTACTTCTCGAACCCGTGGTAACTTCCATTTGTGATTGGGGAGATAATTTTAGAGAATATTTAGAAAAAGACGTGAATAAAAATCAATTGAATAAAATTTAAGTCGATTTTGATTAGTTATGACTAGTAAAAACTCCGCATTCAGTTTATTCAGCACTTTACTATTATATTTTAAGCAAATATGCAAAAGTCTATACAAAGACTGCTATCAATCCATCTCCTTGAAAATCGATAAAATTGTTAGGATAACGGAAGGAATCGAATAATAATACGCTAATTTCTTATGTATACGCTATACTGTTTATGGCATCATAAAAATGTAAGCTATGGCATTTAATTTGTGCAGAAGGGCCGTAGGCCCTGCACAAATTAAAAAACCACTTGTCAACATTCCAAAATACACATACACTTCCTGTTGGGACAAACAAGCGCAGGAGGTATTAAGGAGATGTTGGCAGTGGCCGAAATTAATTATATCAGACATGAGGTAAACAAAAAAGACAGTAACTATTCGGAGATTGGAAAGAGACTTGGAAGAGATCCTAGAACAGTTAAGAAGTATGCAGAACAGGATGATTTTAGTCCTGTAGAAAAAATCAAACAAGACAGACCATCTCCAGTGATGGATCCTATTAAACATATAGTAGATGAATGGTTACTAGAAGATTTTAAACAAAAGAAAAAATTCCGTAGAACTGCAAAGAGAATTTGGGAGCAATTAAAAGAGGAATTTGATTTTAAGGGTTCTGATCGAACAGTAAGAAACTACATATCCCAACGAAAAAAAGAATTGTTAAATGAAGCGAGTCAAGCAGCATTATCGCTAGAGAGCAAACCTGGGTCAGCCCAAGTGGATTTTGGAGAAGCTCCGTTTAAATATCAAGGGGAACAGATAACTCTACCCTATCTGGTTCTTTCTTATCCATATAGTAATTCATTTTATTTTCAGGTATTCCCTGCTCAAAACAAAGAGTGTTTTTTAGAAGGATTAAAGCGGATTTTTCACCATATGGGTGGTGTTCCAAAAACAATTAGATTCGATAATCTTTCAGCTGCCGTAAAGAAGATATTGCCAAATGGCGAACGGCAGTTAACAGAGGAATTTCAGAACTTCGTTCTACACTATGGGTTCGAAAGTGAGTTTTGTAATCCTAATAGTGGGAATGAAAAAGGTCATGTGGAAGCAATGGTGAAGTATGTGAGAAACAATTATTTATTGCCTGGTCTACACGTACTGAACTTAGACGAACTTAATAAGACATTGTGGGAAAAAGCTGAGAAGGATCGTGAGAGAAACCATTATGAAAAGGAATCTTTCATCTCCCAGCTGTTTGAAGAGGATCGGAAAGCCTTTTTGGTTTTACCAAGTAAGGAATACCAATGCATCAGATACGAAACAGTAAAAGCCGATAAGTACGGCTATATTAAAGTGGAAAAAAATCTATATTCTACTTCACCAAGATATGCTTTAAATAAGGTTCTAATTCGTATTTCATATAATTCGATTGATATTCTTACAGATGATTATCAACTAGTCGTTAGCCATGCGCGACTCTATGGTCAATATAGAAAATCGATTAATTGGCAGCCATACTTAAATCTAATGGCCAAACGTCCAATGGCACTTAAATATACTAGTTTCTATGAGCAGTTACCACAAGAGTGGCAAACGTATTTTAATTCATGTACTTCTTCTGAAAAATCAGAGGCCCTGAAGTTATTAGGTACAGTGATGAAAGATTATGATTTTAGTAAAATTACTGAAGCGCTGAAGATTGCATTAGAGCATGGTCATCCTTCGGTTGAATCAATTAAACAAGTATTCTACCAACTAATTAATGGTCGAGGGATACGCGAAGAAGTACATCTCCAAAAGTCATTGCCTATTATGCCGGAGGCTACTAGAGGTCTACAGCATTATAATCAGCTTCTAAAAGGAGCTGAAATAAATTGAGTACGCAGATTCAAGAATTCGCTAAACGATTGAAATTAAGTTGGATTAGAGAGCATTATCAAGAGATAGAAGCCACATCAAATGAAGAGTATTTACTGAAGCTTTTTGAAAAAGAAATTGAGCAACGAGAAGAACGAAAAACAAATCTTTTACTTACACAAGCAAGCTTACCTAAAGTCAATGGGAAACCTTTTGATTGGAAGGACATTGTCCTAACAGCAGGACTAAGTAGTGAAGACCTATTAAATGGAGTATTCATGGAGCAGCAAGAAAATCTAATTTTCTATGGGGGTGTAGGTGCAGGTAAAACCTATTTAGCTACGCTAATTGGATTGAATGCCATACAAAGGTATGGCAAAGCTGTTAAATTCTATACAGCGGCATCATTAGTTAATCGATTATTAGAAGCAAATGAAAAAGGTAATCTCAATAAGCTTTTTAAGCAAATAGAGAAATTGGATCTTTTGATTTTGGATGAGTTAGGTTACATTCCTCTTCACAAACAAGGGGCTGAATTATTGTTTCAGGTTATTTCGATGTGTTATGAAACGAAAAGCATCATAATCACGACAAACCTTCAATTCGGTCAATGGAATCACGTTTTTGGGGATCCAATATTAACGGAGGCAGTAATTGATCGACTCATCCATCATTCGCATTTGATTGTATTTAAAGGCGATAGTTATCGTTATAAGGAGTCAATTATTCAGAATTAAATTTCGTTGGCAAGTGGTTACATTTTTGATTGCCGTTTAATGCATTTTTTGCTTGCCAAATACACTATACACAAAAAAGGGGAAACGATTCTCAAATGATGGGTTGGAAACATTCAAAAAGCCACGAAACGCATTCATATCAACGTGCTTCGTGGCTTTTATATATTATTACTCAAACCTTTCTTTTCCCCCTTTTTCGTGTAAGGAATTTTTCCCGTGAGTTCAAATTTTCTGATAGTTATTCTTAATATAGCAATTTTCCTAAAGAAAAAGCTCAATCTATATTGCCCTGATAGTAATTCCAATAATAAATATTATAGCTAATACAATAACTCGTTTCTCATTTACTTATCTCTTTATTGACAATGGCTTGTTCTAACCTGACCGATAGTTAAGTCTTTAAAAACGCACCTAAATTTTAACTAAACTCCTATTCTATAAAGAAATTCACCGATTGAATACATTATAGATGTAAAGGGTAGTACAACAAAATAAAAAACCAAACCGCAACTTGAATGCAGGATTAACAGCTGGATTGACTCCAGTAGCAAAACTTTTAAGCTTTAGAAAGAGTTAAGGTTAAAAAATTCACTGTAAAAGACCTTGTTCCAGAATCGGGAGCTTATATATAGTATCGTGGAAAAAAATGAGGTTCTATCGAACCTCATTCAATGTTTACATGTAATTAAAGATATGGATAACTTTAATTTATTTCATTATAAATTGCTGCCCAATCGACCTTTAATTGTTCTTTCAATTTCTTATTTTCCTCTTCGAGATGCTTCACTTTCTTTCGAAGTGATTCAATCACCACATCTTTAGAGGAATCTGTCATATTTCGTTTAACTTGATTTGGTGTATCCAATTTTTCTTCCTGTTTTCTTAATGTTTCAATTCTAGATCTAATCTCGCTGTATTTATATAAAAAAGGCTTTGAAACTCCTGATTTTACTGATACAGAATTAAAATTTATCTTCTCTTTCTGCTTAATCATCTCTCTAATGGTGCTTTCAACCTTTTGCTTTGTTTTTTGCTTCTTTTCTTCAATACTTCGAAGCAGTGGTTCTGTTTTTGGATTTTGATTTGCCATTATATTTCATCCTTTTCTATGTTCAGTTTCTCGCTTCTCTTTTTGTTTTAGGAAGTCCATAAACCCCACCATTATTTATAATTCCATCTCTAATTTCTTTATACTTTTTCAACTTTGGCTGAATAATTTCAATTGACCTGTTTCTACCTGACTTTTGATATATCTCAATATCCGATTCAATTTTAAGAATTTGATCGTTATAAAAATCCAGGAACGTATGATCGACATGGAAACTGCGACAGTTGTTTTTTATACAAGGTGGTTCTAAAGTTTGTTCCAAAAAGTCGCAATTATTTTTGGGACTTTTAATACAAAAACCGTGATCTAACCGAACGGAATCCAAATTATGGCGTAACCATTCTAACTCTAATCCATTTTGATCTGCT
>NZ_JPVQ01000005.1 GCF_000772965.1 Ureibacillus massiliensis 4400831 = CIP 108448 = CCUG 49529 | reverse complement strand
AAACGTTTAATTCATTAACGTTTTGTTGTTCAGTTTTCAAGGTTCATTTCGTTACCATTCACTAACAGCAACTTTTATATAATATCATACTTTCGAAATCGAGTCAAACATTATTTTTAAATACTTTTTAATGTTTTATCCGTTTCAAAGGACAAGTAATAATATACTATATTGATATTTAAATATCAAGCGTTTTTTACAAAAAACTTTTTTATAATTTTAATATCTATCACAAATAGTGTGATACCAACAATTACAACGATCCCACCGATAATTTGAGAAGGAATCAAACTTTCACTAAAAACTATATAGGCTAAAAGAGCCGCGCCAATCGGTTCAAATAATACCGCTACTGAAATAATGTTTGTACTTACCCATTTTAAAGCCCAATTAAATAATGTATGACCAAATAAATTTGGGATAATTGCAAGTAGTAAAAACCATAACCAATCCATAGATGAATACGGCCCAAAGGATTCACCTTTTACAATAACATAAAGAAATAAACAAATTGTACTAATTGAATACACAACCATAGTATAAGTAATTAATGAGATTCTTTTACGTACATCTTGGCCAAACAATAAGTATCCTGTAATAAGTGCACAGGCAATTAAAGCTAGCATATCCCCATAAAGAGCTGTCCCACTAACTTGGAAATCACCCCAGCTAATTAAAAAGCTCCCTAATATTGCGATTAAACCTGAGATTACTGTTTTTAGCGTTAACGGTTCTTTAAAGAAAAAATATGTACCTACAAATGCAAACAATGGTTGTAAGGTAACTAATACCGTCGAGCTTGCTACAGAAGTGTAATTAAGCGATTCGAACCATAATATGAAGTGAAATGCCAAAAACACCCCTGCAATCGTAGAAAAAATCCAGTCTCGCTTCGTTATTAGCTTTATTTCATGAGTATGCTTCATGAAAAAGATTGGACTCATTATTAAAACTGAAAATAACATTCTATAAAATGCAATAACACCAGCGTCTGCAGTTGCTAATTTTACTAATATTGCTGATAGCGATATTGAAATAACTCCTATTAATATTGGTATGTATGGATGAATTGGTGGTTTATTCATAAATTAAGTTCTCCCATCATAAAATGTTTTTTCCTATATTTATATATTAAATGCTATTGTACATATTTTGGCATTTAATGTAGAAGATCGCAATATTAAATAAAGGGGGATAGGAATGACATTTTATATTTTTGACTCATTTTCCCTTGATGAACTTATAAAGTTGTCAGTAGCAGCATTTCTAAGTTTAATAATTGGGATTGAACGTGAATTAAAGAAAAAACCAGTAGGCTTAAAAACAAGTTTAGTCATTTCAACCTTTAGTTGTTTATTAACCATTATTTCTATAGATACTGCATATAGTGTTCCTTCTCGTGACGATATTAATATTACACTCGATCCTCTTCGATTAGCAGCTCAAATCGTCAGTGGTATTGGTTTTTTAGGTGCGGGGGTTATTTTAAGAAAAGGAAACGATAGTATAACCGGTTTAACAACAGCAGCTATGATTTGGGGAGCAGCTGGAATAGGAATCGCCGTTGGAGCTGGATTTTATATCCAGGCATTTGTTACAGTAGTTATAGTAGTAATAGGCATCGAAATAATTGCTCCATTATTATGGAAAATCGGACCAAAACGAATACGTATGAGAGAAATATCTTTAAAGGCACGATTAACCGATAAAAATAATATAAAAAATTTACACGTTTTCATGAAAGAAAATCAAATGTTTATAGATAATATACGTATTAGGGATGTTCAATTAGAAAATGGGTTACTTTATGAAGTAGATATACGCTTATCAACATTATTAAAACTTGATACATTAGCTATTTATAATTTGCTTCATTCTCTACCATATATAAAAAATATCGAAATTGAAATTTTATCTTAAACGGAGGAACTTATATGGGTGATATCTTCAAATTGTTAAAAGGTGGAAATAAGCCTTCTTTGGTGGCATCATTAGTTAATCTATTTTTAGGAATAATCAAAGGCGCAGCTTATTTCTTTACAGGTAATGTTGCAATGTTTGCTGAAATGATGCACTCTCTCGGTGATGCTGCAAACCAATTTTTCGTTTTTATCGGCTCAGCCCTTTCTAAAAAAGCACCTACGAAACGTTTTCCCAATGGTTTTGGGCGTGTAGTAAACTTAGTTTGTTTAGGTGCCGTAATAATAGTAGCTATATTATCTTATGAAACCGTCAAAGAAGGATGGCATCATTTTATTCATCCTGCTACAGAATCTGAAGGAATACTTATTGCTTTAGGGGTCTTATTTATCGGTTTTGTACTAGAATCAATCGTATTGCATAAAGCCGCTAAAGAAGTATTACATGAGGCTGGTCAAGAAAAAGCGGGATTAAATGCTATTCCAAAATCGATTGCATTTCTCAATCGCGCTAAACCTGCAACAAAGCTTGTTTGGATGGAAGATGCAGTCGCAACAGGCGGGAACCTCTTAGCATTTTTTGCAATCATTATTGCACATTTCACTGGCTACTACGCACTTGAAGGTATTGCGTCAATGATTATTGGGGTCATGATGTTCTTTGTTGTAGGCCGTGTATTCCTTGATAATGCTCGTGGGGCTATAGGTGAAACAGATGAAGAAATGTTAATTCATATTGGAAATTTAATTATGGAGGACCCACACGTTAAAGATATTGAACGATTAGAAGTTGTGAAAGAAGGAGAGTTCCTTCATGTAGAGGCTGTTGCTGAAACAAACCCGGATCAATCGTTACAATATTTAGATGGAGTTCGAGATCATCTAATCGAATTAATTTTAAATCAAAAAGGTGTTACTAAGGTGACTCTTTCTTTTGATCAGGACGATGGTGTTACAGAATGGAAGCATCATTTAACTAAAGACAATACGGATAGTGATCGAAAATAATTAAGAAAAAATCCTTGAGCAATATTTATTGCACAAGGATTTTTCAATTTATAATGACATTTCTAAAATTTTTCTTACATCATTTGCTTGTAATAAACTAAAGTTGCCAAACGGTCCATTAATCATCGCCTTTTCTACTAATGTGTCCATTTGTGAATCATCTATTTCATAATCAGCAAGTCTACTTGGAGCCCCGATGGAAATCCAGAACTCTCTTAATCGTTCTATTCCTTCCAATGCAATTTCTTCCGCTGTTTTCCCTTCAGCACTTACACCGAATGCTTTTATAGCTAGTCTTGCAAATCGTTCTGGATTAACATGAATATTATATTTCATCCAATTCGGGAATATAATTGCAAGTCCTCCACCATGAGGGATATCGTAAACAGCTGATACTGCATGCTCTATATTATGTGTCGCCCAATCACCTCTTGACCCTAATGCTAGGAATCCATTCAATGCGATTGTCCCAGCTAAAAGAATCGTTTCACGAAGTTCATAGTTTTCTAAATCATTAACTAGCTTTGGCGCTGTTTCTATTACTGTGCGTAAAACCCCTTCACACATTTCATCAGTAATTGGCGTGTTTGTCGCATTATGAAAGTACTGTTCAAACACATGAGACATCATATCAACAATACCATAAATAGTTTGATTTCTTGGTAATGTAAATGTATATGTTGGATCTAAAATAGAAAATTTAGGGAATACATGTGGGCTTCCCCAACCGTATTTTTCAAGTGTTTCTTCATTTGTAATAACAGAACCTGAATTCATTTCAGAACCTGTAGCTGCGATTGTTAATATTGTTCCGAGTGGTAATGCATCTGTTACTTGAGTTTTCTTAAGAACAATATTCCACGGGTCCTCATCAACTTTAGCGCCTGCAACTATTAATTTGGAACAATCAATAACAGAGCCACCTCCAACAGCTAATACAAAATCAACATCTTCTGTTTTACAAATTTCTACACCTTTTCGAACAGTTTCAACTCGGGGATTTGGTTCTACACCACTTAGCTCAAAAACCTTCATATTAAGCTTTTCTAAAACCGTCATTACTTCATCATATAATCCATTTCTTTTTATACTTCCCCCACCATACACGACTAAAATTTTGTCTCCGTATTGAGGTAATTCTGCTTCTAATTGATTTATTTGCCCTTTTCCAAAATGCAAACGAACTGGATTGTAAAATGAAAAATTATTCAATTGAAAACTCCCCTTTAATTTTTAGTTTCATTGCTCAAATCAAAAATGAGCATTAATAATAGGATGGTTTTATTTTTACACCTATAAAAAAAGCTATGTAATGAAAGTTGAACTTTCTTTACATAGCTTTATTGTACTAAAATTAAACCCAACCACGGAAGCGAGAAGCCTCAGCAGTTCTACGAACACCAACCATATATGCAGCTAATCTCATATTAATGTTACGTGTTGTAGCTGTTGTATAAACGTTTTCAAAGGCGGAAACCATTTTTTGGTAAAGTTTTTCTTGAACTTCTTCTTCTGTCCAGTAGTAACCTTGATTATTTTGTACCCACTCAAAGTAAGAAACTGTTACACCACCAGCAGATGCTAATACGTCTGGAACTAGTAAAATGCCACGTTCAGCTAAAATCTTTGTTGCTTCTGCAGTTGTTGGACCATTAGCAGCTTCAACTACAATTTTTGCTTTAATATCATGTGCATTTTCAGCTGTGATTTGATTTTCAATTGCAGCTGGTACTAAAATATCACAATCTAACTCAAGTAATTCTTGGTTTGTGATTGTATTTTCAAACAAAGTTGTAACAGTACCAAAACTGTCGCGACGATCTAATAAATAATCGATATCTAAACCATCAGGGTCATGTAATGCACCATATGCATCTGAAATCCCAATAACTTTTGCACCTAAATCGCTCATAAATTTTGCTAAGAAGCTTCCTGCATTACCAAAACCTTGAATAACAACTCTTGCTCCTTTTATATCGATATCACGTTTTTTTGCAGCTTCTTGGATAACAATCGTTACACCTTGAGCTGTTGCACGGTCACGTCCTTGAGAACCACCAAGTACAAGTGGTTTTCCAGTAATAAATCCTGGCGAATTAAATTCATCCATTCGACTATATTCATCCATCATCCATGCCATAATTTGAGCATTTGTAAATACGTCTGGAGCAGGGATATCTTTTGTTGGACCAACAATCTGACTAATTGCTCGAACATAACCACGACTTAAACGCTCTAATTCTCCCATAGACATTTGGCGCGGATCACAAATAATACCACCTTTACCTCCACCATAAGGAAGGTCTACAATTCCACATTTTAATGTCATCCACATTGAAAGGGCTTTCACTTCATCTTCATTAACCATTGGATGGAAACGAACGCCACCTTTTGTTGGACCAACAGCATCATTATGCTGTGCACGGTAAGCTGTAAATACTTTAGTAGTACCGTCATCCATTTTAACAGGGATTCGCACATGTAGCATACGTAATGGTTCTTTTAATAATTCATACATTGCTTCGTCATAACCAAGCTTATTCAATGCATCTTTAATTACTTCCTGGGTTGATGTAAGAAGGTTTAAATTTTCAGCCATATATTCTCGCCTCTTTGTTTTTTAATTGATATGATTCGCAAACATTGTAACACACTTTATTTATAAATTGGCTAATAAAAAGCTAACTATGTTTATATTATATCTTTTATAATTATTTCCAATATTCATTTATTAATTTAATGTTTTTTATAATAGTTTTTTGACAACTTTTCCCCTTCATTACAAATAAAAGCAGACGTTAAAAAACGCCTGCAGTTTTTTTATATTATCAAGACAAAAATATTATAGTGTTTCTGAAACTGACTTCGCTTGCATATGCAATGTTAAATAATCCGGGCCACCTGCTTTCGAATCAGTACCAGACATATTAAACCCACCAAATGGTTGATAGCCCACAGTTGCAGCTGTACATCCACGATTGAAATATAAATTACCTACGTGGAATTCTTGACGAGCAAATTCTAAGTGCTCTCGTTTATTTGATATTACTGCACCTGTTAAACCATAAACAGTGTTATTTGCAATTTCAATCGCTTCATTAAAGTCTTTTGCTTTTGTTAAACCTAAAACAGGACCAAAAATTTCTTCTTGCATAATACGTGCCATTGGATCTACATCAGCAAATACCGTTGGATTAATGAAGTAACCAGTCGAATCATCGGCAGTACCACCAGCAACTAAACGACCCTCACTTTTACCAATTTCAATATAATTTGTAATTTTTTCGAAAGCACCAGCATCATTAACAGGACCCATGTAAGTTTCTTCATTAGTAGGATCGCCTACTACTAGTTCATTCGTTAATTCTACAACTCGTTCCACTACTTTATTGTACGCTTCATCACCAACAATCACTGCACGAGAACATGCAGAACATTTTTGACCACTAAAACCAAAGGCGCTCGATACGATTGATTGAGCAGCTAATTCTAAATCAGCTGTTTGCGCATCATCTACTACAATTGTATCTTTACCACCCATTTCAGCAATTACACGTTTTATCCAAATTTGGCCTTCGTTTAATACAGATGCACGTTGATTAATTCGTAAACCAACATCACGTGAACCAGTAAAGCTAATAAAACGAGTTCGTGGATGATCGACTAAATAATCTCCCACCTCAGCACCTGAACCTGGGACATAGTTAATGACACCTGGAGGTAATCCCGCTTCTTCCATAATTTCCATAAATTTATATGCAATGACAGGCGTTGTCGATGCTGGCTTTAATAATACTGTATTACCTGTTACAACAGCAGCTACTGTAGTTCCTAGCATAATTGCAAAGGGGAAATTCCAAGGTGAAATTACAACACCAACACCTAATGGAATGTAAGTATATTTATTAATCTGCCCTGGATTTTCGGCTAACGGTTTCCCTTTTGCAAGCTCCAACATTTGTCGACCATAATATTCTAAAAAATCGATACCTTCCGCAATATCTCCATCAGCCTGAGACCATGGTTTACCTGCTTCTTTCGTTAACCATGCACAAAGTTCAAATTTTCGGCGGCGTGTAATCGCTGCGGCCTTAAACAAAACTTCCGCGCGCATTATTGGATCTACCTTTTTCCACGTATTAAATGTAGAATCAGCAATTTGCATAGCTTTTTCCGCTAACTCTTGAGTTGCTTTAGAAACATTACCAACTACTTGAGTTTTGTTTGATGGATTATATGAAGTAATTTTTTGCTCAGTTGTAATTCTTTCTCCACCAATGATTAACGGGTATTCTCCACCAAGTTCACTTTCTACCTTTTTTAAAGCATTTAAATACGCTTGACGATTCTCTTCAATCGAAAAATCTGTTAGTGGCTCAGATTTATATGGAACTACCATGGGATTGTTTCCTCCTTAAATTCTAGTAACAATTACATTGTGCCCATTTAACGAATGTTTATCGTTGAAATTGGAAGCCTTATTAATTTAAATGTTAAGGATAATTCAAAAGTTCTATATTATTATTTCGCTTCATATCAAGATTCTATACCTAGACAGATTACGATTAATAAATAGGAAAATCGACAATGTGAACGAATTAATTTCCATCCTAGTTGATACCAGTTCATCAACATTAAATAACTTTTTCACTTTCGGAAAGAATAGCAACACAGCACATTTAAATATGAAAAATAATAAAAAACAAGTTTCCTATTTAAAGGAAACCTGTCTTTTTTATTGGCCCGACTGCTCAATCCAATCTTGCAACTTATCTTTCAAGGATTTAAAGCCATTTTCGTCATTTTCGTTTACACGATCTTGTAAAGTTTTTCTCGGTTGAGAATCCTTCTTTTTTTGCGGAGGTGCTTCTTGTAGTGCACGGGTTGATAAACTTATTTTTTCGGAAGTTTCATCAATTTCTAAAATCTTCACTTGAATGACGTCACCAATTTTTAAGTACTCTTCAATTTCTTTTACAAAACCGTACGTGATTTCTGAAATGTGGACTAAACCTTGGGTATTTTCATCTAAAGCAACAAAAGCTCCATATGGTTGAATACCTGTTACCTTTCCCGTTACTACTTCACCTACTTCGTATTTTTTGGTCATACAAATTTCCTACTTTCTAACTTACGTAAATGTCATGTTAAATTATAGCATACTAAAAGGTTCGTTAACAAAGAATCCTCATACTTTAAAAAATATTCTTACTTTTCCTGGTTTCGTTGCTTATATAAAATTTAGTTGCAATTTTTCATCTTTTAGACAAAATATTCTAACTATTATTGAATAAAATTTTCTATAATGAATATTACCAATTATTAACGAAAGGGTGTGATTTTTTTGAAACAGCTATTCCATGAACAATTACAAATCCTAAGAAAAGAACGAAATTGGTCTCTCGAAGAGTTATCGAAAAAAACTCAAATTGGTATTGAAAAATTATCAATGTATGAAAACGGTGAACTAGTTCCTTCAATGCAAACGATTTTAAAGCTTTCAAATGTATTAGAAGTTCCTGCTTCAAATTTAGCGGATGGTCTAAAAGAAAATTGAAATTAAAAAGGGTGAATTAACAGAACAAAAAAGCATGTTAATTCACCTTTATCTTTTAATATTTTCTTTTAACTTTATAAAATACATTTCGCTTCAAATTTAATAGCGATTAATTTATAGGAAATGGAAACACATTGTTCAAAAGGGATCCATTGCTCAAACGAATGCTCATAAACAGACTGAATGACCTTGGCTAGATTACTAGGATCATCAATCCCCTGTAATGCAGCCACAACATCTGCAGTTTCAGTATCATATTTATCTTCACCAATATTAAACGGATCCCATTGTTGTAAAAGCTGGATTGCTTTTTGATTCATCATCATAATATTATCCACTAGATTCACCTTATTATTCTCTTTATTAATTCGTATGTTATC
Organism: Ureibacillus massiliensis 4400831 = CIP 108448 = CCUG 49529; assembly: GCF_000772965.1. Taxonomy (GTDB): domain Bacteria; phylum Bacillota; class Bacilli; order Bacillales_A; family Planococcaceae; genus Ureibacillus; species Ureibacillus massiliensis. Next base: position 130,638 of record NZ_JPVQ01000005.1, on the reverse strand, counting down.
ATAGATTTAAAAAATATGAAATGAGTGAATACTATGTCTATTAACTTCGACGAACTGTACAATCGAAAAAACACAAACTCTTTAAAATGGGATTTATTTAAAGAACGATATAAAGCACAATATAATCTCACTGACGTGGATGATATTTTACCCATGTGGGTTGCAGATATGGATTTCGCCATTCCTCAAGTCATTACTGAGGCTATTAAAGAACGTTTAAATCACCCTATTTTCGGATACTCATATGTTAGCGACTCTTGTAAACAATCTATACAAAATTGGTTTAAAAGAAAACATGATTGGGACATTGATGCGAAATCTATATTATTCCATCAAGGGGTAGTACCTGCGATGGCGACAATCATAGAAACATTCTCTAATCCTGGGGATAAAATTTGCATTTCAACACCCGTTTACCCTGCGTTCTTTAGTATACCAAGGGCACAAAAACGCGAAGTGGTCACATGTGATTTAATAGCAAAAGATAATGGCTATGAATATGATTTTGTTGCTTTAGAAGAAACCTTTAAAAATGATGTCAAAATCTATGTACTTTGTAATCCACATAATCCAGGCGGCGTAGTTTGGTCGAAAGAAGATGTCGAAACAATCGTTCAACTTTGTATTAAATACGATGTTCTTCTTATTTCAGATGAAATCCATGCTGATATCGTGTTTGATGGTTATAAGCATATCCCTTCTTTAACGGTAAAAGACGCTGATAAAGCGAAGATTGTTACATGTATTGCACCGACAAAAACATTTAATATCGCTGGAATTCACGCAGCAATGATGGTAGCGCCAAATAGCGACTTGCGAAATAAATTAATACAAAATCTACAAGCACATGGTCTTGGAGAACTCAATCTTTTAGCAGCGGCTGCAGTACAAGCAGCATACGATAAGGGTGATGAGTGGTTAGAAGCTTTAACACAATATGTTTCTAAAAATATGGATTATGTTATTGAAGAGTTAAATAAATTAGATGGAATTACCGTTACAAAACCGAATGCTACTTACCTACTATGGATTGATTATCGGAAAACTGGTTTATCTGAATCGGAAATGATGCATCGATTACTTGAAAAAGGTAAACTTGCTCTTGAACCAGGATCAAAATATGAAGAAGCAGGTAGAGGCTTTTTACGGATAAATGTAGCGTGTCCCTTTGAAATAGTAAAAGATGGCGTTGAAAGATTCAAGTTATCACTATCTTAATATAATAGAAAGAGCGTGGATATTAAATCGCCACGCTCTTTTTATTTTCTTAAAATCACATTTTGAATATTTCCTTTTAATCATATCGTTATTTATTTATAATTATGATTATTAAAATTTTTATCTCAGGTTGATTACTTATTCGAATCTTAAATAAATGAGGTGTAGTATTTGTAGTCATTGCTACAACATCACAATATGGCTAAACGATCTTTAAAGTTTAAAATGTTTTTATTCTCATTCGTTATTGTCTTTTTTTCGATTGTAACGAGTGGTGCAATGATGATACACAATATTTCAGGAGCATTTGAAAAAGAATTCGGTGCACGTGCAATTGCTATCGCAAGAACAGTCGCACAAATGACAGATGTTCAGGATACTGTAGGAACCAATGAAGGATTTGAAGTCATACAACCTATAGCCGAAAGAATTCGATTAGCAACAGATGTAGATTATATCGTTATTTTTGATATGGATGGTGTTCGCTACTCTCATCCGTCCGAAAGTAAAATTGGAACTATATTTGAAGAAGCGGAAAATAGTGAAGCTCTCTCACAACACGAATACATTTCAAAGGCAATTGGAGTTCAAGGTTACTCCATTCGCGCCTTTGTACCGATAATGAATAGTAATGCTACAAAGCAGGTCGGTGTTATAAACGTCGGTATCATTTCACCAAAATGGTATAATTTACTTGGTCAATATCAATCAGATATTCTTATATCTTTATTTTGGGGATTATTAGTTGGTTTAATTGGTGCAGTGTTTATTGCAAATCATATAAAGAAGCAAACTTTAAACTTAGAGCCTTATCAAATAGCTCGGATTGTACAAGAGCGTTCAGCCATTATGCAAGCAATGGATGTTGGTATTTTGGCGACTGATGCTGACGGAAACATAACCTTTATTAATCAGCTAGCAAGACAATACACTCATTACTTTAGAAAAAAAGGGACACTTCAAGAGGTATTTCCTAATACATGGTTAGCTGAAGAAAAAATCGAGAGACTCGAAAGCTATAGACCTCTTCTATTATTCGATCAAATGTACCTAGTACGTACTTATCCAATTCGGATACAGGATAAAAATGCAGGTCATTTAATTATGATTACTGATAGAAAAGAAGCCCACACAATGGCTGAAGAATTAACTGGTATAAAAGCGCTCGTAGATACATTAAGAGCACAGCATCATGAATTCTTAAATCGTTTGCATAGTATAGCCGGTCTTATACAACTTAAACGAAACGAGGATGCACTAAGTCTAATTATTGATGAGATTACAGATGAGGAAGATGTTATTCAAAAGTTACGTGACAAAATTCTTGATTATTCTATCCAAGGTCTTCTGCTTGGCAAGCATTCAAGGGCAAAGGAACTTGGAGTCCATTTAACTTTAGATGAAGATTCATTTTTATTAGATTTTATGACAGGTTTTTCAAGTGGAGATTTAGTTACAATCATCGGGAACCTTGTAGATAATGCAATGGAAGCTTGTCTTTCAAAAGATGTACGAGACGTTAATATTTTAATTCAAGGAGATAAACATTTCCTATATATTGAAGTCCAAGATAGTGGTATCGGTATTGAAGGAAATCCAGAAAAAATATTTGATTATGGTTTTTCAACTAAAAATAGGGATGGCCATGGAATTGGTTTAGCATTAGTAAAACAAATTATTGAATCCAACAAAGGGACAATTCATATAACGTCTGAAGTAAATATCGGTACGACGATTATAGTAAAAGCTGGGGTGATGGAATGACAAATATTTCAGTATTTATCGTAGAAGACGATCCAATGGTATTAGAAGTAAACAAAAATTTTTTAGATAAAATGACTGGTTTTACATTAATTGGGGAAGCACAAACTTGCGAGGATGCATATAAACAAATTTCGAAGAAAAAACCAAATCTCGTTCTTTTAGATATGTATTTACCTGATAAACCAGGAATAGATTTGTTACAAAAATTAAGAAATGATTGTATCCCTTGTGATATCATCATGATTACAGCAGCACGTGATACAAAAACTGTTCAAGATGTATTACGTATGGGGGCATTTGATTATTTAATCAAACCTTTTCGTTTTGAAAGATTCCAAAAGGCATTACAAAATTTCTATACGACAGTAAAAAAAATAAATACATCCTCAAATGTAAAGCAAGAGGATTTAGATGATTGGTTTGGGCATACCCAAGAATCACTTCTTTCATTACCAAAAGGATTAAATGATATAACGATGAAGCAAATCGTTGATGGATTAATTGAAACGAACGGACCCATTACTTCTGAGCAATTAGCGCAAAATGTCGGAATGGCTCGAGTAACTGTTCGAAAATATTTAGACTTTTTAGCGAATAAAGGAAAAGTTCATATTGATTTAAAATATGGTACAGTTGGACGTCCAACAAAATATTACTCATTTAAATAGTGTCAAAAAAGCTTATAAATCAAGGTTTATAAGCTTTTTATTTTTGTTTTATAACAGTACAGAATCATTTTTATTGTTATATACCACAAAGAACAAAATGTTCATTAAGGTCATAATATTGTTCATTTTGTTTTTTTTATTATGATAGATTTAATCGCATTTCTAGTAAATTGTGAGGAGCGGATTAGTATGAAGCGAGTATTTGGAATTTTCACATTTTGTATAATAATGATAATTCCATTTATCATTCTTGCTTCATCGCAATCAAAGGATTATCCATATGATTATGAGCAGTTAAGCCAAGAAGAACGTCTCGTCATTCACTTTTCTCACGTTGTTGGTGAAGATACACCAAAAGGAATGGCTGCCAGAAAGTTTGCCGATCTTTTAAAAGAGCGTAGTAAAGGTTATATCGAAGTTCAAGTATTTTCAAACGGAACTCTTTATAAAGATGGCGAGGAAATGAATGCGCTTTCTCGTGGGGATATTCAATTAATTGCACCCGCAATATCAAAACTAACAGATTTTGTTCCTGAAATATCAGTGTTTGACCTCCCCTATGCCTTTCACTCTTTAGAGGAAGTACACGAATATGCTGAAAGTGCGGCTGGTAGGAGATTAAAGGAGAAACTAAAGGAACACAATCTATATGCAATTGGTTTATGGGATAGCGGTTTTAAGCAGTTAAGTAATCGCTTCCATCCTATTGATGAATTAAATGACTTAACAAATCTTAGGATGCGAATTATGCCGAGTGATATTTTAGTACAGCAATTTTCTTTAATCGGTGCTCACCCAAGGAAATACGAATTCAACGCTGTTTATCATGAGCTTCAGATTGGTTCAGTTGACGGGCAAGAAAACACATTAACGAACATCACGAGTAAGAACTTATATTCTTTACAAGATTATTTAACTATTAGTAATCATGGATATTTAGGTTATTTTGTTCTATTTAACTTAGATTTTTGGAATAGTTTAGATGCAGATGTTCAACAACTCATAACTGAAACTTTCAAAGAGGTTCAACAGTGGGAATGGAATCTAACAGAGCAACTTAACAATCAAACATTAACAGATATTGAAAATTGTAATTGTATTGAAATTCACTACTTAAGTGATGAAGATGTTAAGGAATGGGAAGAACAATTTCAGCCTGTATATGACTACTACAAAAGTAAATACAGTGAAGAATTTATTAATGCACTCCCTAAATTCCAATCAGATTCCTAAAACTGGTTACAAAGAGATATCCTCTCTTTTAACAATATATTTCAATTTCTTTAAGGGGGACAAGACAAATGAAAAAATGGTTATTACTTACGATTATTAGTGCATTTGCGCTAGTATTGGCGGCTTGTGGAGGGGGCGGTAGTAACGAAGCTACTTCTAGCGAAGAGTATACTGCTGAAAATCCATTAATTATTAAATTTTCACACGTTACTGCAATCGATAGTGTAAAAGGTAAAGCAGCTGATTATTTCGCGCAATTAGTTGATGAAAAAACTGAAGGAAAAGTAAAAGTAGAAGTATATCCTTCTTCACAATTATACGGAGACGCTGACGAACTTGACGCTTTAATGTCAGGGAACGTACATATGATCGCTCCATCTGTAACAAAAATGGTTAAACTTGACCCACGTTGGCAATATGTAGACATGCCTTTCCTATTTGAAAATGAAGAGCATGTTGAAGCTTTCTTCGATTCTGAAGTAGCACAAAGCTTATTTAATGCAGATGCTTTAGCTGCAAACGATATTATGGGTAAAGCTTTCTGGCCAAATGGCTTTAAAAACTTCTCTTCTAATAAGAACCAATTAGTAAAACCTGAAGATTTCGCTGGTCAAAAATTCCGTGCACAAGCTGGTAAAGTGCTTGAGGCACAATTCCAAGCTTTAAACGCTGGTTCAGCAACAATTTCATTCGGTGAAACTTATGCAGCATTACAACAAGGTACAGTTGATGGTACAGAAAATCCACATAACAACTTCGATACGATGAAATTCTACGAAGTTCAAAAATACTATACTGTATCTGAACATGGTCGCCTTGACTATGCAATCTTTGTTAACAAGTCTTTCTGGGAATCAATTCCTGAAGATTTAAGAACTTTAGTTGATGAAGCTCTTAATGAAGCTACTACTTATGCTCAAGAGTTAGCTGCAGAAGAAAATGCTAAATCATTAGAGAAAATCAAAGCATTAGGTACAGTTGAAGTTTATGAAATGTCTCAAGAAGAGCGTGATGTATTAAAAGAAGCAATGCAACCTGTTTATGATGAATTCTCTGAAGTTATTACTCAAGAATTAATCGATGGTATTAATGGACTGAAATAATAATGAATGAACTTGAGTGCCACTTGTTGGCACTCCCTTCTTCTTTTTTTAATAACCCTTAAAGGAGTGAAATTATGAAACTATTAATGAAAGCATGGACATTCCTAGAAGAAATATTAGCCGGTGTGTTCTTTTCATTTGGTGTATTATTAATTTTTTATGGCGTAGTGATGCGTTATATTATGAATGACCCACAAGCTTGGATAGAAGAAATTGCACGTTACTCAATCATTTGGGGCGTATTTCTTGGCTTTGGTCTAGCACTTAAACATAATCAACATATTCAAGTAGATATTTTATACGATAAATTAAATAACACTTGGAAGTTTATTTTAAATATAGTTGCTACTGGTTTAAGTATTCTTTTCTGTCTAATTTATACATACTACGGACTGGTACTAGTAGAAAATAGATATTCTTCTGGAATGGTTTCACTGGATGTTGGTATTCCTATGTGGATTGTTTATCTAATTTTACCGCTTTCAGGTGTACTATTCTTACTTCGCTTTATCGAAAGATTAGTGAACATTCTGCGTAGAAAGGGTGAAGAATATGCTAACCCTCTTAATTAGTTTTTTTGTATTATTATTCTTACGTGTTCCAGTTGCAATCAGTTTAGCATTATCTACTATTTTTGTTTTAATGCAATCCAATTTCAACATGAACATGATGCCACAAAGAATATTCACTGCACTTGATTCATTCCCTATGATGGCGATTCCTGGATTCGTACTTGCTGGGGTTATCATGGCACGTGGTGGTATCTCTAAATATTTAATTGAAGCATTAAAATCTTGGGTTGGACACCTTCCTGGTGGACTTGCTGTTGTTACAATTTTAGCTAGTGGTATTTTCGCCGCAATTTCAGGCTCATCTCCTGCTACTGCAGCTGCCATTGGTTCTATTATGATCCCTGCTTTAGTTGCAGGTGGCTATGATAAAAAATATGCACTAGGTTTAGTTGCTGCCGGTGGTACTTTAGGAATTTTAATTCCTCCGAGTGTTCCGTTAATTATTTACGGTATTACATCGGAAGAATCAATCGGCGCATTATTCATGGCAGGCTTACTTCCTGGTATTGGATTACTAGCTGTTCTAATCATTGCTGCAGTATTTTATGCGAAGAAAAATGGATTTAAAGGATCTGCAAAAGCAACATGGGGTGAACGCGGTCGAGCTTCATTAAAAGCAATTTGGGGTGCTTTCTTACCAATACTAATTTTAGGTTCTATTTATTCAGGTGCGGTTACTCCAACTGAATCAGCTGTTATTGCTGTCGTATACGGATTAATCGTTTCAATATTTGTTTACCGTGAGTTTAAAATTAAAGATTTCCGTCCTGTAATTGTTGAGTCTATCAACGTTACTGCAATGATATTCTTAATTATCGGTGCTGCGTCATTATTCGGATTATACTTAACAAACAATCAAATCCCTCAAGCTGTAGGTGCTTGGATTGCTGAGAGTGAAATGAATGTTTGGATCTTTATGTTAATCGTAAACTTATTATTCTTCGTTCTAGGTATGTTCTTAGAAGCGGTTTCAATTATTTTAATTACATTACCAATTCTATTACCTATACTAGATCACTTTGGCATTAACCTTTATCACTTTGCGATTATCATGGTAATCAACTTAGAATTAGGTATGATTACACCACCAGTTGGATTGAATTTATTCGTTGTAAGTGGTATTGCGAAAGAAAAACTATCAGTAGCGGTAAAAGGGGTAATACCGTTTATTGTATTAATGATTGCTTATTTAGTTATTGTTATACTATTCCCACAACTGTCATTATGGTTACCGTCAATAACTAATCCAGGGGTAGTTGGACCATAAGAAGGTGGGATAAGAAATGTTCACAAAGGGGTATTCTATAAAAGATAGACAATTTTGGGTGATTGTGCTGAGCCTGTCTCTTGCATCAATGTTTACATTCGCTGTATTTTACTCGTTTCAGCCTCTCCTCCCTGTACTAACGGATGAATTCAGTATTTCCGTTTCATCCGCTAGTACAACTATGTCATTAACAACACTATCTTTAATTATTGGATTAATCATATTAGGATTTTTATCCGATCGAAATGGACGTGTTTTATTTATAAAACTGTCCATTTTGCTTTCAATCATACCGATTATATTTATTCCTTTTACAGATTCATTCCTAGTTATTACGATTTTAAGATTTATACAAGGATTTACCCTTGCAGGGGTTCCTGCTGCGGCTTTAGCATATATTGGAGAAGAGATTGATCCGAAGTCAAGTAATATGGCTACAGCTATATATATTTCTAGTAATCCACTAGGTGGTATGATTGGTAGAGTCATATCTGGCTATTTTTCAGAAATCAATTGGCAATACGCATTTTATGTTTTAATGATATTAGGTGTTTTAGTGTTTCTTTTTGTATTCTTCGCATTACCAAAATCAAATAATTTTATTCCGGGTAATCGGAGCTTTAAAGAAGATTTAAAAGGGTTTAGTTATCATCTAACGAATCCAGTTTTACTACTTATGTTCGGACTTGGGATTGTTTTACAAATTACTTATACGGGGATTTGGACATATCTTCCCTTCCATTTAACATCTCCACCATTTGGGCTGCCCTTAGATACGATCTCTTTAATTTATTTTGTTTATGGATTTGGTATTCTTGGTGCACCAATTGCAAGTTGGCTATCTAACCGATTCACATTGGAAAACGTACGGACGGTTGCGATTTTATTTCTTATTTTTGGTGTTTTGTTAACAATCACTCCTTCTCTTACCCTCGTACTCATTGGAATGTGTATATTGTGCTTTGGTTTCTTTACAGCTCATTCATTAACTGCTGCATCGGTTAGTCAAAAGGCTACACATTTAAAAGGAAGTGCATCAAGCTTATATTTAGTTTCTTATTATATAGGTGTTGCTTCAGGTAGTACGTTAATTGGTCCGATTTGGGAGCTTTGGAATTGGAATGGGATTGTTACTATCACTACTGTTTTACCAATTATTTATTTATTGTTCATGCTTCTTATGACGAAAAAAGTAGCAACAAAATAAAAAAAGTGCTCATTGTAAAAACTTACAATGAGCACTTTTATTTATTCCTTCATATGATCTTCTGTATTTTGTTTTCTGTCGCCTAAAATGCGCTCTTCGATTTCCTTTGCCTTCATCGCTTGTTTATTGGAAATCTTTCTAAACCACATGAATACTGCAATACACAAAAGAAGTAGCAAGATCATTTCAATGACTGCAGGAATGTATAAACTTTTATCCTCTGGAAAGTATAGAAATCCAGTATATAATGCGATAAGCTTCATTTTATTCGCTTCCTTTATTTTTAGTCGAGTATTGTAATCGACTCTATTTTAACATCTTCTAATGGTTTATCGCGCATATCTTTCTCAACGTTCGCAATTTTGTCAACAACGTCCATACCTTCAAGTACATGACCGAATACTGTATGTTTATAATCTAACCACGGAGTACCACCTACTCGAGCATATTCTTCAATAATTTCTTTCGGGTACCCTGCTTGTTCCATTTGTTGAATCATATTGCTTGGAACATTTTCCATTTGAACGATGAAAAATTGTGATCCATTAGTATTTGGTCCAGCGTTTGCCATTGACAATGCGCCGCGCAGGTTAAATAAATCTTGACTGAACTCGTCTTCAAAAGATTGTCCCCAAATTGATTCTCCACCCATACCTGTACCAGTTGGGTCCCCACCTTGAATCATAAAGTCAGTAATCACACGATGGAAAATAATTCCGTTATAGTAACCAGATTTAGCATGTCCTAAAAAATTCTCAACTGTTTTTGGTGCTTGTTCAGGAAATAGCTTTATTTTTATAGAACCTAATGTTGTATTCATTTCTACTACTACTTCACCTTGGTTTACTTCTTTTGTTAATTGTGGATACATTTTGTGTCTCTCCTTTTATATAACATCAATATCATTATTGTTTTCATATTGCCTCGTACCAGTTTAACATATTCACAATTATTTTTCCGCTATTATCCCCTTGTATCCTTTCTTCAAGCAATGACTTAGGATATACTAATGATTGTTTATAATTTTTATGAAATATAAGTAAAATGGTAATGATAATTAAACATTTCGTGCATTTATTGTTTATAAATCTTATAAGTATTAGAAAGAAAGTGAACATCTATGTCAACTCAAAAACATAATTTTGTCATTATCCTCATTTCAAACTTTATTGTTTCAGGTTCTATGACAATGATTATGCCCTTTTTGTCATTATATATCTATACTTTTGGTGACTTCACCGAAAGTTATGTTCAGACATGGGCAGGTTTGATATTTGGTGCTACTTTTGTAACAGCTTTTATTATGTCCCCAATTTGGGGTAGAGTCGCTGATAAATATGGCTATAAGCCTATCATGATTATTAATGGTTTTGGTATTGCAACAAGCATTTTTCTAATGGGGCATGTCCAAAATGTTGAACAGTTTTTTATTTTACGGTTATTAATGGGGATTGTAACAGGATTTATACCCACTTCGATGGCTTTTATTAGTAAACATACGCCTAAGAATGTCGCAGGAAAGACACTCGGAACTCTTCAAATGGGTAGTGTTGGGGGCACTTTATTTGGTCCAATTATCGGTGGGATTTTGGCAGACCAGGTGGGCTTTAATTACACGTTCCTATTAACTTCAATCACTATTTCGATTGCTGCTATCTTGATTAGCATTTCAGTCCATGAGCCAAAGGTTGTTCAAAAGAAAAATAATTTATTGTTTTCACGAAAAAATATACTTTGGACAATTTTTCATCACCGATTAATCTTGAATATAATGCTTGTTACTTCTTTAATTCAAGTTGGAAATTTCAGCATTCAGCCACTACTTTCACTCTATGTATCTCATTTAACTAGCTCACAGCAAATTGCGCTTCTTGCAGGAATAACGTTCAGTGCAGCTGGGGTTGGTAGCCTATTATTTTCTCGGATCTTTGGACGTTTAGCAGATCATTTAGGCTACGAGAAAGTATTGATGGTGCTACTTTTTGTTAGCTTCATTATGATTATCCCGCAGGCGCTCGTTACTTCTCTATGGCAATTAATCGTTCTAAGATTTTTATTTGGTATATTTTCGGGAGGGCTTATTCCCATTACAACAGCTCTTATTCGTCGCGAAGCACCCCTTGAAATACAAGGTGAAATTATGGGCTATAATCAAAGCTTCCGTTTCTTAGGTAATATAATAGGGCCGCTCTTTGGAGGATTTATCAGTGGTTTAGCCACTATTTCCATGGTATTTTATTCAACTGGTATTTTGTTCTTTATAGCTGCGATTATTGTTTTCATTATTCGAAAATTACCGAAGCAATATATGGAAGACATTTTAAAAAGTCATCAAGAAAAACTGTAGATTTCACACGAAGTAAAAGAAATCTTAAGTGATTTCTTTACTTGGAGGATAACATAAATGAAACAAACATTTGGATATGTAATCATTATTTGTAGCATGGCTATTCTTTTTTTACTAGGAAACAACATTTGGAATGAATATTCAATTGCATTATCTTATGACAAACATTTAAAAGAAGAAATAGAGCTCCCAGATATAAAATTTCAACAGCCTTTAAAAATGTACAACCGGGATGGCATCGTTTTTACTGAAGAATACATTGAATGGCGAACACCGGTTCAATTTGAGGAAATTCCAGAAGTTATTAAGCAGATATATATTTTAAGTGAAGATACTGAGTTTTATGAACATATCGGTTTTGATGTGAGTGCCATCGCACGTGCATTGGCGGCCAATTCAACTAGCGAATCAATTGAACAAGGCGGAAGTACTATTACACAACAGCTTGTCCGCCTTCGATATTTATCACAGGATAAAACCTATGAACGTAAATTGATGGAAGTGTTTTATGCTTATAAATTAGAACAGCTTTATGACAAAGAAACGATATTCGAAATGTACTTAAATGAGATGTACTTTGGCAACAAAGTGTATGGAATAGCATCTGCAGCTACTTACTATTTTCAAAAACCATTAGAACAGTTATCTGTTGCACAAATGGCTTTTATCGCTGCTATCCCTAACAATCCATCGATATATGATCCCATTGCTCATTTTAACAATACAAAAACTCGTCAAGAAAGACTTATTGACATGTTAGCTGAAAATGACATTATTACATACGAAGAAGCAAAACAATATAAAGACGAAAAAATTACATTAAAAATTAAAACAAAGCTCCAAGAATATCCCGCATACAGCACTTATGTACTAGAGGAATTAAAATGGCTTATCGCTAATGATGAAGGCTTAGATATTCAATTAAAAGATGCAAAAACAGAGGAAGAACGTATCTCCATTCAAAAGGAAATAGATGAGCTTTTTGAAAACGTCTTATATTCAGGTATCCATATTTATACTGCATTAGATGCCGAAAAACAGTTTGAGGATGAACAGAAAATTAATAATATACTATGGATGGAAAACTTACAGGCCAGCTCTGTCGTTGTAGACAATAAGTCTAGAGAAATTGTTAGTCTATACGCTGGAAAAAATTATAAAAAGTTCGACTTTAATCGAGCCTTTCAAGGGACAAGACAACCAGGTTCATCCTTTAAACCATTAATAGTCTATGCCCCACTTTTCGAAACGACAAACTATTCACCAAATTCAACTGTTAGTGGTGGCGCTTATTGTATAAGTAATTTCTGCCCTCAAAATTATGGTGGTGCAATTTATGGGAATGTAAGTATTGCTACAGCATTTAAACATAGCTACAATACATCTGCTGTTCGATTATTAAATACTATTGGTGTTAATACAGGATTTGAATATTTAAACAAGTTCCATTTCAATTCAATTGTTGAACAGGATTATTCTTATGCCGCTGCATTAGGGGGCTTAACTTATGGAGTAACTCCTCTTGAAATGGCAGATGCCTATACGAGTTTCATAGATGGATCCTATCAACAAGTTCATAGTATACGAGAAGTTACAGATTTAGAAGGAAACCTATTATATAAATGGCCAGCCGAAAAAGAGGTTATTTGGTCACCCCATACTGTCCAATATATGCGCACCTTATTAAGCGAAGTAGTTAGAAGCGGGACTGGTGTAGGATTACATGCGAATTCAACTTATATTGGAGCAAAAACTGGTACAACAAATGATTATAAAGATTTTTGGTTAGCTGGATTGACAGACGAATATACAACTGCAATTTGGTTAGGATTCGATAAACCAAAATCAATGCACTATTTAGAAGATGATCAAATTCATTTTAAAATTTTTAATGTAATTATGAATTAAGAAGAGGCTGGGACAAAAGTAAATTTCGAACAAGTATACTCAAGAAAGAATAGTAAATATTTGCTTATTGTTCAATTTGAAAGTCGTTCGTTGGAGAGGCAGGCGAAGACTCCTGCGGGATGTAAGAGCAGTGGTGAGACCCCGCAGAGCAAAGCGAAAGGAGCACCGCTCGCCCTGGATGCGCGAAGTCTGCATCGGAAACGAACGGTGCTATATCAAAAAAGTACAATCCATATTTTTAAATGGATTGTACTTTTCTCTTTATGTCCCAGCCTCTTAGTTTGCAAAAGGTAAACTTGCTAAAATGCCATTATAAAGTTTTAAGGAAATATAAAGTATAAATGTTACAAACACTGCCCAAAACATAATCTCAAAGGTGATTAACCCTATCATTCCAAGAGTTGACATGTATTGACTCATCTTATATATCGTATAAATAAAATAAGCAAAAATCGTAACTGCAAAAACAATCATTAATAAAATGAATGACTGAATACCTATGAATGATAACAATGAACCGAAGAAGAAAATAACATAACCGCCACGTGCAACACTTATAGTGTGGCCATTATTATCCCTAGAAAAGAACAACATTCCTACTTCGTGAATTGTTTCACCAATTAACTTTAATGCTGAAAATAGCATACAAAAACAAAGGGAAAAAAGTATTAATAAAAACACTCGAATCTCAAGTTCTGATAAAAATTCTTGCATGCCTGAATATACACCGATTGAAATAAATAATTGGAGCGATTGATCGACCATGTATATTCCAAAAGACATACTAAATAAAACAATTGTAAATAACGGCAAATAGCCATATAAGTATGGGTTTTTCATAAAAATTCCTCTATTATTCAATTTCTCTTAATCTAATATAGCATAATTTTTATGAACTATATCAAGTCATTTATGCGTAGAATCATGCAATATATCTTAAATTGCAGTATAATATTAACTATTCGAGAAATTTATGTTCTAAGCTCTGAAAATACTTATTGCTGTGTTTGATAAAACTAACATCAATAACACAGAGCCTTGTTTTAATTTTAGAAAGGGGGATTATTTTGCTACAAGTAGTATGTCTTTTTATTCCATTAATTGCTGCTATTTTTATGCCTTTTTTATTTAAGAAGATTCGAAATATACATACTGGTTGGTTTGTTTTATTCGTTCCATTATTCCTAGCCATCTACTATGCAACTTTTGTACCTTCGATTTCCAAGGGCGAAACAGCAGTAGTTCAGTTTGATTGGATTCCGTCATTAGGTATTTCTTTTGTATCTTATATTGATGGATTAAGTTTATTATTTTCATTACTCATTTCAGGAATTGGTGCATTAGTTGTTCTCTATTCAATTTTTTATTTAAATCGGAAGAAAGAGCAGCTCCATAATTTCTATATTTATTTATTAATCTTCATGTCGGCAATGCTTGGTGTTGTTCAATCAGATAATATGATAACGCTTTATTTATTCTGGGAGTTAACATCCATTTCATCATTCCTTTTAATCGGTTATTGGTATAACCGTGATAAGTCTCGCTTTGGTGCATTGAAATCAATGATGATCACCGTTGCAGGTGGGATGATGATGCTCGGAGGATTTGTTTTACTTTCATTAATGGGTGGAACATTCTCGATTCGAAGTATTATTGAACAGGCTCCACTTTTTGCAACAAATGACACATTTGTAATTGCACTTGTTTTAATCTTACTTGGTGCGTTTACAAAGTCAGCTCAGTTCCCATTCTATATTTGGCTACCTGATGCGATGGAAGCACCTACTCCAGTTAGTGCTTATTTACACTCCGCAACAATGGTTAAAGCAGGAATTTACTTAGTAGCAAGATTTACACCTGTGTTTGCTTTATCAGAGGTTTGGATCTGGCTAGTAGCAGGAATCGGTTTATTGACATTATTCTGGGGATCATTCTTTGCAGTAAAACAAACGGATTTAAAAGGTATATTAGCTTTCTCAACAGTGAGTCAGCTCGGACTAATAATGTCTTTACTTGGGGTTGGTGCAATTGCTTACCATGTAAACGATGCTGCTGATACTGTATTTAAATATGCTTCATTTGCAGCAATTTTCCATCTGATTAATCATGCTACTTTCAAAGGTAGTCTGTTCATGATTGCTGGGATTGTTGACCACGAAACAGGTACTCGGGATATTCGAAAACTCGGTGGTTTAATGAGTATTATGCCTGTAAGCTTTACCGTTGCATTGATAGGAAGCTTCTCAATGGCTGGGTTACCCCCGTTTAATGGTTTCTTAAGTAAAGAAATGTTTTTAACAGCTATGCTCTCTGTTACAGAATTCGATTTATTTAACTTTTCAACATGGGCACCACTCTTCCCTATCATCGCTTGGGTTGCTAGTGTGTTTACATTTGTCTATAGTTTCTATTTTGTATTTAAAACATTTACTGGGAAGCTTCAAGAAAATGAGTTACCTACGAAGCCACATGAAGCTCCAATTGGCATGTTAATTTCTCCAGTAATTTTAGCAAGCTTAGTTGTCACAATATTCTTTATTCCGAATTTAGTGACTGATACTTTTGTAAAGCCAGCAGTAATGGCTATTCAACCGTTTTTATATTCAAGTCCTGAAGATGTGCATATTCATGTCTCTGCATGGCATGGATTTTCTCCTGAGCTTTGGATGACATTAGGAATTATTGTAGTCGGACTGTTATTATTTGTAACTCTATCAAAATGGCAAAAATACTATAATACACTTCCTGAACAATTCACATTAAATCGCTTGTACGACTTTACAGTAAACGAACTATTAGGATCATGGATGACTCGTTTCTCTGGTCTATATATGACAGGTTCCATTCGAAATTATCTAGGATACATGTTTACTGCAATACCGATTATTGTGATTGCAACATTATTTATTAAAAATGCATTCGTTGTTTCATTTGAAGGAGCTTCACCTATTCATTTGTACCAAATCATTCTAATTTTCGTATTAGTTATTGGTACAATTACAACAGTTTATGCAAGATCCCGTATAACATCAATTATTGCACTAGGTGCTGTAGGATATACTGTATCACTATTCTTTGTTATCTTTAATGCACCTGATTTAGCATTAACACAGCTTGTCATTGAAACAATATCCGTTGCTTTATTTTTACTTGCCTTTTATCATTTACCGAAATTCCAAAAGGTGGAGGAGCGAACACGTTTCAAATTTGGAAGAGTGTTTATCTCAGTAGGTGTTGGGGTTATGGTTACACTTGTGGCGTTATCAGCACACTCACAAAAGTTAGTTACTTCGATTGCTGAATATTATAAAGAAACCGTTTATTCACTCGCAGGTGGAGGAAATATCGTAAACGTAATTTTAGTAGACTATCGTGGGTTCGATACATTATTTGAAATTGCCGTTCTTGCTATCGCTGGAATTGCAATCTACGGAATGATTAAACTACGGATGAGCAGAAAGGAGAAGAATCATGAAAGTAAATAACGTCATACTACAATTTACTACTAAAATTGTCTTTTTCATTATCTTCTTCTTTGCTGTTCACATTTTCTTTGCTGGACATTACACACCAGGCGGTGGATTTGTTGGAGGATTAGTGACAGCAAGTGCAATTGTATTGTTATTAGTTGCATTTGATTTAAAAACTGTCAGATCATTGCTACCTATTAACTACATTTATATGGTAGCAATAGGGTTACTTATTGCATTAGGGACAGCTTCGATTGCAATGTTTGTAAATGAGCCGTTCTTTACACATTTCTTCGATTATTTCTATTTGCCGTTGTTTGGAAAAACTTCACTTCACACAGCAGCTTTATTCGACTTTGGTGTTTATTTGGTTGTTGTTGGCGTTACGATGACCATTATTCAAACGATTGGGGAGGATGAATAATGGAGATAGTTATGGCATTTGTATGTGGCTTCTTGTTTATGTCAGCAATTTATTTAATCTTGTCGAGAAGCCTACTTCGAATTATTATTGGTACAGGTTTATTAAGTCACGGAGCACATTTACTTATCCTTACGATGGGTGGATTTGGTGGAGAGAACCCTCCAGTGTTAGCTGATGGTGTAACAGAATATGTGGATCCACTTCCACAGGCGCTTATATTAACAGCGATCGTTATTAGTTTTGGTGTTACGGCTTTCTTCCTAGTTTTAGCCTATCGTTCTTACCATGAACTAAAAACGGATGATATGACATTAATGAAAGGAAGTGAGGAAATTGATTAACTTTCTTTTATTACCTATTATCATCCCATTTTTCTTCGGTATGATTTTGATGTTTAATCAAAAAAGTATAAAGTATCAAAGAATTACGACTTTATTCGGTTTACTACTAGCAATTTTAAGTGCATTTGGACTTTTAATAAATGTCTACAAAAACGGTCCACAAACCTTAACACTCGGTGATTGGCCAGCACCATTCGGAATCTCGATGGTGTCAGACATGGTTTCAGTCCTACTCGTTTTAACAACATTAGTACTCACTTTCTTTATTGTTTGGTATGGATTCGAATCAATCAATAAGAAACGTGAACAATTTTTCTATTATTCTGGTGTAATGTTTATCGTTACTGGAGTCAACGGTGCCTTCACAACAGGCGATATTTTCAACCTATTCGTATTCTTTGAAGTGCTGTTAATGGCTTCTTATCTATTAATTGTTCTAGGTGGAGAAAAGGCTCAGCTTAGAGAATCGATTAAATATATTCTTGTAAATGTAATCTCATCTGCTTTGTTTGTTATTACCGTAGCCTATTTATATTCCGTTATTGGTACATTAAACATGGCTGATATTTCAGTTAAAATAGCTGAATTCAATCAACCAGGGATCATTACGGTTATTGCCGTATTATTCTTATTGGTATTCGGTATGAAAGCAGCAATTTTCCCATTGTACTTTTGGTTACCAGGTGCGTATGCAGCTCCACCGATTCCGGTATTAGCATTGTTCGGTGCCTTACTGACTAAAGTAGGGATATACGCAATCATGCGTACATATACTTTATTCTTTACACATGATATCGCCTTCACACATGATTTATTATTGATACTTGCAGTAATAACAGTCATCGCTGGTGGAATTGGTGCACTTGCACACTTCGATGTGAAGCAGATTATCATTTATAACATTGTAATTGCTGTAGGTGTCATCCTTTTTGGTGTGGCACAAATGAACGAAGTGGCACTTGAAGGAGCTATGTTATATTTAGTCCACGATATGATTATAAAAGCTGCATTGTTTATGTTAATTGGTATTGTGATTTATTTAACAGGAACATCCAACTTGAGAAAAATGGGTGGTTTAATAAAGCACTATCCCGCATTAGGATGGTTTTTCTTCATTGCAGCACTAGGTTTAACTGGTGTACCGCCATTAAGTGGTTTCATTGGGAAGCTATTGATTATACAAGGTGGATTCGAGGCGGGGAATATTTGGACTAGTATTTTTATATTAGCCTCCAGTTTAGTTGTGTTACTATCTGTTATTCGTATCTTTATATATGCGTTTTGGGGCGAACAAGGCCAACTATCTAGTGATATAAATAAAACAACATATAATCGTTTATTTTTCCCTACCATGCTTTTAGTACTCGTATCGGTTGCATATGGAGTTGGAACAGAATTTATCCTTCCTTACATGGAAGATGCTGCAAAGGTATTATCTGATCCTTCTATTTACACTGATGCAGTGTTGAAAGGAGGAGAATAAAATGTCCTTTCAAATATTATTAAATGTATTTTTAGCATTTCTTTTAATGTTTTTAACATCAAACTATACACCATCTGGATTTGTGATTGGTTATATTCTTGGTTTGATATCTATCATTGTTTTGAGAAAATTCTTTAAATCACGTCTATATATCACCCGTGTATGGGCAGTTATTAAGTTGATTATTCTCTTCATTAAAGAATTAATTTTGGCAAATATTTCAGTGTTAGTACTTGTGCTTAAACCAAAATTACAAATGCAGCCAGCATTTTTCAAGTATGATACCCAATTAAAAAACGATTGGGAGATTACTCTATTATCAAGTTTAATCACTTTAACGCCTGGGACAGTAGTAGTTCATGTTTCCGATGATTCAAAATCATTGTTTATCCATGTTATTGATAGTAATGATATTGATGAAACGATTGATTCGATTAAAAATTCCTTTGAAAAAGCGATATTGGAGGTGAGCCGCTCATGATTTACTTTATCTGGACTGCAATTGTGATTATTGCATTATCAATGGTTGCCCTTCTATATCGTGTTGTAAAAGGGCCTACTCCTTCTGATCGAGTTATTGCATTAGATTCTTTAGGCATTACATTGATATGTTTGGTGGCTCTATTTACTATCTTGGTTGAGACAAGTTTTTTCCTAGAGATTATCTTATTATTAGCGATTTTATCCTTTATCGGAACAATTGCTTTCTCTAAATTCATAGAGAAAGGAGATATCATTACTCGTGACGATTCTCGCTAATATTCTAGTTATATTCTTTATATCAGTCGGTTTGATATTTATAGCTGTTACAGCCATTGGATTATTCCGTTTACCAGATTTATATACAAGAGCTCACGCAGCATCTAAAAGTTCTACATTAGGAGTTATGTGTATATTATTAGGGGTTTTCTTTCATTTTTGGCTCAATGAGGGACATTTCAACCCTGGCATTCTTTTAGGAATTCTTTTTCTATTCATAACAGGTCCGGTAGGCGCTCATATTATGAGCCGCTCCTCCTATTTAGCAGGAGTTAAACCTTGGAAAGGAACCGTTCGTGATGACCTAAAGGAAGAATTCGAACGTATGAAAAAGGAACAAGGTATAAAATAAGTTCCACCTTTAGAAAGCAAAAAAGCGCGAATATTTTCGCGCTTTTTCTTTTTAATAATATCTTCTACGTCTTCTATATGGATAATAGTTTGGTGGGTAAGGATTATAAGGATATGGTGGTCTATAATAATACGGATAACGATTATCTGGATAAAGAACGTTTCCTAGAAAACCTCCTAATAATCCTCCTAAAAAAGGATAGCCAAAACCATATCCTCCGCCTCCATAAAAATTCGTCATACTGCTACTCCTCCTTTTCTCTAGTAACATATGTCAAAAAGAAGAATGTAGTTATGCAGTTGCCCACGGTAGAAAGAATCTATTTAAAAACTCTGTCTTTCCTCTTTTAAATCTGCAAAACGTTCAATAAATGTTGCTAATGTTCTAACCATTACACCAGTTCCACCTTTTGGACCTAGATCATGCCCTGTTTTCGATTCTGAGGTACCCGCAATATCAAGATGTATCCATGGTGTATTTTCAACAAATTCACCTACGAACCCTCCTGCAAAAATCATATGTCCATCACTACCTGGAGAATTATTTAAATCCGCAACGTCTGATTTACGAATACGCTTTTTATCATTTTCTGTCAGAGGCATACCCCAAACAAATTCTCCTGTTTCGATACTTGTCTCTATAAAAGCATCAAATAATGCCTCGTTATTAGAAAGAGCGCCCGTTTTATCATACCCTAGTGCAGTAATTACACCACCGGTTAATGTAGCTACATCAATTAAATAATTTGCACCATGCTGTTTCGCATAGGTTACAGCATCTGCTAAAACTAGACGACCTTCCGCATCAGAATTTAATATTTCTACTGTCTTACCACTATATGTTGTTATGACATCGTCTGGCTTCATCGCTTTACTTGATATCATATTATCAGTGGCACCTATAACCGCCACTACATTTTGTTCTGGCCTTAGCTCACCTACAATTCTCATAGCTCCTAATACAGCTGCTGCACCACCCATATCACCTTTCATGCCCACCATACCTGTTTTTGACTTGATTGAATATCCACCAGTGTCATAAGTAACTCCCTTACCTACTAAACCAATGACATCCTCCCATGTATCTTTTGCTTGATATTTAAGTGTTATCATACGTGGTTCAATGGAAGATCCTTGATTAACTGCTAGGATACCACCCATACCCAACTCTTCTAAATCTGCTTTAGTTAAAATTTCTAATTCAAAATCATAATCCTTTGCCAATTTCATAGCGTAATCAGCTAAATCTGGTGCCGTTAAAAGATTAGGTGGCATATTGATTAAACTTCGTGCTTCATTTACTGAATCTCCATATACTTTACCAACCTTAAAGCTTGAAGCTACTTCTTCAATATCAGCTTCTGTTACAAATTCGACTGATTCAAGATAAGAATCAGGTTCATTGATCGTTGTTTTGTAATGTGGGATTGAGTAATATCCTAACGTAATTCCTTCAGCAGCTAAGAAGGCAATATCCTTTTCATCAATGGGTGCAGCAGTAAAAGACTCAAGCCAAATTGCAAAGTTTTTCGCTTTTAATTTATCTAATTCTTTCCCCACTGTCCCAAATACTTCACGTAATACTTGATCAGTTAAGTTCTTTTGATCGCCTATTCCAACAAACAAAACTCTTTTAACATGCTGATTTTTACTTATCAGTGGAATCTTTGTTAATTTTTTTTGATTAGTTTGTATATCACCTGATTTTAGCCACTCTTCAATGGAATCTCCAAAAAAGGATACAAATGATTCCCAATTCTTTATTTGATTTGAATTTTTCCTTACTCCAACAATTAATAATTCCGCATTAATCTGCTCGAAATTTTTTGACTCATGTATGATTTTCATCCTTAACAGCCTCCTTTAATATTTATAATATAGTAATTGTAAATGTTATTTGAAGATTACTTCAAATTTAATAACAATCGTTTATTTTTAGCAACGTAGTTGTGCTATACTTTAAGCATAGAATAAGAAAGGTAGGGATTTTTCTTTTGGCTTTACTACAGAATACACCTTTATTATTAGCTTTATTTTCAATTCTGTTTGCTCAATTTATTAAAGTACCTATTCATTTTATCCTGACAAAAAAAATAAATTGGGCTTTAATGACTTCTACAGGAGGTATGCCTAGTTCTCATTCTGCTGCTGTCTCAAGTCTCGCCACTGCAGTTGGGTTTGAAACTGGCTTGAATTCCCCTACCTTTGCAGTAGCGACTATGTTTGCAGGTATTGTAATGTATGATGCTAGTGGCGTACGTTATCAAGCTGGACAGCATGCAGCCATTTTAAATCAAATACGCGATGATTTATATGTGTTTTTTAGAGAAATTTCTCGTTGGCCAGATAAAAATGAGACGGAAGAACACCAAGCGTTAAAAACACTATTAGGCCATAAACCAAGCGAAGTTTTATCTGGTGCAGTCACTGGAATTCTTATTGCCATTATTTATTACAATTTTATAGGATAACAAAAAGTGCTTCGGGAATATCCAAAGCACTTTTTTGATTAAAACATTCGATATCCACTTTTTCTTAAAAACATCATAACGAAGCCTGCTACAATAGCTCCCCCAAAACCACCAGCCAAAATTAATATATCTACTAAATGTAAAGATAAAATTTTATCCCATAAAGCGGGAAAAGCCATTCCTGGTTTAAATATGTAGTCTAAAAAACTAACTTCATCAATAATAAATATTACGACTACAGGATAGATTATTGCCATTAACCATGTCATACGAAGGAGCATGTTTAATAAAAATCCTATTCCAAAGAACATAACAAAAAATAGTACGATAGATATGATCAATTGTACTATGGAAACTGATCCACTCATTTTATGTATACCTCCGTTTTCTCTTAACTAGTGTAACCTATTCAGTAAATGCTTTCAAATGGTTATGACGCACGTTTTGTGACATTTATTTGATTTTCTCCGTCACAACAAAAACTAGTTATACGAATCGGTACAACTAGTTCAATCCAACTATGTAGTCATTTATTAAAAAATAATTTATAAGCTGAGTATTCAAATACTTCCCCTGGATTAATGCCTTCTTTTTTAAATAGCTGGTGTTCTTTCAACTCATGACTAGCCATTTCTCGAAGCATAACGGAAGATTCTCCACCGTTAACTAGTTCTTCAACTGTTAACCAAGCTACTTCTGATAATTCCCGTTCTTGGATGGAAATGGACTGTATATCATAAATAGGTCTACAATAAAAAATAGCCATGTTATCGCTTATTTCCTCTCGAATAACGCCTGATCTGAAACCGACTAAGCCCGAAACCTCACAATCAATGCCCGTTTCTTCTTTTACTTCACGGACGACCGCCTCATCCGCTGTCTCACCGTCATTTACAAATCCTGCTGGCAGTGACCATACCCCTTTTAATCCACTATATTTCTTTTTCACTACGAGCCACTTACCTTCTGAATTAATAACAACTCCAGCAACACCAAGCCAAACCTTTCCCCGATCCTTTTTCATCTAATCACCCTTTGTATATTCCCTATATTTAATATTATATAATTCATTCTTAAAATTTAATTATATAAACCTTGTATTGATTCCGATAATGAGTTGAATTTATAAAAAATATGAGACCTTCTTCATTAAAAAGAAAAAAGTCTCATAAATATTACCTGATATTTAACTATTACTCACAAACTTCCGGCGTACCTTCAACTTTAGCCGTTTTAAAAGACGTTCCACAGCCACATGAAGCGATTGCATTCGGATTGTCGATGGTAAAACCGCCACCCATTAGAGATTGCTTATAATCAATTTTAGTCCCCGTTAAGATTGGTGCATCCTCGCGAGAAACAAGAATTTTCAAGCCAAATTGTTCGTCTATATAATCGTCTTCGCTTTGGTTTTGGTCAAAATTCATGCCGTATGAAAGTCCACTACATCCGCCACCATGAACTGCGACACGTAAAAATGAACCTTCCTCATCATTATGCTTTTGCATTTCTTTCACACGAAATGCTGCCGCTTCAGTTAAATGTATCACATTTTTTTCACTTGTCATCTCTGTAGTCACCTTCCTTCTATCTTATATAATATCAAGTTTTCACATGATGATTCAACAATACTGCTTCTGAAAAAAATAGGACAATGGGTTTAACAACTTTTAATTGATAACTGTTATAATAGTCTTATTATATGTTATTGGAGGAGTACGTATTATGGAAATGTCACCGTATTATGAAAAACAAATAGAATGCATTAACTGTAAAAAGACATTCCCTTCTTATAAGGTACGTTCAAAATTTATAAAAGTAAATCAAACCGAAAGTGATTTTCGTCCTATATATGCTGATACAAATGTTAATGCACTTTTTTATAATGTATTTGTTTGTGAACATTGTGGTTTTTCTTTCACAGAAGACTTTAATAAATACTTTGCTCCTGGTGTAAAAGAACAAATTGATGAGCAAATTACGAAAAAGTGGGTACATCATACTTTTAGTGGCGAACGAACGATTTCACAAGCTGTTCAAGCTTACAAACTTGCCCTTTTATGTGGGACGATTAAAAAAGAAAAAAACGTATCACTTGCTGGTTTATCATTAAGAATTGGCTGGCTATACCGTTCAATGGGAAATCTGGAGCAGGAAGAGCGTTTTATCAAGCTTTCTCGTGACTATTATTTAGAATCTTTTTCAAATGAAGATTATGCAAGTACTCAAATGTCAGGTGTTCGAGTTATGTATATGATTGCAGAACTATCTCGTCGCATCAATGATATAGAAAATGCTACTCGATTCTTCTCTAAAGTAATCGAACAGCAGCACATTGGTGGTGAGGCAAAGCTGATCGATATGGCAAAAGAACAATGGCAGCTAGTTCGTGAAGAACGTGAGAAACTGCGTGAGGAACTTCCGAAAAATTAAAAAAAGGCTATCTAACATTTTCACATTAGATAGCCAAATTTATCATGTAAATTAAAATACTTGTTCTACTTCCACGATACCAGGTACTTCTTCTAAAAGTGCGCGTTCAATACCTGCTTTTAAAGTGATTGTTGAACTTGGGCAGCTTCCGCATGCACCTAATAAACGCAAGCGAACAATACCTTCTTCAACATCAACTAATTCACAGTCGCCCCCGTCGCGAAGTAAGAACGGACGTAATTTATCTAAAACTTCTTGCACTTGTTCTTTTTGTTCTAAATCTGTCATTTCCCTCGACTCCTTTCATTAAAATAATTATAATGTGAAGAAACGAAAAAATCCAATAGTTAAGTCAGAAAGGTTGTTAGATTTATAATGAAAAATAAACCAGTGATTGAAATCTTTGGCGCAGATATATTATGTGCTAGCTGTGTTAATGCACCTTCATCTAAAGACACCTATGAATGGCTAGAGGCTGCAATTAGCCGTAAATTTCCTAACCACCCTTTTACAATTCGTTATGTTGACATCGAGCAACCTTTGACTGATCCTAGAGAAATACATTGGGCAGAACGCATACATAACGATGAATTCTTTTATCCACTAGTATTACTTAATAATGAAGTAATCGGTGAAGGGTATATTCAATTAAAGCCTGTATTCTCTGCACTAGAGGATATTGGTTTTACCTCAGAAGTTTGAAATAAACTGTTTTAAAATTTGGAGTCTAAAATGAATTTTAGACTCCTGTTTTTATTATGATTCAACTTGACGTTTATAAAACCAAAGATAGCCAGATTTCATTAATCTAGCAAGGCGTCCGGTTACAGCCGTATCCATAACATGGGCAAAGCCGTGCTTTTTACCTAATGAACCTAAATAGCCTTTCAACTTAATTTCAGGCATTTTTTCAGGTAATGGTTCATTTTTAAAACGTGCTTTCAGTACTTTTACTACACGCTCAGCCTGTTCTTCTGCTAATTGAGCACTTGGAGGTAGCTCTGATGAAGCACAGTCACCAATCACATATACATGTTCATCATTGATTAATTGGAAATATTGATTTATTATCGGGCGTTCCTTTGAATCCTTTTCAATATCCTCAATATCTCTTACAACTTTTACAGGCTGAACTCCCGCAGTCCAAACAACTGAATCAACTTCTATAACATCTTCGTGATTAAATAAAAGATTTGGTTCAACTTTTGTAATGTTTGATTCTGCAATCACTTCAACATTATTTTTTTCAAACCATGATTTCACATAATTACTTAGTTTCTCAGGGAACTCTCGTAATATACGGTGTGAACGATCGAAAAGCTTAATTTTAAGATCTTCTCTACTTTCGCGTAATTCACTTGCTAATTCAATACCACTTAAACCAGCTCCAACAATCGCAACTGTTGAACCAGCAGGCAAACCACATAGTTTTTCAAACGTACAACGTGACTTAGCGATTGTCTGAATACTATATGTATATTCTTCAGCTCCTGGTACATCGTGATATTTATCTTCACAACCAAGCCCAATTACTAAATCATCGTATTGTACAGTTCGATCTTTATCTAAATAAACAAGTTTCTCTTTAGTATCAATTTTAGTTATTTCACCGTATACAGTATCTAATCTAGGATGCTCTGGAAATGTAACACGAACTTCTTTATCAGTAGAAGTACCTGCTGCCAATGCATAAAACTCTGTTTTTAAGCTATGAAACGGTGTTCTGTCAATCAATGTTATCATCGTGTCTTCAGGGAAATTGTTTGGCAAAAGGCGATGTAAAATACGCATGTTGCCATAACCTCCGCCTAATAATACTAAGTTTTTCATATAACTCTCCCTCTAATTTTATAGCGTTCACAAATAATACACATTCGAGTATAGCTCATTGTGATACTTTTCACAATATCATTTCGAAATTTTTTGTGAAAAATTTCACAAAAAGTTTTAAGCCCTTTATTCTTACTAATTAAAATGGCTAGGTATCTGGATTGTGACTAGGGATTGATATAGACGAGCATGCAGGTTTAATAGACAAAGGCGATCCGATAATAGACAATCCCGGACGGATATTAGACAAGAGCAGGAGCGTGTTCTAAATAATAGACAAAAGCTTTAGGATAATAGACAATCCGAGTATGATATTAGACATTCCGAGGCGGATATTAGACAATCTCGTGCTGATAATAGACTAATCACTAATATAATAGCCCCCACAAGATGGATGGATAAACCACATTTAAATCGGATAAATTGACGAAATCCTAAAAACAGAGTAGGATTTTTATTTGAGGTGACTCCAATGAACCCATTAGTAGAATTTTGTATTAGCAATCTAGCAAAGGGCGCACAAGAAACTTATGAAATATTAGAAAAAGATCCTAATATAGATGTACTTGAGTACGGTTGTTTAAGCTACTGTACATTATGTGACAGCACATTTTACGCACTTGTGAATGGTGATATTGTAGAGGCTGACACTCCTGAAGAATTAACAGGGAAGATTTATCAATACATTGAAGAAAATCCTTTATTCTAACATAAAATCCACGTACTTTTTAAGAATGAACCGTTAATCATAAGTTTATTGTTCATTCTATATGTACGTGGATCTTTTCTTTTACTTTATTTATATCTCGCTTAAGTCTTCCAAACAATATGTAGGCTGGATTTCCTTTTTTAGCACCTGTTCCGTGCTCGTTACACCTGTATTGACATGGATTGTATCACAACCAAATTGGATACCACATAAAATATCCGTATCGTAATTGTCCCCTATTAACACCATGTCTTCTTTATCGTATCCATATTCCTCTTGAATCACTTCAAGCATCACTGGAGAAGGCTTTCCAACATAGATTGGATCCGTATTCCCTACGTTTGCAACTAGCTCTACAAATGAACCATTTCCCGGTAAAAATCCGAACTCACTAGGGAACTTTATATCCTTATTTGTACCGATTAATGTTGCGCCATTTTGAACAGCGACAGTTGCTTTTGCAAGCTTCATATAGTCAACAGTTTGGTCAATTCCCATCACGACAACATCAGCATTTAAATCATCTGTCAGAGCAATATTTTCTTCGACTAATGCTTCTTTTAATCCATCAGAACCAATTACATGTACGATGGCGTTTTTATAATGTTGAGAAATATACTTTGCAGTCGTAATTGCACTAGAATAAATTCTACTTGTTGGAGCCTCAATATTTATTTTAGCTAGTGCACTCTGCAATTGTGTAGGTGTTTTTGAAGAATTATTCGTGATGAAATAATATTCAACACCTTCTTCCTGCAAGCGATGGATAAATCGTACTGCAGTTTCAATCCCTTCATTTCCTCTATAAACCGTTCCATCTAAATCGAAGCAATAAGCTTTATATCTTTTCATTTTTCGCTCTCCGGTAAAAATGCTGATACTGGCCCCAACTCATTTTCTAAATAATTAATAACACTTGATGAGAATTGTTTTATGCTCGCTAGATTTTCTTTTAATACTTTTTCTACTACCTCATTGTCTGCATCCACATATTCTCTTACTACGATTTTACGAAGATCTACAACGTTTTTTAATGGTGTTTCCATTTCTATAGATACTACTTTTTCATCGATTAAAATATCAATTATGTCTTCATAACTACCAGGATCTCTCATAATAAAACCATCAATAATCAAATTCCCCACATCCATCAAAGCTTCTACCGTATTGTGTGCAATTCTTTGTAGAGCAAGTTTTGAAATATCATCATTTAACCATTCTTGTTTTGATTCAAACACAGAAAGTAGTTCATCTAAATGCTTTAATGTGCTAATTATTTTATTACGATCGACAAAATACATGTTAAAGCCCCCATTAATCAATTAAGTTGATAGTCGTTTCTTATTTATAGTAACATATTCTAGAGAATTGGGAGGAGTAAAACCATATGGAGCGTTTTTTCTTATATGATGATATTGAAGATACAAAAACAAGATTTGTTAGCTTTACAGGAAACAAGCTACGTTATGACCTAGCTATTGTGCAATCCAGTCGATTTTTTGGAAAAGTACTAGTTTTAGATATGCAATCCAATCGATTTGCGATTATCGGTCCGGACGATGTTGAAGAACCTGGATATTTAGAGCATGTGTATAATAAAACAGAAGAAGAAGCTATTGATTTGCGGGAGTATTTAACAGAATTATTAGCTTAAAAGCAAGGTATAGGCTATCCCTATACGCATAAAAAGTACAATCCATTGATGGATTGTACTTTTTATTAGCTTCTAAAATTTTAAATTTGCTCAATTGTTTCTGATGATTCATTCGTTGTTGAGCTTTCTTCAACAACTGGTAGTGTTTCTTGTTTTGGCGCTCTTCCTGTTTTACGTAACACAAAATATGCACAGCCAAAATTACAATACTCATATAAATAATCCTCAAAAGTACTGATTTTCGTATCAAAGGTCGACTTTTGATTACGGTCATCGAAAAATCCTTTCATTCTTAATTGACCATAACCCCAATCGCCTACAATATAATCATATTTTGCTAGAACATCACTGTAACGAGCTTGAAACACTTCTTCCTGAAACCCATCTCGGACATTTTCGATAATTTCATATGCATATCCTTCTGCTATTATCATCGAAATTCTCCCTTCTATTTGTACATACATCCATTTGATCATTTTTACTGTTTATTCATGTATTAAATAGTATTTGCAACAGAATAAACAAAGAGATGCAAGAGTAGGTGAATCCATTCGAAGGAAATCCCTTTTGCTACATCTACATAATACTAAAAAATTCTACTGCTGAATTAAGATTTAAAATTGGTTATTCAATTAACCCTTCAGCTTGTAATTGTCTATTTTTTGTAGCTTCGTTTACTTGCTCATCGGCATGATAACTACTGCGAACTAAAGGCCCTGCTTGACAATGCTTGAAGCCTTTTTCCATTGCAATTTTACGTAGTTTACCGAACTCAAGTGGTGTGTAATATTGTTTTACTGGTAAATGCTTTTTCGTTGGTTGTAAATATTGACCAATCGTCATAATGTCTACGTTATTTGCACGTAAATCATCCATAACCTCTAAAATTTCATCCCATGTTTCCCCAAGACCAATCATTAAAGATGATTTTGTTGGAATGTCCGGCTGCATTTCTTTTGCTCGACGTAAAAACTCTAAAGAACGATCATATTTTGCTCTGGCACGGACTCTTGGTGTAAGACGTCGAACCGTTTCGATATTATGGTTTAGAATATCAGGTTTTGCATCCATGAGCATTTTTAAATTTTCTTCTACTCCACCTAAATCTGAAGGTAACACTTCGACTGAAGTTTGTGGAGATTTTCTACGAATAGCACGAACAGTTTCTGCTAATACGCCTGCTCCTCCGTCTTTTAAATCATCACGAGCAACCATTGTAATAACGACGTGCTTTAAATCCATTAATTGTACTGAATCTGCGACACGTTCTGGTTCTGCTAAGTCCAGTTCATTCGGTAATCCTGTTTTTACAGCACAGAATCTACAAGCACGTGTACAAACTGCCCCTAGGATCATCATTGTCGCCGTTCTTCTTTCTCCCCAACATTCATGAATGTTCGGACAGCGAGCTTCCTCACAAACAGTGTGCAGATTTTTTTCTCGCATTAATTTTTTTAAGCCTTTGTATTCTTCGTTTGTATTAAGCTTTATTTTTAACCATTCGGGTTTACGTAAAATTTCTTCATTTTTATTACTTACTGTCATAAATATCGCCCCTGTCTAACTCTCATCTTACCTTTGTCAATGTAAAACACTATAACTATTGTAACAATTAACTTCCTTTTAGTGTATCTAAATGTTACTAAATAAACTAGTTTTTTTACTCAAGCGGAAGCGGAACTGGAACTTCGATTGAAGGCTGTGCTCCATCTCCTCCTCCAGACCAAATATGTGGTACAGTGCCTTGAACAAGACCTATTGCAACAGGAATATATTGTTCAACCGTTGATGTCGAAGAAGCAAAAGGAATGATAATTTGTACGTTTACCCTTACTTTTATACCTACTTCTACTTTCGCACTATTGATACCGAATTCTTGTATATTGGAAACCACGTCACTACTAACATTCCCAATGATATGAAAACGGATTGGAATTTTAGGTCCGAGATTACCAATAATCGGGAGGTTTAAAGCTTGCCCCAACGGAACAAAAAATACAATACCATCTCCTGCTTCCATGCTTCCTACATCATATTCTACATTATCTAATTCAGGAAGATGGCTTAAATTACCTTGTTCTGCTTGTTGTAAATGTTCTTTTACTAATGAAACCGTTTCTGCTCTTACTTTATTAATAATTTCAGTGTTAAACTTTACTGTAACCATTTGATTTTCACCAGGCATATTTTCTATAACATCATTTACATCCATTACATCAGATGTACCTGCACTAATAGCTCTACTAACAACATGGGAAGCAATTTTAAATGTTTGTACCTCTGCATAATCTAAATAAGTTGGCAATAATTTTTCATTAATATAAACGATAAAGAATATTAAACATGCTACAAAAAATATAAGGAATATGGCAAGACGATTCGATCTTCCAAAATTTCGCCTATTTAATCTCCTGTTATTTCGGCGAGAAAACATAACGCTATTTCGACGAGAAAACAAAAAATCTCCTCCTATTCTATATATTTATGAATAGGAGGAGTTATCTATTCGACATGCGAAATGTATTCTGTTTCAATTTTATTAACAGACAGTTCAGGGTACTCTTCTAAACTAATTATGTAAGTAGATTTTAGCATAGTATTGTTTTCTTCAAAAATTCGAATATACGGTCTTGCAGAGTTGTTCATATTTTGTTTTGCCACGATTCCTCTTCGTCCATCAGATAGTAATACGATTGTACCATTTGAAAAGTGCACAACGCTCCGTTTAAACGCATCTACAACACGCTGATCAAACATTGTTCCGCTTCCAGCCTCAATGATTTCAATCCCTTGTGAAGGTAACATTTTTTCACGATAAACCCGGTTGGATGTAACAGCATCAAATACATCTGCAACAGCTATTATCTTAGCAAATGGGTGTATTTCATGGTCGACTAGCCCTCTTGGATACCCACTTCCATCCAATCGTTCGTGATGTTGAAATGCACAATGGGCAACAAGTAGAGATATAGAGTGCAAGTTTCTTAATATATCAAATCCAAACCGTGCATGCTCCTTCATGATGTCAAATTCTTCATTCGTTAAATGCCCCGGCTTCATTATTATATTAGTAGGAACTTGTAATTTCCCAACATCATGTAGCATTGCGCCAATACCAATTAATCTTAAATCATCATATTTATAGCCAAGCTCTTTTGCTATAGCAATGGAATATAATGTTACCTGGAAGGAATGTTGATATAAATATTCATCATATAGATAAGAGTCTGTAAGTACCGTCAACATTTCATTACTATTTAATATGGATTCAAGTAAATTATCAACGAGCATTTTTATTTCATTAGACTGCTTGTCTAAAACATAGGATACATCTTTACCTTCAATCCCTCTAAGCTTTTTAAACGAATCTTTAATCACTTTAACAACTTCCAAACGTTTTTCAGGAGCAATTAACTCAGAAACCTCAATACCTTGAGAGAGCTTGTCATCGATGTACAAATACTTAATGTTTAGTTGTCTTAGTCGATTAATAATCGGTATGCTAATTTTCGCATCTTTTTGCAATAGAGGTAGACCTGCCTCATTCCAAATCGTTCTGGCTACTACCATTCCAGGTTGAAGCGCATCGATTGATATTAGTCTCATGCTGCTTTTGCTCCGTTTCATTTTAACTATTACGAATAGTTAAATGATAAAGATTCAGCAATAAATTGTCAATTAAAGATATTTTTCTCCAAAATTTGCTAAAACATCTCGTAGAAAAAGCGGTAAATAATATTTTTTCTTTGCACGTTTGAAAGTTGGAAAGAAATACCCGAATGTAAACATATCTAATGTAGCTAGACGATAGGTTTTATCTAGGTCTGCAATTTTATTATCCACTAACAATTGGTTTTTTTCATTTAATGAGAGTTTATATAGTAACATCTTGCCAAAGATTGTTCCTCTAAAACCGAGTCCTTTTAATTCAAGAAGGGGCCAATCTTCATTTGCTGACTGCAAGTATACTTCCTTCAATTCTCTACCGCTTATTTCTATTACACATGCATTGATAGGATGGGGAAGTATTTTATGAAGGTCATATTTAGTTACAATTCCCTTTGGCAGCCCATCTAAAAAGATACCTGCATTAAACATGGCACAGTCTGCATCTGTATAATCCATTAAACACTTTGCAAACAAACGAGAAATTTGGGAATGATGGAACCATTCTTTATTGTAGCTTTTCATTGTTTCAAAAACTGGTTGTTTAAGCAATTCTTTACCTTGGTTATATAATGAAGCAACAAAGGATGATTCCCCTTCAATTTCAGGTAATAAAGCATTTTCTACAACGATTTCTTCTTTTTTAATGACTTGTCGTTTTTGATGATCAAATTCAATTGTTAAATGGCCTGTATAGGCTCCAAATTTCCCGCAGCCAGTTAATAAAACATTATTAATCATTTTACCCTCTAGAAATAAATGATGGGTATGTGAACCGAAAATAACGTCTATTTCAGAACATTCATTTGCAAGTAACTCATCTTCAGTAATTCCTAAATGGGAGAGGCAAAAAATCACATCTACTTCATGCTGTATTTCACTTACGATTTTTTTTATAACTTCTCTTGGCTCCTTAATCTCCCAATTTAGTTCATCATAAAAAACAGTAAATACAGCAGTTGCACCAATTACCCCAATTTTTGTTCCATATTTCGTTGTTAAAATTGTATATGGTTTTATCCATTGTGGATCAATCCCATTTTTCACCTTCAAATTGGCAACAACGACTTCAAATTCAGCACGATCGTAAAGATGATATAAATCTTCAAAGGACAAAGTTATTCCTTCGTTATTCCCAATCGTTACAACATCGTACTCCGCTTTATTCAATAACTCGATATTGCCCTGTCCTAACGTTGCTTCTGTATAAATATTAGAACGATCAAGATGGTCACCAATATCTAATAAAAAGCTTGGTTCTCCTAATCTTGCAAAGGCCTTTCTTTGCTCTTTAATATAATATTGCATGCGAGGCCAATACTCGAAATGGCTATGTACATCATTCGTGTGAAATATATGAATTGTTTCGATCATGTCCGTCACCATCTTTCAATTATCAATCAATATTGTTAAAATAAACCATCGTAAATGCTACGTATACCTAATAGCAATAAAATAATTCTAAGAGCAAAAACAAGTGTTTCTGATTTCATTTTCTTGTTTAAGGAAGCACCTATCTTTGCTCCAATATATGCACCAATAATGACTGGTATTGTATAAATCCAAGGAACATTTCCTAAAGTAATGTGACTAGCAGAATTGACTAAAGAAGATAAGAAAACTAAAAACATGGAAGTTGCTACAGCCACATGAGGTGGAAATCTAAATAATAATAGCATGGCTGGAACAATCATTGATCCCCCACCAATTCCAAACAAGCCTGAACAAAAACCAACAATAAAGGTTAGAGCTATGGCAAACCAAATTGGATATCCATAAATATGTTCGTTTCCTTGAAGGTCTACGAAATGTCTTTTTGTACCGTGCTCCACAAACCAATTTACCGGATTTAATTTATCTCTTATTAATAAGATTGTCGATAAAATAATTAATAATATCCCAAAATACAAATTAAACGAAGGCAGATCTAAAAACTTATTCACCCAAGCGCCAAACATTGTACCCGGAATACTACCGATAAAAAAAATTACCCCACTTTTATAATCAACCGTTTTCGACTTCATATACGATAGAGTTGATGAAAGTCCAGTAAATATCATCATGATGACCGATAAACCAACGACTGTTTGAGGTGTTAAATCGGAAATAAATCCTAGTGTGATACCAAAAAATAAAGTTGCTGGGACTAATATAACCCCTCCACCTAAACCGACAAGAGATCCGATAATTCCTGAACAGAGTGCAATGATTAGTAATATTACATATTCCATTTAAAAGTCTCCTTCAAACATATTTAACTGCTTAGGTGATAAATTGCTATATTCAATATTTAGCATTTCCATTATTCTTTTTGCATTTTTTGCAGCGTGATGCCCCGAATTATTATTAAACAGTACAAAAACATCTCTGGACTGCTGTTTCAATTCAAGTATGACATTTGCAATTTCTTCAAGTTCTTCTTCATTATAATCATATAAAAAGCGAACTTCTCTCCAATTTTGGTTGTTCCCAGCATTTCGCCAACCATGAATATTTCTCCCGTGTATACGTAATAAGACCGCTTCCTTTGATGTAGCTTTACCTACTAAAGGAATGGAACCACTGCCTGCTTGTGGCTCATCACATACGGTATGGATAAGTTCGTTTTCTTGTAAAAATTTGAACATTTCGCCTCGATTTTTTTCTAAATACCAAGACTGATTTCGAAATTCGATGGCAATCGGAAAATCCGTTAATTGCTGTTTAACATAACGTATATATTGAACATTTTTATTTTGACAATCAAACCATGGCGGAAACTGTACTAAAACCATGGCAAGCTTACCTTGCAATTGAAAGCCTCTTGCACATTCTTTAAATGCATTAAACATGTCATTACGCGACTCAAAGGGAAGCTCATCTCTTAAGTGCCCCGTGATACCTTGATAGGCTTTTAAAACAAATTTAAAATTCGAAGGTGTATCATTACACCATTTTTCAACGCTCTTTAGAGATGGAATTCCATAAAATGAAGTGTCCACCTCCACAACAGGGAAATGTCCGCTGTAATCAAACAATTTATCTCGACTTGTTGAAAGCTCGCTATATAAAATTGGATGGTCACCCCAGCCAGTAAGCCCAATATAAATCAAGCTCCCCACTCCTTTTTTATTATGATAACATAGTTAAAATTTAGAATTTCATGAATTTATTAATATTGCCACATTTATGTAAGAAAAAAGCGAGCTAGCTTAATGCTAACTCACTTTTAAAAGTTTTTCCAATTTCTTATTTTATAAAATTTAAAGAAATTATATAGGAATTTTCAAACTGTTATTGAATCTATATTTTAAGGGAGGAATATAAATGAATGATGATAAGTGGATCGGTTTTTTACTTTTAGGAATGATCATTTACACAGGAATAATGGTTTATTTGTTTGAGTATAGAGCATTTATAGGTTTCCAGATAAACTTTAGTATCATTATTGGATTATTAGTCATAATGATTATAAAACATGATAAAAGATAGAATCCTTCTAAAAGGATAACATCTACAGCTTGATTCCAACACTAAAAGATAAAAGATTAATCATTTTTATCTCGAACTTGATTATAAATCTTGAGATAATCGAATCATATCTCTACATTGTATACCGTTTTCGAAAATCTCTTCCGGATAGTGCCTAGTAAAAAAATCAGTATCAACACTAACAATTCTAAAACCACATTTTTGGTAGAGGGCTAATTGTCCAATGCTTGAATTTCCAGTTCCGACTTCTATGGTTCTGAATCCTTTTAACTTAGCCATTTCAATTGCATTCATTACTAGTTGTTTCCCCAACCCTTTACCCTGCTGAGTTTCGATTATTGCAATATTCACCAATTCCACCGTTTCAGGTCTAGTCGGCAGTAGTACATAGACCCCAATCAGTTGATTATCACTTTCCGCTACAAAGCATTCTCCTCTTTGCAAATATTCTTCAACGATGACTCTAGAAGGATCAGCTAATAACAATAAATCTATTGGAGGCTCTTCATCTATTTTTAGTTTACGAATAAACATAATACTTTCCCCTAAAAAATAACTTTACTTTTTCTTCAATTTTACCATTTCTTTTTGAAAAAACCTGCTATTTTATTTAATAAATTTCAAGTCAAGGTAAGGGTCACCTTTACCATTTTAGAAATCGGCAAATAATGAACTTGGCTCGTAACAAAAATAAGAAAAACCCTTGATAGACAAGGGTTTTTCGTTAATTATCCGATACTACCTTCCATCTCAAACTTGATTAATCTGTTCATTTCAACAGCATATTCCATTGGAAGTTCTTTTGTAAATGGTTCGATGAAGCCCATTACGATCATTTCAGTTGCTTCTTGTTCTGAAATACCACGGCTCATTAAATAGAATAATTGTTCTTCAGATACTTTTGAAACTTTTGCTTCGTGCTCTAAAGATACGTTATCATTTAAGATTTCGTTGTAAGGGATTGTATCTGAAGTCGATTGGTTATCAAGAATTAAAGTATCACATTCGATATTTGAACGTGCACCTGTTGCTTTTTTACCAAATCGTACGATACCACGGTAAGTTACTTTACCACCTTGTTTAGAAATCGATTTAGATACGATTGTAGAAGATGTATTTGGTGCTAAGTGAATCATTTTTGCACCTGCATCTTGGTGTTGACCTTTACCAGCAATCGCAATCGATAATGTCATACCACGTGCACCCTCACCTTTAAGGATACATGCTGGATATTTCATTGTAAGTTTAGAACCGATATTACCATCAACCCATTCCATCGTTCCGTTTTCTTCAACAACAGTACGTTTTGTCACTAGGTTATATACGTTATTTGCCCAGTTTTGGATCGTTGTATAACGGCAATATGCATCTTTTTTAACGATGATTTCAACTACTGCAGAGTGCAGTGAGTTTGTTGTGTATACAGGCGCTGTACATCCTTCTACGTAGTGTACACTTGCACCTTCGTCAACAATGATTAATGTACGTTCGAATTGACCCATGTTTTCTGAGTTAATACGGAAGTATGCTTGTAAAGGTGTTTCTAATTTAACACCAGGTGGTACGTAAATGAATGATCCCCCAGACCAAACAGCTGAGTTTAATGCAGCAAATTTGTTATCTGAAGATGGAATTACTGTACCCCAATATTTTTTGAAGATGTCTTCATTTTCACGTAATGCAGAATCAGTATCTTTGAATACGATACCTAGATCTTCAAGGTCTTTTTTCATGTTATGATATACTACTTCAGATTCATACTGAGCAGAAACACCAGCTAAGTATTTTTGTTCAGCCTCTGGAATACCTAATTTATCAAATGTAGCTTTGATTTCTTCAGGTACTTCATCCCAAGATTTTTGAGTTGCTTCAGATGGTTTTACATAATAAGTAATCTCATCAAAGTTTAAAGCTGAAAGATCGCCACCCCATTGTGGCATCGGTTTAGAGTAGAAGATTTCTAACGCTTTTAAGCGATAGTTTAACATCCACTCAGGTTCATTTTTCATATTTGAAATTTCTCGAACGATTTCTTCAGTTAATCCACGTTTTGAACGGAAAACTGATACGTCCTTATCATGGAAACCGTATTTATAATCGCCGATTTCAGGCATTTGCTTTGCCATTTTTTCTCCTCCGTTCAAACTTTTATTTTGATTCTTCTTTTACACCTTTCTCCATTGCTTTCCAAGCCAATGTTGCACATTTAATACGTGCTGGGAATTTTGAAACACCTTGAAGTGCTTCTACGTCCCCTAGGTCATATTTATCATCATAGTCTTCGCCTAGCATCATTTTCGAAAAAATATCCGCTAATTCAAGTGCTTCTTCTACTTTTTTACCTTTAATAATATCTGTCATCATCGATGCAGATGACATTGAGATTGAACAACCTTCACCATCAAACTTTGCATCTTCAACGATTCCATTATTAATTTTCAAGGTAAGATGAATACGATCCCCACAAGTTGGGTTATTCATATCAATTGTAACGCTGTTTTCTTCAAGAGAGCCTTTATTACGAGGTTTCTTATAATGATCCATAATAACCGAGCGATAAAGTTGATCTAAATTATTAAAAGACATCGTTAAAATACTCCTTCGCGCCCTTCAACCCTTCAACAAGACGGTCAATATCTTCTGTATTGTTATACATATAGAAGCTTGCTCTTGCTGTTGCAGTACATGTTAACCATTTCATTAATGGTTGCGCGCAATGATGACCTGCTCTTACTGCAATACCATTCATATCTAATACAGTTGCAACATCATGTGGATGTACGCCTTCTAAGTTGAATGTTATTAATCCACAACGTTTCTTAGGATCACGTGGACCATAAATTGTTAGGCCTTCGATTTTTTCCATTTCACTCATTGCATATTCTACTAATTTATGTTCATGTTCAGCAATTTTATCTAAGCCAATCTCTGTGAGAAAATCAATCGCAGCACCTAACCCAATTGCTCCAGCAATGTTTGGTGTACCGCCTTCAAATTTCCAAGGTAGTTCCTTCCATGTTGATTCGTATAAATCAACAAAGTCGATCATTTCACCACCAAATTCAATTGGCTCCATTTCTTCTAAAAGCTGTTGTTTACCATATAGTACGCCAATTCCTGTAGGACCACACATTTTATGTCCGGAGAAACCTAAGAAATCAACATCTAAATCTTGAACATCAATCGGCATATGCGGCGCGGCTTGAGCAGCATCCACAACGATAATCGCATCATGTTTATGTGCAATCTCTGCAATTTCCTTAATTGGATTAATCGTTCCTAGAACATTAGACGCCATTGTAATAGCTACAATTTTTGTTTTGTCTGTAATAGTTTTTTCAACAGTTTCAAGAGTAATCGTTCCATCTTTTTCTAGTTCGAAATATTTTAAAACTGCCTTTTTCTCTTTGGCAAGCTGTTGCCAAGGAATTAAGTTTGAATGGTGTTCCATGTATGAGATGACAATTTCATCACCTTCATTAATATTTTGTCTGCCATAAGCAGAGGCAACTGTATTAAGGGATGTTGTTGTACCTCTTGTGTATATAATTTCTTTAGTAGATTTGGCATTTATAAACTTACGGATTTTTTCACGTGCTCCTTCGTAGGAATCCGTTGCACGATTACCAAGCGTATGTACACCGCGGTGCACGTTAGAGTTATCAAAATCATAATACTTTCTTATAACGTCTAACACTTGAACTGGTTTTTGTGAAGTAGCAGCGCTATCAAGGTAAACGAGCGGATGCCCGTTTACTTCTTGATTCAAAATCGGAAAATATTTTCTAATTTCATTCATTAGCGAACTTTCCCTTCGATTACCTTCGTCAATTGATCTTTAACACTTTCAATTGGAAGGCTGGAAACTACTGGCGCTAAGAAACCATGAATTATTAAGCGCTCAGCTTCTGTTTTCGAAATACCACGGCTCATTAAATAATAAAGCTGAATTGGATCTACACGGCCAACTGATGCAGCGTGACCTGCCATTACATCATCTTCATCAATTAATAAAATTGGGTTGGCATCTCCACGAGCTTTTTCAGATAGCATTAACACGCGTGACTCTTGTTCTGCATTTGATTTAGAAGCACCATGTTCAATTTTCCCAATTCCATTGAAAATTGTTTGAGCAGCTTCTTTCATAACACCATGAGTTAAAATGAAGCCTTCAGAATTTTTACCCCAATGGCGAACTTCAGTTGTGAAGTTTTGTTTTTGTTCACCACGACCAACAACTACAGTTTTTGCATTTGCTGTTGAACCATCACCAACTAGATGTGTAATGTTTTCTGAAATCGTATCTGAATCGTTCATCAAACCTAAAGCCCAGTCTAATTTTGCATCACGAGCTAGGTACCCACGACGGTTTACATAAGTCGTAAAGCCTTTTGCTAAAACATCAACAGTACCAAATGTCACTTGAGCATTATCTAAAGCTAAAACCTCTTCAATAATGTTTGCTTGCCCACGAGATTCACCTACTGTTGATACATAAGTTTCAACATACGTTACTGCTGAATTACTATCTGCAACAACTAATACGTGGTTGAATAGAGAAGCTTCTTCATTATCGTTAATAAATACAACTTGAAGCGGTTTTTCTAATACAACATTTTTCGGAACGTATACAAATACCCCACCGTTTACTAAAGCTGCATGATAAGCAGTTAATTTATGTTCGTCTACTTTTACAGCTTCAGTCATGAAATACTTTTTCACTAAATCGCTGTGTTCACGAATAGCAGTTTGAATATCTGTAAAAATAACACCTTGTGATTTTAATTCCTCAGAAACTTTAAGGAATGATGGAGTGTTATTGCGTTGAATATATAAGTTTTCTTGACCTTCTATATCGATAATTGTTTTTACTTCTTCAGAAAGTTCATCAAGAGATGCAAAAGGTGCACTTTCAACTGTATGAACTGGGAAATCTAAGAAGTTCCAATTTGTAATATTTGTTTTGTCTGGTTTTGGCATTGGTAGTTCAGCCGCTTTTTCGATTGCAGTAGCACGTAAATCAGTAAACCATGATGGTTCATTGTTGTTTTTTGAGAACGAGCGTACTTCCTCAGCTGATAACGCCAATTTTGTTTCAACTGTCATTTTAATCCGTCCTCTCTTATGCTTCTTCTGTTACCGCGTCTGTATCTTCAATACCTAGTTCTTTTTTAATCCAGTCGTAACCTTCAGCTTCTAAACGTTGAGCTAATTCAGGACCACCTGATTTTACAACGCGACCTTGCATCATAACATGTACATGGTCAGGAGTAATGTAGTTTAATAAGCGTTGATAGTGAGTGATTGCAAGACAACCGAATCCTTCCCCGCGCATTTCATTAATACCTTTAGCTACAACTTTTAAAGCATCTATATCAAGACCTGAGTCAATTTCATCTAAGATAGCAAATTTTGGCTTAATCATCATTAATTGAAGAATTTCGTTACGTTTCTTTTCCCCACCAGAGAATCCTTCATTTAAATAACGTTGAGCCATATCTTGATCCATTTCTAAGAAATCCATCGTTTTATCTAATTCACGGATGAATTTCATTAATGAAATCTCATCACCTTCTTCTCGACGTGCATTAATAGCTGAACGGATAAAGTCAGCATTTGTTACACCAGAGATTTCAGAAGGATATTGCATTGCTAAAAATAGACCAGCTTTAGCTCTTTCATCAACTTCCATTTCAAGAACGTTTTCGCCATCTATTTCAATTGTACCTTGTGTTACTTCGTATTTTGGGTGTCCCATAATTGCAGAAGCTAAAGTAGATTTACCTGTTCCGTTTGGACCCATGATTGCGTGTACTTCATTTGTATTAATCGTTAAGTTAACGCCTTTTAAAATTTCTTTGTCTTCAATTGATACATGAAGATCTTTAATTACTAGTGTAGACATTATTTTCCCTCCGTAATTGAACATTAAATGGTAGAACCATTACTAATTTATTATCATTCTAATCTTAACCGAAAACATCGAGTCATGCAAAACATTTATTCTGCAATGAATTTTAAACGATAAAAACCAATAAAATTAAGATAATGATGATTATTTTTTGCTTTTTCCATAAAATATTGTAGTAAAAAAGTCGAATCGTTCATTTTCAATAAAGAATTTCTAATTGAGAATGTATTTCATTATTCTATTTTATTCTTTATTTTATAACCTTCCCAAACATATGTCTTGTTTTAAGTGCAATATATTTACTATACCCGAAAATAAGTAAATATTATCATGCTGAACATGTTGCATGTTTATGAAAAACCTACCGAATTTCAAAATTAGCAGAATGTTATATGTAAAAAGGACAATCTAAGTGAATTGCTTGTATATAAAAAAGAAAGACCCATCAATAATGGATCTTTCTTTCATTATTTATAGCGTAAATTTTGCTAACCTTTTTTGCAAATCCTCTGCAAGATTTGCTAATGCTATAGATGCACTCGTTATTTCTTCCATTGACGCTAATTGTTCATCTGATGTTGCAGCAACATTGCTCGAATTATCGGAAGTTATTGCACTCAGATTTGTCATTTCTTGAGCTTGATTTACAACATTATATACTTCTTTTTCAATTTTACTCGATACAATTGAAATATTACTTACTTGTGTTTTTACTTGTTCAACAGCTAAAAGAATTTCATTAAATGTCATTTCCGTATTAGATGTGATTTTTAATCCATTATTTACCCGTTCTTTGACATCATTAATGGACTTTACTGTTTTTTCCGTATCATCTTCAATTTGTGATGCAATCTGATTAATGTTGGAAACTAGATTTTTCGTTTGATCTGCTAATTTTCTTACCTCTTGGGCAACCACTGCAAATCCTTTTCCAGCCTCACCGGCTCTAGCAGCTTCTATAGCAGCATTTAGCGAAAGTAAATTCGTTTGTTCTGCTATTTCTGTAATTTGTGATAATACTTGTACAATCATTTTAGTTTGATTATTTAACGTAACTAATGCGCTATCTGTCTCCACAACAGATTCGTTAATTCTATTCATTTGTAATACTGTTTCTTTTACAAACTGGG
The DNA here is from genome assembly GCF_000772965.1 of Ureibacillus massiliensis 4400831 = CIP 108448 = CCUG 49529. Lineage (GTDB taxonomy): Bacteria > Bacillota > Bacilli > Bacillales_A > Planococcaceae > Ureibacillus > Ureibacillus massiliensis. The sequence goes on along the minus strand of NZ_JPVQ01000005.1, from coordinate 87,248 downwards.
ATCCTTGTATTGTTTTTTCACTTGTAGAAACAGATAACTTTTCCGCTTCAATAGCATTATTCGCTATTTCCTCAACAGCAGATTGACTTTCTTTAGCTGAATGTGCAGATTCTTTTGACATAATGGACTGTTTAACTGCACCATTTGAAACCTCTTGAATTGATGCAGAAATTGACTCTGCACCTCTCATTGTTTCATCTGCACTCGCCATCAATTGTTCAGCAGAAGCTGCAACTTGATTTGAGCTATCATTTACATGGAGAAGCAATTCTCTTAAATTGTTTGTCATATTGGTAAATGAATTTTGCAATGAGGCTACTTCATCTTTACCTGTTGCCTTTTCAAGTTGAATCGCTAGGTTGCCATTAGCTATTTCTTCAGCATTACGTGTTAAATTACTAATACGGCCAATGATCCGATTTAAAATAATGACGACAACAGAAATTCCACTGATTAAAAGTACCGCAACTAATATGATTGATATGATCATAATGCTATTAATTTTATTTTGTAAGTCTAGCTGCATCGTTTGATATTGAGTTGTTATATTGCGTTTTAATTCAATTACATCATTAAGGACACCTTTTGTTCGGAACGATTGCTTTTTAATTTCCGCTTGATTATTCTCATCTATTGCCTTAGTTGCTTTCGTTGAAATATCTTGATATTTTTGAGAAATCTTTTCTGCATATGCTTGCTGTTCAGAAGTTTCAAGTGATGGCGCTAATTCCTCATAAATGGTTTTCATTAATTTCAAATCTTCTTCAATATCATTTTTATTACTTTCTGAAATATTTAAAGCGTACACACTTAAGGATTTTTGAAGGCTCTTTGCTGAACTATTTAATTCTTCTACCTTTACGAGTGAATTCACAATCTCCTCTGTGGAAGATTTCAATGTCGCTAATTGACTAATATTAAATCCAATAATACAAGCAGAAAGCAATAATGGAATTATCGATATAAGTAATATTTTTTGTTTTAATTTCATTTACTCTCCGCCTTACTCTGTTATAGAAATATTACCATTAGATATTTTTTGTTTTTGTTGTTCAAGAATAGACTGTTCTTCCTCTGTAAGCTGAATTACCCGTATAGGTGCTAGTGCAACTCCATTTTCTTTTAATCCTAACACTTTATTTTTTTCAGCAATTGAACCAGTCTCAACTAGTTCTTTTACTGTGTCATAAATTGCAATATCTACTTGTTTCACCATAGAAGAAACAACCGACTTCTCTGCTAAATAAAACTGATCACTGTCTACACCAAAGGAATACACCCCAGAACGTTGAGTTTCTAATAAAACTCCAACACCTGTAAAGCCTGCTGCAGGATAAATGAAATCAGCTCCATTTACAATCATTTCTTTTGCAATGTTTCCTCCTAATTTGTCATCTCCAAATGTCCCGGCATATTCTGTCATAATTTGTGCTTCAGGATTAACAGCTTTAACACCTTTTATAAAACCTTGCTCAAACTTATGTATAATTGGGGCATCTTCACCACCAACAAATCCAACTGTATTTGTCTCAGTCTTCAAACCTGCTAATACACCTATTAAAAAAGAACCCTCATCCTCTTTAAATGTAATATTATTTACATTCGATAATTCAGATTGAGAATCAATTAATAAAAATGAGGTATCAGGATATTTCTTTGCTACTTTTTCAAGTGCTTCTTGGATAGAAAAGCCTAGTCCAATGATAAGATCATTTCCTTGTAGGACTAATTCTTCAATTCCTTGTTCATAAGTACCGGATTCTTCGAGTTCTCTATAATCAAAAGAGATATTCAATTCATCACGCGCTTTTTCTAAACCTGCAAATCCCAGGTCTGAAAATGATTGATCACCTAACCCTGCATCCGAAAGCATAATACCAACCTTTAATCTTTCATTCCCTAAAGTTGAATCACTAGTTGAACAAGCTGAAAGTATTAGTGCACAAAGAGTGAACAAAAATAATAATTTATTCTCCTTCATTAAAAATCACTCCTATTTCCTATATCTTTGTTGGCATTTTTTAATATTAACATAAATCAATTTAACTATATTAGTATATTTTAAATCTTGATTCTATCGGTCTATGATGTAGGGGTGCTAATTGGTGGTTTTTGTGGGGTGGTGTTTATTGGGGTGCTGCATATATTACCTTTCTTTCGTAATAACCGCAAAAAAAGTAGCACAAACCTGTCTACACGGTTTGCACTACTATTTTTCACTTATCTTATTTAACTTTTGTAGCTAAAAAAGCATCAACGTTTGCTGCAACTGCGCGACCTTCTTTTATTGCCCATACAACAAGACTTTGACCACGTCTAGCATCACCTGCGGCAAATACACCTGGAACATTTGTTTCAAAATCTCTTAAAGAAGCTTTGATTCGATTATTTGTTACATTTACACCAAATGCTTCTGGCAGTGATTTTTCGACACCTTCAAATCCAATGGCTACAAATACATATTGTGCTGGCCAAACTTTTTCAGTTCCCGGTAATTCTTTAAAGAAATAGAAACCGTCATCACCTAGTATTTTTTCCATTTGAATAGTATGAAGCTCTTTTACATGACCGTTTTTGTCTGCAACAATTTTTTTCGTTTGAATACAATATTCACGCGGATCTTTTCCTTGAACAGCTTCAACTTCTTCATATGCATAATCAAGTTTATACACGTTTGGATCCTGTGGCCATGGTGTATCATCTGTTCTTGTGGCTGGTAATTGTGGATGTTTACCGAATTGATAAACTGAGCGACACTTTTGACGAATAGCTGTTGCAACACAGTCAGCACCTGTATCTCCACCACCAATGACAATGACATCTTTTCCTTTTACATCAATCGCATTTCCATCATTGAAATTGGAATCTAATAGGCTTTTTGTAACACCTGTTAAATAATCCATTGCAAGATGAACACCTTCTGCTTCGCTACCTTCAATGCGAAGGGCACGTTGCTTTTGAGCACCGATACATAAAATGACTGCATCATATTGTGCTTTTAGCTCTTGTGCAGAAATATCTTTTCCGATTTCAGTATTTAATACGAAGTCAATGCCTTCTTGACGAAGTAAGTTAACACGACGGTCAATTACTTCTTTTTCCAACTTCATATTAGGGATGCCATACATTAATAATCCACCAACTCGATCTGCTCGTTCATAAACTGTCACAGTATGGCCAAGTTGATTTAACTGATCTGCTGCTGCTAAGCCAGCTGGACCTGAACCAACAACCGCTACCTTTTGGCCGGTGCGAGATTCAGGAATTCTTGGTGTAATCCAATTGTTTTCAAAACCTTTATCAATAATAGAACGTTCAATAGACTTAATGGCTACTGCTGGTTCATTAATCCCTAATGTACAAGATCCTTCACAAGGCGCTGGACATACACGCCCTGTGAATTCTGGAAAGTTATTTGTCATATGAAGACGATCCAATGCTTCTTTCCATTGACCTTTATAGACTAAATCGTTCCATTCCGGGATAACATTTTGGATTGGGCATCCTGCAGCAGTCCCACGAATTTCAATTCCCATATGACAGAAAGGTGTTCCGCAATCCATACAACGAGCACCTTGCGTTTGTAATGCTTCATCTGACAGCCTTGTAGAATATTCATTCCAACTTTTTATACGAACTTGTGGAGGCTGTTCTTTCGTTTTTTCCCTTTTATACTCCATGAATCCTGTTGGTTTTCCCATGCTAGAACCCCCCTCTTATTTGGAAATGGCTAACTCTTTTGCGCCAGTTGTTTCAACAAACGCCTGCATTGCTGCTAGCTCTTCTGTTAATCCTTCAAATTTATGACGATTAATTTTTTCAATCATTGCTTTATAATCTGTAGGTACGACTTTGATAAATTTAGGAACAATTTGATCCCATTTCGCTAAAACATCCAGTGCTACTGTGCTATCTGTATGCTCTAAATGTTGAATTATCATAGCACGTACTAAATTAATTTCCTCTTTATCTGTTAATCTCTCAAATTGAATCATTTCCATATTGCATTTTTCTTTGAATGATTCTTCGTCTGTTGGTAGTACGTAAGCAATACCACCACTCATACCTGCTGCGAAGTTTTTGCCAACATCACCTAATACAACAACTCGGCCACCAGTCATATATTCACAACCATGATCTCCAATACCTTCTACCACTACATTTGCACCACTATTACGTACTGCAAATCGTTCTCCGGCACGACCATTAATATATGCTGTGCCGCTTGTTGCACCGTATAAGCATACGTTACCAGCGATTACGTTTTTCTCTTGCTCGCCTTTTATTGGTGCGATGGCAACTAATTTACCTCCAGATAAACCTTTACCAAAGTAGTCATTTACATCACCAACACAAGATAATGTCATACCTTTTGGTGCAAATGCGCCAAAGCTTTGACCTGCATGGCCATTGAATTTTAATGTGATCGTATTATCAGCCAAACCTACTTCACCATATTTTCTTGATATCTCACTACCGATGATTGTTCCAACAACACGATCTGTATTTTTAATTTCGTATTCAAGCTCAATTTTTTCTTTATTGTCAATGCTTTCTTCAACTTTTGGTAAAAGCTCGCGCATATCAAATGTTTCTTCAATACGTAAATCTTGATTAACTTGTTTTGTACGAGTACCTTGTACTTGATAAAGTAATGCAGATAAATCAAGTTGACCTGCTTTCCAATGAGATTTTGCACGGTCACTTACTGTTAATACATCTGTCCGCCCAACCATTTCTTCAACTGAACGGAAACCAAGCTTCGCCATATATTCGCGCATTTCTTCAGCTACAAAGCGCATATAGTTTACAATGTGCTCTGGTTTACCCATGAATTTCGCACGAAGCTCTGGGTTTTGAGTTGCAACACCAACTGGGCAAGTATCCAAGTGACAAGCACGCATCATGATACAACCTAGTACAATTAATGGAGCCGTTGCAAAGCCATATTCCTCTGCACCAAATAAAGCAGCCATTACAACATCTTTACCAGTCATTAATTTACCGTCTGTTTCTAAAGTTACTCGATCACGAAGTCCATTTAACATTAAAGTTTGGTGTGCTTCCGCTAATCCAAGCTCCCAGGGTAAACCAGTATGTTTAATTGAAGTTTTTGGTGATGCACCTGTACCTCCGTCATAACCAGAAATAACGATAACATCAGCGCCACCTTTAGCAACACCAGCAGCGATTGTTCCAACACCTGCTTTTGCAACTAACTTAACTGAAATTCGAGCATATCGATTTGAATTTTTCAAATCATAGATTAATTCCGCTAAGTCTTCAATCGAATAAATATCATGGTGTGGAGGCGGTGAAATTAAACCAACACCAGGAGTTGAGCCACGTACCTCTGCTACCCATGGGTATACTTTATTACCAGGTAATTGCCCACCTTCACCCGGTTTAGCACCTTGAGCCATTTTAATTTGTAACTCTTTTGCATTCACTAAATAATGAGATTTAACACCAAAACGACCTGAAGCAATCTGTTTAATGGAACTGTTTCGATTGTCACCATTCTCATCAATTTCGTAGCGCGCTGGGTTTTCCCCACCTTCACCAGAATTTGAACGACCACCAAGACGATTCATTGCGATTGCAAGCGTTTCATGTGCTTCCTTGGAAATTGATCCGAATGACATCGCACCTGTTTTAAAGCGTTTAACAATCGAATCAACTGATTCAACTTCATCTAAAGGAATCGGTTTTAAATCTTTTTTAAATTCTAATAGATTTCTTAAAAATCCTATACGTTCTTCATTTGCCATTTCAGCATACATTCTATATAAGCCGATATCATTTTTACGAGTTGCCCATTGTAATGTATGAATTGTTTTCGGGTTAAAGGCATGATGCTCTCCATCTGCACGCCATTGGAAATCACTACCTGATTCAAGCTCTTTACTTAAATTCATGGCTAATGCATGACGACGTTTCGCCTCTTCACCAATTGTTTCTAAATCGATTCCATCAATTTGAGAAGCTGTTCCTGTGAAGTGTTGATCAATTACTTCTTTACTAATACCAACAGCTTCAAAAATTTGAGCACCGCGATAAGATTGAACAGTCGAAATACCCATCTTTGACATTACTTTTACAACACCATCCGCAGCGCCTTTACGGTATTTTTTCACTGCGTCATGGTAGCTGAGCTCTAAATGTCCTTTTTCAATAGATTCACCAATCGTTGCATAAGCCAAATAAGGATTAATTGCATCGACACCAAAACCAATTAATGCTGCAAAGTGATGTACTTCACGAGCCTCACCACTATTTGCTATGATACTTGCTAACGTACGTTTTCCTGTACGAACTAGATATTGATGTAAGCTACTTACAGCAAGCAGAATCGGAATTGTCGGCGTATTTACATCCTCCAACTCATCAGATAAAACTATTAATGTTTTTCCAGCATCAATTGCTTTATCTACTTCAGCAAAAATTCTATTTAACTCATTTTCTAAAGATTGTGTAAATTCTAAAGAAATGATTACACTTTGGAAGTGTTTGTTTTCTATATTTACAATTTGCTCTAATTCATTATTCGTTAAAATAGGTGTATCTAAAAAGATTCTTCTCGCATTTTCACCATTAGGATGTAGTAAGTTACCTTCTGCACCTAGTAAAGTCATTGTTGATGTCACGATATGCTCACGAATTGAGTCAATCGGTGGATTTGTTACTTGTGCAAATAACTGTTTAAAATAATTAAATAGCGATTGTGGTCTGTCAGATAGAACGGCTAATGGAGAGTCGTTCCCCATAGAACCAATTGGATCTTTACCACTTGATGCGATCGGATGAATGTATTTATGAACATCTTCAAATGTATAGCCAAATATTTTTTGACGAGTAGTAAGCTGGTCAATTTCTTTTTGTTCTTCGTTTTTCACTTCTACCGTTACTTTATTTTCTTCTAACCATTCAGCATATGGCTCAGAAGCTGCCATTTGGCTTTTCAATTCTTCATCAGATACGATTTTACCTTGCTCTAAATCTACTAAAAGCATACGACCAGGGCTTAAACGTTCCTTGTATAAAACGTTTTCTTCTTCAATGTCAACAACCCCTACTTCTGAAGAAAAGACAATCATATCATCTTTCGTCACATAGTAACGTGCTGGACGTAAACCATTACGATCTAAGATTGATCCAATTTGTTTGCCATCTGTGAAACAAATTGCAGTCGGTCCATCCCAAGGCTCCATTAAATTCGCATGATATTCATAGAAAGCTCTTTTCTCTTCTGAAATATGAGGGTTTTCAGTCCAAGGCTCTGGAATTAACATCATAGCTGTATGGGCAGGTGTACGACCAGCTAATACAAAGAATTCAAAAGCATTATCTAGCATCGATGAGTCAGAACCTGAATTATCAACGATAGGTAATACCTTTTGTAAATCTTCACCAAAGGCTTCTGAAATAAAACGTTGTTCACGAGCTGTCATCCAGTTAATATTACCGCGTAAAGTATTGATTTCACCATTGTGTACGATATAGCGATTTGGATGCGCACGTTCCCAGCTAGGGAAAGTATTTGTTGAGTAGCGTGAGTGAACAATTGCAAAGGCTGACACAAAGCTTTCATCTTGTAAATCAATATAAAACTCACTTACTTCTTCTGGTGTAAGTAAACCTTTGAATACCATTGTTTGACTTGACATACTTGGACAATAGAATTTTTTATCATTTTCTTTCGCCCAAAATTCCGCTTGTTTACGGATTAAGTATAATTTACGTTCAAATGCTAACGAATCTTTAACATTATTTGCTTTTACAAATACTTGTCGAACAACAGGAGCAGTTGCTTTTGCTGTATCACTTAACATACTTTTGTTAGTAGGTACTGTTCTCCAGCCTATTAAACTCTGCCCAACTTGTTCAATCAGTTCATTAATTTTATTTTCAATAGAAAGTCTATCTTCTTCATTATCAGTAAAAAACAATTGTCCAACACCATATTCACCTTTGTTTGGCAATTGTAATTCGGAACAATTTAATTTATAAAAAGCATCTGGAATTTGAACCATTAGTCCAGCGCCATCACCTGTTTTGCCGTCGCCCCCACGTCCAGCACGATGATCTAATCGACATAACATTTCTAATCCGTTTTTTACAATGTCATGTGAAGCTTTTCCTTTAATATTTGCATAAAATCCTATACCACAAGCATCATGCTCAAAACTAGGAGAATAAAGGCCTTGTGCGTTCGGTAGTTTATGAAAAGTCATGATAACCCCCCCAAATCTTCTAAAATAGCGTATTTACATTGTACGGTTTTTAAATTAATATTAACAATATATACTTTGCATGGAATTAATCTATTTTTTAGATGAATGGGGTGGGAACGTTGGAATTAAGGCAATTAAGATACTTTGTCGAAGTTGCTGAGCGGGAACATATTTCAGAAGCAGCTGAACATCTTCATGTCGCACAGTCAGCTGTTAGTAGACAAATAGCAAACCTTGAAGATGAGCTTGGGACACCTCTATTTGAACGTGTTGGGCGAAATGTTAAACTTACGCCGATTGGTAAAATTTTTTTAGAGCATTCAGTATCTGCTTTGAAAGCGATTGACTTTGCAGTTAAACAAGTAGAAGAATATTTAGATCCTGCAAAAGGAACAATCAGAATCGGTTTCCCTACAAGTTTGGCTAGCTATGTATTGCCGACAGTTATTTCAGCGTTTAAAAGAGAATATCCTGATGTTTCTTTTCATTTACGTCAAGGATCCTATCGATATTTAATTGATGCTGTTAAAAATAGAGAGTTAAACCTCGCTTTTTTAGGACCAGTTCCACAAAAGGATGAAGTTTTGGATACAATGATTTTGTTTAGTGAAAATATCCATGCACTCCTTCCTGCGAATCATCCGTTAGCAAAAAGAGAAAAATTAAACCTATCCGACTTAAAAAATGAAGCGTTTGTTTTATTCCCGGAAGAATACATTTTAAATAAGGTTGCAGTGGATGCATGTAGAGCTGCTGGCTTTGTTCCAAATGTGACTTCTGAAGGAGAAGATCTTGATGCATTAAAAGGGCTAGTAGCAGCTGGTATTGGTATTACATTGTTGCCCGATAGTTCTTTAAATGACTCTACACCGCGCTATACAGTAAGAGTACCGATTGAAAACCCCAACATCACGCGTACTGTAGGTATTATTTATCCAAACAATCGTGATATGGCACCATCTGAACAAGTATTTTTGAATTTTATCAATTCTTTTTTCTCACGACTAACTCAATTCCGTTAAAATAAAATGAAAGCTCATTCAAAAACAAATGAGCTTTTTCCATTATAAAAAGAAAACTTTTGGTTAAATTACCAAGAGTTTCTTCCTATTAATATATTATTCTGAAACAGGTACTACTGCACCTTTCCATTCTTCGTTAATGAAGTCTTGGATTTCTTTTGAACGTAGTACTTCTACTAATGTTTTAATCGCTTCTTTATCTTTATCTTCAGCACGAACTGCAATTACATTTTTGTATGGAGTTTCTGTACCTTCAATTGCAATTGATTCGTCAATTGGGCTAATTCCAGCGTCAATAGCGAAGTTTGAGTTGATTGCGATAGCATCACCTTCACCTTCATTGTATAAAGAAACTAACATTTCTGGTGCTGGACTTTCGTTTTCACTTTTGAATACTAAGTTTTTAGGATTTTCAACGATATCATCAACTGTTGCTGCAGTTTTTTCGATATCATCACGTAATTTGATTAAACCTTCAGTTTCTAACATCGCTAAAATACGACCGCGGTCTGAAACAGAGTTTGAAATAATTATTTCTGCCCCGTCTGGAAGCTCATCTAATGATTTATATTTTTTTGAATAAATACCGATTGGTTCAATATGAATTGATCCAGCATTTACAAAATCATATCCATTTTCTGCAATTTGATTCTCTAAATAAGGAATGTGTTGGAAGTAGTTCGCATCAATTTCACCAGATTCTAAATCTTGGTTTGGCATAATGTAATCTTGGTATTCTTCAATTTGTAATTCAATACCTTGCTCAGCTAAAATTGGTTTTGCTTTTTCTAAAATTACTGCGTGCGGTGTATGAGAAGCACCAATTTTTATAGTTACTGTTTCAGTTGTTTGTTCAGTAGCTTCTTCATTGTCAGCTGGTTGACCTTCATTAGCAGTTGTATCTGTATCTTCACCTGAACCACAAGCTGCTAATACTAACATAACAACTGATAGTAGTAAAAATGATAATAATTTTTTCATTTCCTCAAACTCCTTTGTTTTTTATTTATATGTGAACGGCGTTTAACACCCGAATCACCAATGAATTAACGCTTATCCGTTTTCGAAGTAACAAAATCTCCGATAAATTGGATAACAAATACAATAATTAAAATAATAATTGTAGACATTACCGTTACATCAAATCTGCTTCGTTGGAAACCGTCAATAAATGCAAGGTTACCAAGTCCACCAGCTCCGATTATTCCAGCCATCGCTGTAAATCCTACTAGCGTGATTGCTGTAACAGTAATACCTGAAATTAAAGCCGGCATCGATTCAGGAATAAGTAACTTCCAAATTATCGTTGAGGTTTTAGCCCCCATGGAACGAACCGCTTCAATAACACCTTTATCAATTTCGCGTAGTGCGATTAAAACCATCCGCGCATAGAAAGGAGCAGCTCCTACAATCAATGCTGGTAATGCGGCGTTTGCACCACGGATTGTACCAAGTAAGAATTTAGTAAATGGAATAAGCAAAATAATTAAAACGATAAATGGTATCGATCTAAAAATATTTACAAATGAGCTTGTGATAAAGTAAGCTACTTTGTTTGCCCAAAGCTGATTAGGACTCGTTAAAAATAGAATAATCCCTATTATTAAGCCTAATATAAATGTTGCGATTGTTGAGACAGTCGTCATGTAGATGGTATCATATGTAGCTTGCCACATATCTTCCCAGTCTACATTTGGAAATAATTGATTAATCATTCTCAATCACCTCCGTTTGAATTTCTAGGGAATCTAATAATTCCATTGCTTTTTGAACATTTTGTATTTCACCATCGACATGGACAATTAGTGTCCCATAGGGCCCATTTGCTGTTTGCGAAATATTTCCATGAACGATATTTACTTCTACATTGAACTCTTTAATTAAATGAGAAATAATTGGTTGCTCTGTTTTTGAGCCTACAAAAGTCAATTTTACTAGCTTGCCAGTAGGATAGTTTTGTAAAATTTGCTCCATTGACTCTTTGGATTCCTTCGCCCCTGAAACTTGAATGACGAAGTTTTTGGTAATAGGTGCCTGTGGATTTTGGAATACTTGCAACACTTTTCCTTCTTCTACAACTTGTCCAGCTTCCATCACTGCTACACGATGACAAATTTTTCTGATTACGTGCATCTCATGGGTAATAAGAACAATCGTTAAGCCGAATCGCTTATTAATATCAAGTAATAATTCTAATATTTGATCGGTTGTTTCTGGATCAAGTGCGCTTGTCGCCTCATCACAAAGTAATACTTCTGGATTATTTGCTAAAGCTCGAGCAATACCAACCCTTTGCTTTTGCCCTCCAGATAATTGTGAAGGATAAGATTTTTCACGCCCTTTTAAGCCAACAAGCTCGATTAATTCCTTCACCCGAGTATCACGGTTTTGTTTTGGTACCCCTGCAATTTCTAATGGAAATGCAATGTTTTCTTCAACAGTTCGAGACCAAAGTAGATTAAAATGCTGGAAAATCATACTTATTTTTTGACGGGCATTCCGAAGTTGTTTTCCGGAAATAGATGAAATTTCTTGTCCATTTACGCTAACCGATCCAGTTGATGGTTTTTCAAGGCCATTTAATAAACGTATTAATGAACTTTTTCCTGCTCCACTATACCCAATTACACCGAAAATCTCGCCTTTTTCAATAGTAAGATTTACATCTTTAACTGCGGCGATTTCTCCGTTATTGGTTTTATATATTTTGGATATATTTTTTAATTCAATCATTTTAGGAACTCCTTTACCAATACGATATTCGTATCGTTTCCAGAATGCGTTTATTGTAACCAACATACAATCGATATTCCTTGTTGAACCTTCTGCTCGAAAGTAGTTGCCACAATTATTAATCATACAAACTTACCTATTAGAAATAGGGAAGCTTTAGTATATAGCTTAATTTGATAATCATATTACAATTAACGTAAATGTATTATTATGAATGATCCTAACTACTCTTTTAAGGATTTATCACAATCTATTATTAAACTTATAGAATTACTAACATTTAATAACAAAATAACACAGCTACGTTCTTATTTTATAAGTATTTACATATAAAAAAACCTTCTACCTAATAAGTAGAAGGGTGTAAAGTGCATAATTATAATATCACATTAACCTTTCTCTTATCTTTCAAAGTATCCACTTCGCGTGACTTGGCACCTTTTCACAAATGTGATGGTTGCCGGGTTTCATAGGGCACTTCCCTCCACCGCTCTTCATAAGAGTATTGTTATTTAATTTTAATGATTACGAATGTTACTTTATCATGTTACTTTCTTTTCGTCAACCTATTTTTTCAATTTTTCATATACATTTTGTACGGATTGGAAAGCATAAATTTTTTCTGCTATTTCACCGTTTTCGCTTATTAATAAGCAAGGAACACTTTCAATGCGATACTCGTTAGCTATTTCTTCAAGAAAATTAATATTTGCTTTTCCAATAGGGACATCCGTTACGACATTTTCTACAACTTCTAGCATTTTTGTTGCAACTGCACACGTTCCACACATCGGTGTATAAAGATAAAATGCAACTTTATTATGATTTTTAATGGCTTGTTCCCACTGGTTGCGATTCCATTCTTCCATTCCACTCATCCTAAACAATAATAATAATTTTCATCTATCATATCAAAAAGGTGACAAAAATTCGCTTGATACGAATTATGTCACCTTTGATTATTTATAAAATCTTCGAGAACTTTCGAAGTTATATTACTTAAACTATACTAAATATTGTTTATTCACCGAAAATCTAGCTTCTCTCAAACGTTGAGCCAAAACTTTGCTCGGTGCATTAGCAACCTCCATATAAGTTCTTGGGATTAATAAATGTACGGCTTCTGAGTATATTCTTTTAGTAAGACTTCTCAGTTTTTCTCCTGCTTTGTCAGCATCAAAGAATGTGTAAAGTTTGCACTCTTCAAATGGTTCAATCAATTCAATTAAGGCATCTTCACTAATTGTCCCATTTGTACAAACAATTTGGACATCCTCTGCAAAAATTGGAGCTAATTTCAACATATCCGACCTGCCTTCAACAATAATACACTTTTCAACAGCCATCATGCTCACCTCACGAAATGTAAGTACAAATGAAAAGAATACAGAAGGGTGAAAATATGCGAGTGGTACTATATTATATTAATATTATAAAAAAACGCCAGTTCTTTTTAGCTGGCGAGTTTTAAACATAAAATTATTCTACAATCATTTCTTCATATCGTTCTGGAGTTAGTAGTTGGTCAACTTCAGAAATATCACTAGGTTCTACAATGATCATCCATGCTTTTTCATATGGGGATTCATTTACTAGTTCTGGGCTATCTTCTAGTTCCGAGTTCACTTCAACAACTTTACCTGTAATTGGTGCATAAAGTTCTGAAACTGTTTTAACAGATTCAACACTACCAAATGGTTCATTTGATTGAATTTCATCTCCAACTTGAGGTAGCTCAACAAATACAATGTCGCCTAGTTCAGATTGTGCAAAATGTGTAATTCCAATTCGCACTTTTCCATTTTCAACTTTCACCCATTCGTGTTCTTCTGAGTATCGTAAATCTTTCGGTGTGCTCATAAAACCCCTCCAACTATATATGTAGTATTCAAATTCAGTTTGCCATATTTTTACCGTAAAAACAAGTTAATACAGCTACTTATTTCCATGTTTCAGCAAATTCTGACTCTTTAAATCCGAGTGTAATTTTTTTACCGTCTGTAACAATTGGTCGTTTTACTAACATACCGTCTGAAGCTAATAATTCTAATTGCTCATCTTCACTCATAGAACTTAATTTGTCCTTTAAGCCTAAGCTTTTATACTTCATACCAGAAGTATTGAAAAATTTCTTAAGGGGTAAGCCACTTAATTCCCAGTAGGATTTAATCTGTTCTTTAGAAGGTCTTTCTTCCACAATATGAATTGTATTATAATTTATACCGTTTTCGTCCAACCATTTTTGTGCTTTTTTACAAGTAGTACATTTTGGGTATTGAATAAATTGAACTGTCATGAGCAAGTCCTCCATTTTTATGTGATTTGAAATAAGTATACCATGCTTGTCCTTTATTTTAAGTGACTCGGTATAAATTCCATCAATTCAATTTCAAACAAAAACATAGGCAAACCCAATTCCCATTGAGTTTACCTATGTTTGAATGCTACCTTTTAAAATGGTAGGCTATTTTTACACAACATATTTTTCAGCTTCGATAAGTTTTTCTGATGCCTCACGTTTTTTCAAAATAAGGTTGTAAGGGTTATATCTTGTTAGTTTACGAAGCGCAGATAGCATGATACGTCCATTATCACCATCGGCCGATGCTAAAATTGTTTCTTTTGCTTCTTTTTCGATTTCACCAAAGGCTTCTTGACAGAAAATTTGTGCGTAAAGAATTTTTTGTTTGGCCTTCTCTGCTCCATCACGCTCAATTGCTTTTGCAGTTCGAATCACAACCGATTCCATTGCATAGATTTGGTTTGCGATATTTGCAATGTTAACTAATACTTCTTGTTCTTGCTCTAATTTCGTTCCAAATCTCTGTGCAGCGATACCAGCAGCTAAAATGCCAATCTTCTTAGCATTTTTTACTAAGTATTTTTCTTGTGCTAATGGCTCATCACTAATTTCCTCGGGCATTAACATGAGTAATTCTTCCTGTAAATCTTGCGCTACTTTAAGCAGTGGTAATTCACCTTTTAATGCCTTTTTCATAAATGTGCCAGGTACGATTAATCGGTTAATTTCATTCGTTCCTTCAAAAATTCGGTTAATCCGTGAATCACGATAAATACGTTCCACTTCATATTCAGACATAAACCCATATCCACCATGTAATTGAACAGCTTCATCAGCAATATAGTCTAAAGTTTCAGAACCAAATACTTTTGCAATAGAGCATTCAATAGCATATTCTGCAACAGCTTGAGCAATAGCTTTTGGATCCTTTTGTTGCTCTTCTGAAAGTTGGCTCATCACTTCATCGTAATAACCAACAGTTCTATAATTTAGGGACTCTGATGCATACAATGTTGCAGCCATTGTCGCTAGCTTCTCTTTCGTTAAATTAAAGCTAGATAATTTTGTTTTAAATTGCTGACGTTGGTTTGTATATTGAATAGCAAGTTCTAGTGCACGTTTTGATCCACCAACAGTACCAACACCCAATTTATAGCGTCCAATATTTAAAATATTAAATGCAATGACATGACCTCTACCTACTTCACCGAGTAAGTTTTCTACAGGAACTTCAACATCTTGTAAAATTAATGTACGAGTAGAAGAAGATTTAATTCCCATTTTCTTTTCTTCTGCACCAACGGAAACACCTGGGAATGAACGTTCAACGATGAATGCACTGAATTTTTCTCCATCTACTTTTGCATATACAACAAATACATCTGCAAAGCCGGCATTAGTAATCCATTGTTTTTCACCATTTAAAACGTAATGTGTCCCTGCATCATTCAATTTTGCTATCGTTTTAGCTCCTAATGCATCTGAACCTGATCCCGGCTCCGTTAATGCGTAGGCAGCAATCAACTCACCACTCGCTAATTTCGGTAAGTATTTTTTCTTTTGCTCTGCATTACCGAAAAGAACAATCGGCAGTGAACCAATCCCCACATGTGCGCCATGTGTTAATGAGAATCCTCCGGCAACTGACATTTTTTCACCAATCAGTGCTGATGAAATTTTATCTAAGCCTAATCCTTCATATTCTTCTGGAACATCTGCTGCCAGTAAGCCAAGTTCCCCTGCTTTTTTTAATAACTCAATAGAATACTCAAACTCATGATTTTCTAGTTTTTCAACTACTGGTAAGACATCATTTGCAACGAATTCCTCTGTCGTTTTCGCAATCATTTTTTGTTCATCAGTAAAGTCCTCTGGTGTAATAACACGATTTAAATCTACATCTTCAATTAAAAAGCTTCCACCCTTAACAATGTTTGTCGTTTGTACCATTTCGTTTCCCTCCATTTTTCTATTTGTGCCTAGCACATTTTGAACTAGGTTACTTGCAGTTTTTACAAGATTCGAATTCAAATAGATTTATAGAAAAGCGTTGGTGTTTAATTCGGAGGCAATTTGAATGAAACACCAAGCTTATCTAGCAATTAAGATTAACAACTACAATAATTCAAACACTCCGGCAGCGCCCATTCCGCCACCAATACACATCGTGACAACCCCATATTTTAACCCTTGTCGTTTTAACTCATGAATTAGTTTTAATGTGAGAATAGCCCCCGTTGCACCAAGTGGATGACCTAGTGCAATCGCTCCACCATTCACATTTACTTTCTCCATATCAAGTTCTAAATGACGAATAACCTGCAATGATTGTGAAGCAAATGCCTCATTTAACTCCCAAAGATCGATATCTTCCTGTTTTAGACCTGCGATTTTCAACGCCTTTGGTACAGCTTCAATTGGGCCAATACCCATCACTTCTGGTGGAACACCGCCCACTGCGAATCCTAAAAACTTCGCCATTGGCTTTAGGCCTTGAACTTCAGCTTCTTCACGATCCATTACTAAAACAGCGGCAGCTCCATCAGATGTTTGAGATGAATTACCAGCCGTTACAGAGCCTTTCACATGAAATGCTGGTCGTAATTTTGCCAGCCCTTCAACAGAAGTATCTGGTCGAATCCCTTCATCTGTATCGAAGGTAAATACTTTCTTTTGAAGCTTATGATTTTCATCAACGTATTGCTGAACAACCTCAATTGGAACAATCTCTTCTTTAAACTTACCTTCTTGAATAGCTTTTGCTGCCAACTCATGTGAACGAACTGCAAAAGCATCCTGATCTTCTCTTGAAACGTTATAACGATTTGCTACCTCTTCCGCTGTATGACCCATGCTCATATAATACTGAGGCGCTTCCTCAGCAAGTTTAGGATTTAATCGAATCGTATTACCAGTCATTGGAATCATACTCATCGATTCGACGCCACCTGCGATAATCGCTTTTGAATGACCTAGCATCACACGTTCAGCGGCATAAGCAATTGATTGTAAGCCAGATGAACAGAATCGATTGATTGTAATTGCAGGTGTTGTATCTGGCAAACCCGCTAAAGCACCAATGTTTCTTGCTACGTTCATACCTTGTTCAGCTTCTGGCATTGCGCAGCCCATTATTAAATCATCGATTGGCCCTTCGTAGCCTGCTCTATTTAATGTTTCTTTCACAACAAGCGCCCCGAAATCATCGGGTCTCATTTGAGCAAGAGAACCCTTTTTTGCCTTTCCAATTGGCGTTCGTGCACCTGCTACTATGACAGCTTCACGCATTTTGTATCCCCCTTCATCTTTGCTAATTTTCCTAATTGATTTAAATTTAACTTGGCTTTGTTAATTACGTAGCGGTTTCCCTTTCACAAGCATATGTTGCATTCTTGCTTGGGATAATGGATCAGCAACCAGCTGTAAAAATGCTTCTCTTTCTAAATTCAAAAGATATTCCTCTGTCACTTCTGTTCCATAAGGTACTAATCCACCGGCAATAACATAAGCTAGCTTTTTAGCTATTTTCAAATCATGTTCACTAATATAGCCTGATTGATACATTCCTTGAGCACCAAGTAATAATGTCGCATATCCTGGGGCACCAACCACTTTTACCTTTTTCGGAACTGGTGGCGTATATCCCGCCTCATAAAGTGCTAAAGCAGCCTGTTTTGCATCATAAATCAAATGATCTGGGTTAACAGAAATGCCATCTGCAAAGCTTAGGAAATTATTATCCCGAGCTTCTTCACCAGAAGTTGAAACCTTAGCAAGTGCAATTGTTTCAAATACTTTCGTTGCAATAGCTTGATAATCGATTTCTACGCCATTTGGTATTCCTTTCAAGAACTTTTCATATAATGCGAGATTTCCACCACCGCCTGGAATTAAACCTACACCTACTTCAACTAAGCCCATGTATGTTTCGCTCGATGCTTGAATATGGCTTGCTGGTAAGCAAACTTCTGATCCTCCACCAAGTGTCATACCAAAAGGCGCTGCCACCACTGGCTTTTTACTGTATTTAATTCGTCTCATCGCTTTTTGGAATGAACGAATAACAAAATCTAATTCAAAAATGTTGTCATCCTGCGCTTCCATTAATATCATGCCAAGATTTGCACCTACACAGAAATTTTTACCTTGATTACCAATGACAAGCCCTTTATAATTTGCCTCTACTTCATCAATCGCATAATTTAACATTTGAACAATGTCTAACCCAATCGCATTGGACTTTGAATGGAATTCAAGTAGTGCGATCCCGTCACCTAAATCTATTAAACTAGCACCTGAGTTTGATTTAATTACCCCACGCTGCTTTTTATAACGCTTCAAATCAATTACTTTCTCATTGACAGGGATCTTTTCGTATTGTGCGCCATTATAAAATGCAAGGTCCCCGTCTACTTCTGTATAGAATGATTCGAAGCCGTTTGCCAACATTTCTTTTACAAATGAAGGAACAACTCTACCCTCTTGCTCCATTTTTTCAACAGATTTTTTTACGCCAATTGCATCCCACATTTCAAACGGACCTTGAGTCCAACCAAAGCCCCATTTCATCGCATTATCAATCTCAACGATATTTTCAGCAATTACACCTGTTAGTTCTCCTGAATAAATAAGCGTCGGTGCAAAAATATTCCATAGTAATTCTCCAGCGCGGTCATTCGCATATACTAATGTTTTAACTTTATTAGAAACACCCTTTGCCTGTTTCGCCATTTCAATCGAAGGTGCTTGTAACTTCTTCATTGGCACATAATCAAGGGTTTCAATATCTATTTCAAAAATGTCTTTACCTCGTTTAACGAAAAATCCTTGACCTGATTTCGCTCCTAGCCAACCGTTTTCCACCATTTTCTTCATAATATCTGGTACATCAAAGACTTTTTGTTCATCACCTGTCGTTTGATCATAAACAGTTTTTGCTACATGTAAAAAAGTATCAAGCCCTACAACATCTAATGTTCTAAATGTTGCTGATTTTGGACGTCCAATTAATGGTCCGGTAACTGAATCAACCTCACCAACTGAATATCCTCTTTCCAACATTTCACGAAGAGTAACTAAAAGACCGTATGTTCCAATTCGATTGGCTACGAAGTTAGGAGTGTCCTTCCCTATAACGACTCCTTTTCCTAAAACATTTTCCGCAAACGTTTTCATAAACTGAACAACTTCAGGTAATGTCTGTTTAGTAGGGATAACCTCAAGTAATTTTAAATATCTTGGTGGATTGAAGAAGTGAGTTCCTAAAAAATGCTTTTGGAAATCCTCTGTACGACCCTCTGCCATGGCATTAACGCTAATACCTGAAGTGTTTGAACTTATAATAGTACCTTCTTTTCTAAAGGTATCGATTCGTTCAAATAAATCCTTTTTCACT
Organism: Ureibacillus massiliensis 4400831 = CIP 108448 = CCUG 49529; assembly: GCF_000772965.1. Classification (GTDB taxonomy): domain Bacteria; phylum Bacillota; class Bacilli; order Bacillales_A; family Planococcaceae; genus Ureibacillus; species Ureibacillus massiliensis. The sequence goes on along the minus strand of NZ_JPVQ01000005.1, from coordinate 67,562 downwards.
TCTAAATTTTCAACAACTACTTCAATAATCCAATCAACATCTTTTATCTTATCTAAGTCATCTTCCAAATTACCAACTGTTAGTAAACTTAAGCTTTTCTTCGAAGTTAAAGGTGCGGGTTTTTGCTTTTGTAATTTTTGAAGAGCTGATAGAGCAAATCGATTTCTCACTACCTTATCTTCTAGTGTTAATCCTTTTGCTTCCTCTTCTTTTGTTAATTCTTTTGGAACGATATCCAATATTATTGTTGGTATTCCGATATTTGCTAAGTGTGCTGCAATACCAGAACCCATCACCCCTGAGCCAAGAACGGCAACTTTTTTAATGTTGTAAGACACGTGCACATCCCCTTTCTCCAACTTTGAATGAATACTCATTCATTTTTTGAGTAAAAAATAAAAGCTGTAAATAAACCACACCTTTTCTCTTCTTAGTGTAGGATATTTTGTCAATTTTAGCAATCTTTTTTTCTTAGAATTTTCCGAAAATTAATGGTATAAAAGAGATTTATATAAATAGATTTCTATCCTTTATAGGCAGATTTCTTTTCGTGTTTCACTAAAATGTGTAAACTAATATTAAGGAGCGTGATTATTGTGGAAGCAATTACATCAGTTGAACAATTTAATGAACTTATTAACTCTGACCAACCTGTCATCGTAAAATTTTTTGCTGGATGGTGTCCAGATTGTACGCGTATGAATATGTTTATTGATCCAATTATCGAGGAATACAATCAATATAAATGGTATGAAATCAATCGTGATGAATTTCCAGAGCTAGCTGAAAAATATCAAGTGATGGGTATTCCAAGTTTATTAATTTATAAAAATGGAGAAAAATTAGCACACTTACACAGTGCGAATGCTAAATCACCAGAACAAGTTATTGAATTTTTAGAAGCACAATAATAATTCCATCATGCTATCTTTCTGATTCTATCGGAAGATAGCTTTTTTATTTTCATCTATTTCGCCCTTTCAATTTGTACGTTTATTTCAACATCGTTTACAATAAAAATAGAAAATGGAAAGGGGAGAAATGTATGCCATTTGTTAATATTAAAATTACAAATGAAAATGTAACACCTGAAAAAAAGGCTCAGCTTATTTCAGGAGCTACACAGTTATTAGTAGATGTACTCGGTAAAAACCCAGCTACAACTGTGGTCGTAATTGAAGAGGTTGATACAGACAATTGGGGAATTGGTGGAGAAACTGTTACTGAAAGAAGAAAAGCTGGCAAATAGTTTATATGAAGGATGACTCAACATTAAAATCAGAGCCATCCTTTTTTTATACATTTTATTTGTTCAATATCTCATATAACTCTGTAATTCTCTTAATTTGATATGTTGGAACACTGTCAGTTGCATTTTCTTTTTCAAAGGGATTAAACCAACAACTATCGATTCCCGCAACATTCGCACCTTTAATATCTGAACTTAAAGAATCTCCAATAATAATAGTGCTATCTAAATCAGTAATCCCAATATACGAGAAAACATAATTAAAAAATTCTATCCTCGGCTTTTGGAATCCAACTTCTTCTGAGACAAATACATGTTGAAAGTAAGGTAAAAGACCAGAACGTTTCAAACGATTTTGCTGAGTTATTTTCACACCATTTGTTACAATATATAAATCAAATTGTTGGGATAAACGCTCAACAACTTCTAAAGCCCCTTCAATAAGTTGAGCCCCTTCTTTCAAATAGTTTCGATATTTTTGTTCATATTCTGCTCCATCTACATTTTTTCCATAGTGCTCAAAAAAGATGGAAAATCTAGTATTCACTAACTCATCACGCCCGATTTCACCTTTCTCATGAGCTCTCCACAAACCTTGATTAAACATTTTATAAGTTTCCTTCATAACTTCTGTTAAAGGAATTTGAAGTTCTTTAAATAGATTTGTCAATGCTGCGTCTTCAGCTGCAGCAAAATCTAATAATGTATCATCTAGATCAAACAGTAAAGTTTTATATGATTTCTTCAACTAATTTTCCTCCGAATTGTCTATACGTTCTCTACGCCATTTATATTATTTAATAGTATGATATAATGTGTTAAGGTGATGAAATGAAAACACAACTGAATGTAAAGGGAATTTCTCAGTTCAGTAATATAATCGACCAGAAGTACCAGTCTTCTGCTTGCGGGCCTACGACTATTCATGTGATTTTAAATTATATGATGAATAAATCCGCTAGAATCCCAACTATAAATGCCCTTTATCAAAGTCTTGGCTGTACGAAGATTGGCTTATTTAAATGGCGGTTAATAAAAAATTTACAACGTTACCTAGGGCCTCTGTGGAATGTTTCAAGCTGTTCTCTTTATGAAGCTTTAAATCAAATCGATTTAGGGAGACCTGTTGCACTAAAATTTGATAAATACTTTTCTTTTCAATGGAATGCAAAACCAGCCTTTAAATATCACTGGGTACCTTTAATTGGTTATGAATTTCTTAATGATGAGTTATTTTTCATCATACATGATAATGGAGGAAAATACCGAGATAGTCAAATTCGGAAAGTCCGTTATGCTGATAATGAAAAAGTGACTTCATTTGTAAAAATAGAGCCGAAATGATTTTGACATCATCTCGGCCCTTTATTTTATACAAAAGAATATAATGATTTTGCGTGCTTTACGATTAATCTGAATCCTCTTTGTTCCAATTCTACAAATCGTTCTGTTGTATAATCGTTTACTTGAAGCTCATCCAAAGCCGCGTTGATTGACATATTACGTTCAATGGTTGCTAATTTATGAGATAGCTTTAGCATGTCCACGTTCTCTGTAATTTTCGTTCTTTGAGCAGGTTTTAGCAGTTCCAAGTTTTCCAATACCCCATCAATTGTGCCATAGTTTTGAATAAGCTGTAGTGCCGTTTTTGGTCCTATGCCTTTAACCCCTGGATAACCATCACTTGAGTCACCCATAAAGGCTTTTACATAAGCAAATTGATGCGGATCGATATTATATTCTTCCTTAAAACGCTCTTCAGTATAAACATCATATTCCGTATAGCCTTTTTTAGTAAAAGCAATTTTTGTTGTTGGATTTAATAATTGAAGTAAGTCTTTATCTCCACTAATAACAGTAATATCAGCATCATCTTTCCACTTTTCAATCATAGAGCCTATCGTATCATCTGCTTCCATACCCACTTCTCCAAAGTTTTTCCACCCAATCATTTCAGAAACTTCTTTTGCCATATCAAACTGCGGAAGCATTTCTTCTGGTGGTGCGGGGCGATTCGCCTTATAGCCATCAAATAATTCATTGCGGAAGGTTTGCATCCCCATATCCCAACAAACTGCTAAATGGGTTGGCTTCATTAAACTTTGGGCAGTGAGTACATGCCGCGCAAATCCTTGAACACCATTTGTTGGCGTTCCATCCTCTAGTCGTAAATATTGCCCCATTGCACTTGTAGCAAAGAATGAACGAAACAAAAGAGCCATTCCATCTACTACTAATAAATGTGGTTTATTTGTCATAATAAATACCCTCTCTAAACTTGTCGTTCTCTTATTATAACAAAATATGAATCTCTTTTTCTCATTGCAATGGTGGTAATATTTACAGTTCTAGTTAATTTACTTTCTTTCGCCAGTTTTTCAATTTAGCAAAAACCTTCAACGGAAACGAGTTTGCAATGTATCCTGAAAATACGGTTACTTCTTCTCCACCGAAAATATGACCGCAACGTAACAATTGCCCATCTTGATCAAGACCCCCAAAATCATAGGTTTTATATCCAAGATTTTTAAACAGTTTTAAATTTTCCCAGCATAATAAAAGGTTTGCTTGTTCAACGATATTTAATTGAAGATTGGCAGCAGAAACAACATAATGTAGTAAAACATTATGACCATCAACAATATGAACACGGTAACAAATCGTTTCCCCTAAACTATTTTCAATTTTCGTTAATACAAGCCCCTTTTTTTCACAAAGTAAGAGCAGTTTATTAAACTCTGTACGGTTAAGCTTGTCCTTGGAATGATGATTTTCATTATAGAAACGTTGAAATTGTCTTAATTGCTCAATGGAGACATCACTAATTGTATCTGTTTTATATTGCTCGATGACATGAGTAAAAAGTATCTCGCTAATTTCTTCGGGGATTTGATTTAAAAAGATAGAGGCATCATGCTGTAATAAAACATGAATTGTTTGCTTTTTTTGTAGCTGACGACTTGGTCTAGTTCGATGAGTATAATGTGCAATTTTTGCTTCGAAACGACCTTTCTTCGTTTTATCATCAAAATAAATATGACTTGTTGGTACAGTGAAAACATTTCTACTAATTTGTAACATCTCTTCTCCCCCTTTGTATAAGTTCATTAATTTAACTTTCGTTTCACTACAAGAAGTATTTAAATAAATCTTTGTATTTAGTTCCTAATATTAGTTGATTTTGGTAAAATCAAATTATCGCATTCAACCTTGTTATCTTGATACATCATCGTTAACGACCTTTTAAAATCAAAACTTTTTCTAAACATTAGAGAAAATATATAACTAACTATGTTATTACCTTATTAGAAAATATATTCCTTAAATTTTGTTTTAGAACTAATATATAGAACAATCTATTTTCAATTTCACTAATAGGCTAACTTAACTTGTAATTGTAATTTTTATAAAAGATTTAATCTTTACAAAACAGCAGATATATTCAAGTTATTACACAGTATAATAGATACATAAACATTCACAATGGAGGGATTTTCAAATGGGTTTATTAAGAGCTGGCGTTGGGGCCTTATCAGGGGTGCTTGCAGATCAATGGAGAGAATATTTCTATTGTGAATCACTATCGGCTGAAATCCTAATTACAAAAGGGAAAAAGCGCGGAGGAAAAAGAAACTTCAATCGTAAAGGCAGTGAAAATATAATTTCAAATGGTTCAATCATTGCTGTAAACGAAGGTCAGTGTATGATTATTGTAGAACAAGGAAAGATTGTAGAATTTTGTTCAGAACCTGGCGAATTTGTTTACGATACTTCAACGGAGCCAAGTATCTTTTATGGAGATTTAAATGAGTCCATTAAACAAAGCTTTGAATCGCTAGGAAAACGCTTTACATTTGGTGGTGAGCCAGGTAAGGATCAACGTATTTATTTCTTTAATAAGAAAGAGATTCCTGGAAACAAATACGGCACTCCAACACCAATTCCATTTAGAGTCATTGACCGAAATATCGGACTGGATATCGATATTTCGATTCGCTGCCATGGAGAATATTCATACAAAATAATTGACCCAATTTTATTTTATTCAAATGTATCAGGTAATGTTGAAGAGGAGTTTAAACGTTCTTCCATTGAAGGACAGCTTCGTTCAGAATTATTAACTGCCCTCCAACCTGCATTTGCAAAAATTTCTGCAAGCGGGATTCGTTATAGTGAGCTACCAGGTCATACGTTAGAACTTGCTAAAGCACTAAACGATGTACTTTCAGAAAAATGGGGTAAAATTCGTGGAATTGAAATCGTTTCATTTGGTATCAATTCAGTTAAAGCATCTGAAGAAGACGAGGATATGATTAAACAACTTCAAAGAAGCGCTGTTTTCCGTAATCCAAACATGGCAGGTGCTACATTAGTTGATGCTCAAAGTGAAGCAATGCGTTCTGCTGCTAAAAATGACGCCGGCTCCTTTGTTGGTTTTGCTGGCATGAATATGGCAAACCAAGCTGGTGGGTTTAATGCAAATAATTTATTCGAAATGGGCAAGCAACAAGCCTCACAACCATCTGCATCGCAAGAACAACAAACGAATAATTCAAATACAAATACATGGAAATGCTCTTGCGGAAAAGAAAACAGCGGAAAATTCTGTTCAGAATGCGGTAATAAAAAACCTGTTGATGATAAGTGGACATGTAAATGTGGAGCAAAAAACAAAGGGAAGTTTTGCTCCGAGTGCGGTACACCTAAACCAGCAAGTACAAGAATTGTTTGTGATAAATGTGGATGGCAACCACAGGACCCAACATCGAATCCTAAATTCTGTCCTGAATGTGGTGATGTCATCAACGAAAATGATCATCAATAAAGGGGGATATTTTTCATGTCTTATGAATTACAAGAAGATAATTTAAAAGAAGTTGAAGAACATGACGCAAAATGTCCCTCTTGCGGTGCTTCGATAAAATTCGATCCATCATCAGGAAAACTAACTTGCCCTTATTGTGGCTATGAAGAGGAAATTGAAACACCCGAATCCTTTGAGGAGCAATACGCACAAGAAATTGACTTTGAAACAGCAGAAGCTCAGCAAAGCTTTGAATGGGGAAGCGAAAAAAAGGTTGTCATCTGTGATGCGTGTGCAGCCGAGATGATTTACGACGCTCTTGAAGTGGCTAATGTTTGTCCTTATTGTGGGTCAAACCATGTCATGGAAGCGGCCGCTAAAAACTCACTAGAGCCGAATGGAATCGTTCCTTTCTCTGTAAACAAAGAGCAAGCAAACTCAAACTTCCGAAGATGGATAAAAAGCAGATGGTTTGCACCTAATCAAGCAAAGAAGTCCGCTAAGGCAGATGCATTTTCTGGCGTTTATCTTCCTTATTGGACCTTTGATACAAACACAAAGACAAATTATTCTGCGCGGTACGGTATTGATAGACGTGTAACAGATAAGGACGGAAAGACTCATACAGTAACGGATTGGTATTCAACTCGCGGGACTTATAAAATGTTTATAGATGATTATCTCGTACGAGCATCCAAGCGATACAATGATAGCATTCTAAAAAAAGTAGAACCCTTTGAAACAAATAAATCATTAACTTTTAATCAAGATTATCTTCATGGTTATATTGCGGAACGTTATAGTGTTGGTCTTAGAGATGGCTGGGACCATGCGAAAAGTGAAATTCAAAGCATGCTATACAGTCAAATCACTACTCATATAAAAAGACGACATAATGCACAGCGTGTATCTAACCTTAATATCCATACAGTGCACTCAAATGTAAAATTTAAATATCTAATGCTACCCCTTTGGCTTTCTTCATTTAAGTATAAAGATAAAATCTATCAATTTATGGTAAATGGTCAAACTGGTAAAGTAGGTGGACAATCACCCATTTCACCGATTAAAGTTGCAATTGCTGTAGTACTAGGTCTGATTGCTGCAGGTATTGTTCTATACCTATACCAACAGAGCGAGGGTAATATTTGAAGAAAAAAGAAGGCTATTTCCACTAATGGAATAGCCTCTTCTTTCTTCATCAAACTGTGACTTTATATGAAAATACGTCCTCATCTTTCTTAGCTGCATAAACCGTTAATTCATTTGTATTTTTTGTAAAGACGACACCATGAAGCTGGCCATCTTCGTGTATAACCCCACCATCTATCCCAATTTTTTTCTGACAAGGGGATACCCATACCCGATGACTTTTATCCTCATTTAAATTTGTCGTCGGCGTATGTCCAAATACCACGATTTCTTTCGCTTCATGTGGAGCAGCATAAAACTCCTCTCGAATCCAATAAAAATCATCATCCTTTGAATCCTTAAAATCTTCCACTTTTGCATCAATTCCTGCATGGACAAATAGGTAAGGCTCCCAAACATAGTACTTATTTAATTTATTCATAAACTTAATTTCATGAGTAAATACATCCCTCACTTCATCAGCAAGTTCAGTCATCTTCATTGTATTTAATTTTTCATGAAAGGAGGTTGTGGGAAATAAGCTATTGATGGTTGCAATACCACCAACTTTTTCATGGAAATAAAACTCAGAAGAGGTTTCGACATTTTTCAGCCAATATAAAAAGATTTGTTCATGATTCCCACTTAATGCAATAGCGTTCTTTTCTACAGATAGCTCCATTACTTTATGTAGCACTTTCAAACTATCAGGACCTCTGTCTATGTAATCCCCTAAAAATAATAACTGCTCTTCATCTTCATTCCATTTGGATAGAATTTTTTCTAATAAATCATAATTACCATGTATGTCTCCAATTGCAAAAATCTTATCCATTATCCACACATCCCAAAAAAGAGTTGATTAGCACATATGTTATTCATTATATATTAATTTATCCACGTAATATTTTCAGCTAGTTCCATTATAATACAATTTGATCTGATATATGTTTAAACTTTCTTAAATAAGCAAAAAGAAAGAGACAGACACTCTATCATCTGTCCCTTCCCCTTTAAATTGGCACTACACGTTCAATTAAGTCTTTAGTTCTATCCTGAATTTCATTGTACTTTTGTATTAATGATTCGAATGATAATGGTTTACTCATTAAATACCCTTGGATGAAATCACAATCATTTCTTAATAAATAATTTAATTGTTGCTCGATTTCAATTCCTTCTGCTACAACTTTTAGTTCTAAATGTTTCGCCATAGAGAGAATCATATCAACAATTGGCTCATGTCCTTTATGGCTTCGAATGTTATTTACAAACGTACGGTCTATTTTTAAACAATCAATTGGAAAGTCCTTTAAATAGGATAAAGAGGAGTAGCCAGTCCCAAAGTCGTCTAAGGCAATAGATACTCCTATACACTTAAGCTGATGAAGTATTGGAGTGATATGGTTGCTATCCATCGTCATGCTTTCTGTAATTTCTAACTCTAAACTATTTGCAGGGAGCTGTGTCTTAAATAAAATACTTTGTACTACATGGACAAAATTTTCTTGAAATAATTGTCCTAGAGATAGATTGACAGCTACTTTAAATGGTCTATTAAATTCATTCTGCAGAAGCTTAGTTTGATAACAGGCTGTTTCTAAAACCCAATTTCCAATAGGAACAATTAATCCCGAATCCTCTGCTATAGGAATAAATTCTAATGGTGAAATAATGCCCCTTTCAGGATGCTTCCAACGAATTAATGCTTCTAAAGATATCATTTCACGTGTTTTCAGACAAATTTGCGGTTGATAAACGAGATATAGTTCATTATTTATTAACGCTTGATGTAAATCATTCTCTAAAATAACTCGATTTGTTCGTCCAACAGCCATTGTTGGATCATAAAATAACATTTGATCAGGTACGTCTGCTGCTTCATACATAGCAAATTGGGCATGCTTCACTAAATCTCTTCCGTTATTTGCATCTTTCGGAAATTGAGAAATTCCTAAATTCAAACTTCCAACAATGGAAAAATGCTGAATATGAAATGGTGCTTTCATACTTTTCTGAAGTACTCTACATATTTGACGTACTTCATGAAGCTTAACATTTTCACTAATAAAAATGGCAAACTGATCAGCACGTAATTTACTTATAAAATGATTTTTAGGTACTATATTTTGAATTCTTTCGGCTATCATTTTTAATAGTTTGTCTAAATAGTTGGATCCAAGGGAAGATTTAATTGCATCAAGGCGATCATATTCACAAACAATCATCATTTGCCTTCTATTCATTGTTAACAAATCATTTAACTTTTCGTATAGAAAACGTTCATTTGGTAAGCTTGTAATTTCATCAAAATATGCCATGTTATACATTTCTTTTTTAGAGGCTTCTAATTTTTCATTTGCTTCGATTAGTCGATTAAATGGCTCTTCTGCGGAAGAAAAATAAATAGCTCTGTATAATACTGTGAATGACAATAGTTCAAATATATGACCTAAAAAATTATAAAAATCAAACACATCTTTATAAGTAACGAAAAGAACATCACTAATGATCATGAACATCGATGAAGTAATAAATAGCATACTGCGTCTCGGTGCGGTTTTAAAATGTCTAAGCAAATAAATAATCAAGACAATTGAACACATAGCGCCTATAAACTGCAATATATTTTTCAAAAGAGTAGTTCCCAGACCTTCAATGACTAAAGGAGGAAGGAAAGGTGAAGGAGAATATATGATTAAAAAAAATGAAATAAATATAATTAGAGAGATTGAATAAGCTATCCATTGGTGTTTTATTGAGACTTTTTTCACTTTAATCATTGAGATCATGATTAAACCTATCGGCAAAAATAATCTAACAGCCATATAAAACCACGTTGCTTCGTAAGGACTACTTTCTGTAATGAAGAAGGGCATACCTTTATAGGATATAGTATGAAGGATTTCAAAAAGGGCAAGAGCAAAAAATAAAGCACCCATATAAATATCTTTATTAATTAAATAAAACTTCGAGGTTAACCAAACTTGTAAGGAGATTCCCATCGTCACAATAATGATTAGAAGCTCAATCATTAAGTGTATCGTAACATAATTACTTTCCCCAAAAATTCCATACAATTGATCACTAAAAACCGTTGCATAAACTAATAGAATTAATAGAATAATAGTGCTAAGAATATAACGAAAATTTTTCTTGAAAGATACATTTTCTTTATCTAATAGTTTCAATATAATCCCCTCACTCTTGATGCACAAAATATATTAATCACGAATAACCTAATTTAATATTATCAACTTCATGTAAATAAATAAACATTTTTTACATTTATTAATAAAAATATCAAATTCCCACAAACGTACTATTTCGATTTTCGGAGGTAAGAATTATACGTAGAATTTAAAAATAAAAAGTACCACAATCAAATGACGTGGTACTTTTCTATATGTTAAGAGGGGAGGAAATCTTCTATACTAATTTTTATCTAATATACACTTTTATCGTTTGAGATTTGTCATCCAGTGTTAATGTTAAATTGAATGAATCTCCAACTGTTAAACCATTTTCACCTAATTTAAGAGATAAATTACTGCTACCATTTGATGAAATAACACCTTTATCATGGTCTGAATTGATATCAGTGACTATAAATCGAATATTTTCTGAAGTATTATCGAAGAATGATACTTCACCCGTTCCAGATATGGAAGGTTTATTACCATATTGATCTTTAACATCGAATTTTCCTTCTTCAAGAAGTTCAGTTATCATTTCATTAACAGTTAATACATAGTCATTTGTAGCATCATCCGTAACATCTCTATATTCCAAGTCAATTTCTTCTACTGCTTTTTTACCGTGGACAAATTTATCATTAAGTCTAAAACCTGTAGCGATGGCTTCTTCACGTGTAAGCGTTAAAGAATGCTCCATAGTATCACCAGTATCATTAACTGTGACTGAAACTTTCACCTCATAAGTATCATCTTCATCGTCTAATAAACCATCAGCATCTATTTTTGCAGTATCTGCAGTAACGACATTCCCATTAAAATTTAAATATTTACTATCAGTCGTTATATTAAACTCACTAGCAGGAATTTCAATTTCTAGATCACCTTTTACGCCATTTACTTTAATACTTGTATTATCGATTTTTGAATATTCATCACTACCATATAAAATACCGTCGCTTTTTACTTTAAATGAATCGAAATCTTTTATTTCATAGGAACGGAATGTAACATCAATTGTATCTTCAACTTTATTGCCTTCGAGATCAAAAGCTGTTAGTTTAAATTCAAATGTTGCATTTCCTTTTCTTAGAGCCTCAACTCCATCTTCGGTATCTGTTACTTTGAATACTTGATTAGTACCATCATTTGACTTGATACTAACAGTATAAAATGTGTGATCTTTATCTTCAGCTGAGCCCTCTGATAGATTAATATATTTACGTCCATATTGATCTTCAATGACAAAGTCAGATGCATCAAATTCAATCACTTCACCTATAAAAGTATGAGGAAATGTTTTGTCTTTCAATGAACTAATACTTTTTGGATACGCATTTGGCTCAACAGATAAAGTGATCGAATTTTCAATCCCAGTTTGATCAACTTCAATATCGATATCGTATTTTTCGGCTTCATCAGAAATATTATCTTTCGTTTCAAATTTTAAGTAAATTTGACCTTTTTCTTCTACGAAAGTAAAGATTGTTGCTTGGTGTGTGATTGATGGATCATAAGGTGTTAAATCCTTATCCCAATCCAAAATTATTTTTTCATTTTTCAAATCATTGTTTAATATTTTTGCGCTTGTGATTAGTTCACCATGTTTGTCGTAAGCAAGTATTGGTAATTTTACATCTTCACCACCAGCAACGATATCATCTGGCAATCCAATTTCAATACTATAAGGTTCACCACTGTCAATGACAGTAAATACTTGTGATGTCTCTTCACCTGTCGCTTTTGCTCTAAATGTTACAGTGTTGTCCCCACCTTCAACTTCTCTTATATCATCTGCCATAATATCAATTGCGAAATAATATTCACCATCAACATTTAAAACTTCAATACCATCTTTACCATGTAATCCATTTACCCCTGATGTCCCATCATCTGGATCTTCCACATCAAAGATTTTATCGTTTGTGACACTAACAGAAATTCCGTCTCTTACTTCTTCTAAAATTGTCGTGTCTCCTGTTGTTATATTCCTTTTCGTATCTTCGGCATATTTCGGATCAATTTCAACACCGTATTGATCTTTTACTTTGAACAAAATGGAAAATTCAACCTCATTCTCTAAATTTTCAACCGTTAATTCTTCGTCACCAGGACTGTAAAGACCAACTATTTCAATTTTAGCTGGTTCACTTTCATCTGAAAGCTGTACGTTATGTTTAACATCAATTTCGACATCATTTTGCTCATAAGTAAATTCTACAGAACCAGTTGCGTCATCATCTTCATCTTCATCAACCCAAACGACAAATTTGCCGTCTTTTATTTCAATATCGTTTTCATCACCATATACATCAATCCCCTTTATATCACGATCTTTCATATAGCTGTCGTTTACTTTTTTCGTGATATCTTCACCGTATTGATTGTAAACAGCAAATGTAATAACTGCTTCCTTATACGTTTTTCTTGCTTCTAAAGAATCATCTTCCCTACCAGTAAATACAAGATAATCAGATAAGAATTCAATAGATGTTACTTGCTCACGCGTTGTTGTAACTGTTGCAGTTGTTGGTTCTTCACTAATACCAGTTACAGTTAATGTGTATGTAGCATCATTAAATGCAGTATCCACTGTTAATACTGCAGCTGTATGTTCCTCATTCCATTCCACTTTACTAACTGTATAACTATTTGTGCCACGAGTTACGGCAAATTGTACATTTTCTGGATTAACAGCAGCATTAAATTCTACCGTTAATTTACTAACACCTGTTGCAGTCAAGGATTTTATTCCGTTTGCTTCTATGGGTGTGTTAGCTGTAATTGTTGCATTCAAAAAAGAAGCGAATTGGCCACGTGTTACAGAAGCGCTTGGATTAAAGTTATTAACAGATGTGATTCCAAGCTTCTTCATTGCTAAAACTGCTGGGCGATAGTCTTCATAAACAGAATCAATATCTTCAATGATTACTTCAGAAGTGTCACCTGCAAGTTCTTCAAAAGATTTACCCGTAACTGCTTTGTAAGCACTGTTTAAAACAACTGCTAGTTGCACACGAGAAAGCGTTTGATTTGGATTTAGAGAGCCATCTGCATAACCTTCGAAAATACCATTAGCTTTTACAAGTGCATAATATTTTTTGTTTTCGTCAGTTAACCATGTTGGATAATCCGTGAAGTATTCTTTCGTAGCATAATCATCCGGTACTAGAATACCTTGAGCCTCTGCCCATTTACCAAGCATTAATACGACTTGTCCACGAGTAATTTTTTCATTTGGAGCGAAGGTACCGTCAGCTTTTCCTGTTACGTAACCTAACTCTAGTAGATTTAAAATTGCTTGTTCATGATCATTGTTTGTAATATCAGTGGGGGTAGCTGAAGCTGCTATTGGTGCCATGGCAGATGCTACTAAACTAGCTGTTGCTGTAGTAGCTAAAAATTTTTTATACCTCTTCGGTTGGTTAAACATTTCTATAATTCCTCCTATATTTTCGAAATATGTTGAAATTGATAATCATTATCATTTAAAATGATAAAAAAAAGAACTACACGTTTATAAATGTTTTTTTACTCATTGCACTTTCTCTCCTTCCTTATTTTTAGGTTGTAGTTGATATTGATAATCATTATCATTTAAGTTGATTATAGCAAACTTGTTATCTTCGTCAATAGCTTTTTATATAAAAAAAGGATTTTCCTCAAAATAATTCCTCTTATAGATAATACGATCTCTCGAATTCTTTGTTTTTTATATAAAAAAAGATATTGAATAAGAGTTGGACTCTTGTTCAATATCCTTCTACTTCTATATTAATTTATCTAATATACACTTTAATAGATAGAGACACTTCATCAATAGATAATTTTAGATTGAATGAATCTCCTCTACTAAGACCTGTAATCTTTATATTGTTCGTTCCATTTGATGTAATACGGAATTCATCGTCAATAGTATTTATATTTGAGATAATGGGTTGAATAGGACGTGTTGATCCGTCAAAGAATGTTACTTCTCCAGTAGCTGGATTAAATGATTGATAATCATTACCATATTGATCAATAATTTCGAAACTTCCTACTGCAAGAATATTATTGTATAAATCACTAACCGTTAATTCCAATTCCTCATCAAAACTATCAATATATATGTTCGTGATTTCTTTTCCTCGTATTGAATTATTATCGACTATCTTGAAATTATCATTTGCCTTTACCTCTTTACGAGTTAACTTTAATGTATGTTTAATCGTTTCTCCTGTATCGTTAATTGTTATAACAACCTCAGCCTCTAATTGATCTTCTTCCTCATTTAATACACCGTCAGCTTGTATAGCTTGAAAATTAGCAGTGACTTTTCCTCCATTAATACTTAAATACTCACTATTTGTCGTGATTGTAAATGCACTATAAGGTAATTCCACTTTATGATCATCAATGTAACCAAATACTTTGATATTCGCATCATCTGCTTCTACAATTCTACCATCTTGCGTTATTCCTAATAGATATTCATCGCTTTCAACTTTAAAACGAGATTCCTCAGCTGGTTCCTCTTTTTCAGGATCAGTCACTTTACCTTCATATTTCACATCCACTGTATATGGAATCCCATCAATTTTAAATGCAACAGTTTCTAGTGAATTCTCAATTAACGGTTTTGAAAGCGTCACATTATGTGTCGATTGATCAGATAGAGTTACAAGAAGCTGATTATTTGAAAGTACTTCTACTTGTGCAATAGATAAATTTATATCTTCAATATTTGTAAGTGTGTATAAGAAGGTAGCAAATTGTCCGCGCGTGACTGTCGCTTTAGGATTGAAGAAGGCTACATTCGTTATATCATAGTAATCTAAAACATTAATAGATGGACGCGCTTGGACCGCGGCTTTATTTAAATCTTCTACGCCATTTTGAAATGCTTGATTAGACACATATGTTAAATAATCAAATTCATGAATAGCTGATAACGTATTTACAAGCACGACTGCCATATTTTCACGTGTCATTTGTTCAGAAGGATTCATCTTCCCATTTTCTCCATTAAAGATACCTTTATCCTTTAGTAATGCAGCATATTGAAGAAGCCCATTCTCTGAACTTGTCGATAAATCTGAAAAACGTAAATTCGTTTTGTAATCTGCTGGAACTTTGAAACCATTTTGTACTAAATATCTGCCGACTAGCTTCACAACATCCGAGTTGCTTAATGCTTTGTTCGGTTTGAATGTTCCATCTGGATATCCATATATTAGACCCATATCTACTAATTCTATAATAGCTTTTTCATGTGAGTTTTCCTGTATATCCGAAAAATGAGCTGCACTTGCTATAGTAGGGACTGCCATAAAGGCTGCTGCAATTGTAAGAGCTGCTGTATAGAGACCCTTACTTCTTTTCTTACTTTTCATAATAAATCCTCCAAAAAAATAATATCTTACCTTCTTATGACTATATTAACTTAAATTCAAAGAAATTCATATTTTAACCTCGTCTCTGCCAACAAAATAACGCTAAAAAATAAATCGATTTTTACATCCTATTTCATTACTTACTTTTCTAAACAATGTGATATAATTTCTTTCACAGTTATGAAATTTGTTCATTTAATTCGTTAATTCTAAGTTAGTAAAAATTGAATATATGGAGAGGAATTAAAAAATGTTAACAGAAGTTTCCATTTTACCTGTTCAACCAAGTTACTCTATTAATGGTCATCAAATTTTTGCGGAAGTTTTAAATGAAGCACCTTTAATCGTCAAATTTCAAAATGTCTTAAGTGAAGATGAGTGCAATGCACTAATTGAACGCTCTAAAAATCGATTAAAAAGATCCAAATTAGCGAATCAAGAAGTAAGCGCAATTCGTACAAGTAGTGGGATGTTTTTTGAGGAAAATGAAAGTCCACTAATTGCACAAATTGAACAGCGCATTTCAGCCTTAATGCATTTACCTTTGAAAAATGCGGAGGGTTTACAAGTATTACACTATGAGATTGGACAACAATTCAAGCCTCATTTTGATTACTTTAAAGAAGACAATCCAAAAAGTGAAAACAATCGAATTAGCACCTTAGTCATTTATTTAAATGATGTTGAGGAAGGTGGCGAAACCACTTTTCCTAATCTAAATCTTGCTGTGAAGCCTGAAAAAGGCAGTGCGGTTTATTTTGAATATTTTTATCAAAATCCACATCTCAATGAATTAACACTCCATAGTGGTGAGCCTGTTAAACGGGGAGAAAAATGGATTGCAACACAGTGGATGCGTAGGAAGGCTATAAGAGTTGGTTTTTAACTAAAATCAAAACTAAACTAAACGTACAATCATTTCAAAGTAATTACGATTAATAACATTTTCATAAACAAGAAGCCCTACTGGATTTTTTCCAGTAAGGCTTTTATTTTTAAGGATTGAATTTATTCCTTAAATATTAATAGAAGAAAAGTTAGATAAATAGTATTCTAACCGATCTAAACCTTTTTTAAGTTCTTCCATAGACGATGCGTATGATAATCTAATGTACCCTTCTCCATATTCAGTAAAGGCACTTCCTGGCGTTGCTGCTACCTTTGCTTCACGTAATAGTTTAAGGGCAAAATCTTCAGAGCTTAATCCATATTTCTTTATAGAAGGGAAAATATAAAAAGCTCCCTTAGGATAGGCGACCTGCAATCCCATATCGATAAGTCTTTTGTAAACATAATCTCTTCTTTTGTTGTATTCATTTTTCATCGCCAATACTTCTTCATCATTTGTACCATGCTTTAACGCTTCGATTGCTGCAAATTGACTGATTGATGTTGCACATACAACATTAAAAGAGTGTAGCTTATGCATTTGCTTTGTAATATACGGAGGTGCAAATGTAAACCCAATGCGCCATCCAGTCATAGAATGAGATTTTGAAACACCGTTAATGACAATCGTCTTATCTTTTAATCCGGGATAGGCTGCAATAGAATAATGCTTATCTTCATATACTAGTTCGCTATAAATTTCATCTGAAACAATAAAGATATTTTTGTCTTTTAGTAATTGTCCGATTTCATTAATTTCTTCTTTTGAAAGTACGGTTCCTGTTGGATTAGATGGATATGGTAATACGATACATCGGGTTTTTTCTGTAATGTGTTCTTCAATTAATGAAGCAGTTAATTTAAATCCGGTATTGCTAGTATCCACAAAAACAGGAACAGCATTACACAATCGAATGAGCGGCTCATATCCAGGATAACTTGGTGCTGGTAGGATAACTTCTGTACCTGGTGAAAGAATCGTTCTAAATGCAAGATCAAGAGCTTCACTAGCACCTACTGTTACGATCACTTCATCCTGAGGGTTATATGACAAGCCATAAAGGTTCTGAACATACTCGCTAGCAAGCTCACGAAGCTCTTTTAATCCATTGTTTGTCGTATAACCATGTTTTTCATCTTGTATCGCTCGAATACCGGCATCTTTAATATAACTTGGAGATGGAAAGTCTGGTTGCCCTACTGTTAAGTTCACTACATCCGGTATTTCATTAGCAAGATTAGCGATCTTTCTTATGCCAGATTCCTCTATTTCCACTAATGTCTTATTGAGCAATTCATTCAAATATGTCATACTCATAACTCCTTTTTATTCAGGAGTTGATGTCTATACAATCCACCTGTATAACAGGCATCAACTCTATTCATATGATGATGAATTTTAACTTTATTTATTTTGCAAAAAGTGATTAAACCAAATATTTTATCCGAAAATTTTCCCCGGATTTAAAATATGGTTTTGATCTAGTACTTGTTTAATAGCTTTCATAACATCTAATGCTTTTCCATGTTCATCTTGTTGGTATTTCATTTTACCTAATCCAACTCCGTGTTCACCAGTACATGTGCCTCCAACTGATAAAGCAAATTTGACGATTTGTTCATTTAAATGATTGGCTCTTTTTACTTCATCTGTATTATTCGGATCTAACACAATGCCTGCATGGAAGTTGCCGTCTCCAATATGACCTATAATCCCACCCTGCAATCCTGATTCATCAATGCATGTGCGACTAAACTCTACCGCTTCTGCTAGATTGGATAGTGGGACACAAACATCGGTATTCATTACTTTTTTGCCAGGATTCGTATGTAGCATAATATTTAGATTGTTATGTCTTGCTTCCCAAAGTTTCTTCCTACCGATTGAATCTGTTTCGATATCAAATTGATAGCAACCGAAGTCTTCGAACAATTCTTTTGTTATTTCAATATCTGCATCAACATTTACTTTAGAACCGTGAAATTCTAAAAATAATGTAACATCTTCTGCATAATTAGTTCCGGCTATTTTATTCATATTTCTAATCGATGCTGCTTCGACCAATTCTATTCTTGCAATTGGTACTCCTACTTGAAGCAAGGTTGTAGCTGCTTCAACCGAGTTCTGTAAAGACGAAAATACCGCACGCCCTGCAACAATGACTTCTGGTATTCCATACACTTGAAGGGTAATCTCAGTAAAAACACCTAAAGTCCCTTCAGATCCTACATAAAGCTCTGTTAGACGATAGCCTGAAGAAGATTTTTTTGCTTTGCTTCCTGTATGAATAATACTACCATCTGCCAACACCACTTCTAGGTTGCGGACATTATCCTTCATGGCACCGTAACGAACAGTGGTTGTACCACTTGCATTTGTCGAAGCCATTCCACCTATCGTCGCATCCGCCCCAGGGTCAACAGGGAAAAATAATCCGTGCTTTCCGAGCTCAGCATTTAACTGAAGTCTTGTTACACCTGGCTGTACCGTTACTAATAAATCTTGGGGGTTAATATCGATAATTTTGTTCATTTCTTGAAAATCGATTGAAATACCGCCATGGATTGGAATAGCTTGACCTTCTAAACCAGAGCCTATACCAAAAGGCACAACCGGGACTTTATTTTCATTGGCAAAACGTACAATCTCAGCAACTTCTTTTTTATCTATTGGAAATACTACTACATCCGGAAGATTGGCAGGATGAAACGATTCATCTTGGCTATGATTGAGAAGAACCGTTTCATTCGTACTAACTCGATCTTCTGGTAAGATTTCTTTTAATTGATCTACCAGATTCATAGATTTTATCTCTCCTTCTATAGGATTTATTTACAATCCTTTTGGCAAATTCGTATTAATATAAGTGACATCTCACAAAATGGCCAGGTCTAGCTTCTTTATTTACTGGTACTGCCTGTTTGCATATATCAGTCGCCATTGGGCATCGTGGATGGAATACACATCCTGAAGGTGGATTTAATGGAGAAGGTATTTCACCTTTTAAGATGATTCTTTCTCGTTTCATCGTCGGATTCGGATGCGGTACTGCTGATAATAATGCTTGTGTATATGGATGTAATGGTTCAGCAAATATATTGTCTGTATCTGTATATTCGACGATATTTCCCAAATACATAACGCCAATTTGGTCAGAAATATGGCGAACGACACTAATATCGTGAGCGATAAATAAATAAGTTAGCTTCAAATCCTCCTGAAGATCCCGAAGTAAATTAACGATTTGAGCTTGAGTCGAAACATCAAGTGCTGATACAGGCTCATCACAAACGATAATTTTTGGGTTTAAAATTAAGGCACGAGCCAATACAATTCTTTGTCGTTGTCCACCAGAAAATTCATGGGGATAACGATAATAGTGATCTACATTCAGACCAACTTTGTAAAGAATTTCCATTACTTTTTCTGTACGTTCTGCCTTTGTACCTAATTTATGAATAACTAATGGTTCCTCCAAAATCTCACCAATGCGTTTTCGAGGATTAAGTGAAGAGAACGGATCTTGGAAAACCATTTGCAAATCTTGTCTAGCTTTTCGAAGCTCGTCTCCTTTTAATTGAAAAATATCTTTCCCTTTAAACAATGCAGATCCACTTGTAGGTTCAGTTAATCGTAAAATCGTTCGTCCGGTAGTACTTTTACCACAGCCAGATTCACCAACTAAACCTAAAGTTTTCCCTTCATACAGCTTAAAGGAAACATCATCAACTGCTTTTACAACAGCACTTTTTTGACCTATTTCGTTTTTAACAGGAAAGTGTTTTTTTAGACCTGATACTTCCAGAAGGGGTTCATGATCAAGCGTTAATTGTGTTGTCATATGCTACCTCCCCTTTCTCAATTTTTTCATAATGCCAACATCTTACTTTATGGTTGTCATTGTGAGTCATTAATTCTGGTGGCTTTTCTTTACATAGCTCATCAGCAAATGGACATCTTTCTGCAAATCGACAGCCTTTTGGAATATTATTTAATGAAGGAACGGCACCTTCAATTACGTGTAATTTTTCCGAACGCTCTCCTTCTAAAGTTGGCATGGATTTCATTAACCCTTTTGTATATGGATGCAGTGGTTTTGAGAATAAGGTCTCTACATCTGTTTCCTCAACAATTTGACCAAGATACATGACAATTACTCGAGTACAAACCTCCGCTACAACGCCAAGGTCATGGGTGATGAACATAACGCTCATTTTATATTCCTTATTTAACTGCAAAATTAAATCTAAAATTTGAGCTTGGATGGTTACGTCTAATGCCGTAGTTGGTTCATCAGCTATTAAAACTTTTGGCTTACATGCAAGTGCCATTGCAATCATGACACGTTGTCTCATTCCTCCGGATAATTCATGGGGATATTGCTTTACCCTTTTTTCAGGAGCTGAAATACCGGTTAATCTTAATAATTCTATCGCTTTTTCAGTCGCTTCTTTTTTCGATAATTTTTGATGAATCATCAGTGACTCACTAATTTGAAAACCTATTGTATAAACAGGATTTAGCGAGCTTAATGGATCTTGGAAAATCATCGAAATATCATTCCCACGAATTTCCTGCATTTTATCCATCGGGAGCTTTAATAGGTTCTTACCTTGGAAATTAATCTCTCCCTCATAATCTACTAAATATTTTTCGTCGTATAATCGAAGAATTGATTGAGAGGTTACACTTTTACCGCATCCTGACTCCCCTACAATCCCTAATATTTCCCCTTCTTTTAATTGAAAGTTAATACCATGTAAAGCGGTAACACTACCTCTTTCCGTATGAAAGCTTGTTTTTAGATCTTTCACTTCTAAAATCGCTTGTTGGCTCATGAAAACCCTCCTTTGGTCAGCATTTAAGTATCCTTACTGATAATCCTTTATGATTCGTTACAGGATTTCATTACTTTTTACTATTAGAATGTGGATCTAGGATATCTCGGAGTCCATCACCAAACATATTTAAAGCTAAAATCGCTAATACAATACAAATACCTGGGAACACAACCATCCAAGGTGTATTGAAAATAACCATTTTCCCGTCATATAGGATATTCCCCCAACTTGGTGTTGGTGCTGGAACCCCTGCACCTAAGAAACTTAGTGTTGCTTCTATTAAAATAGCATTCGCAAATACTGAAGTGATTTGAATGATTAATGGTGAAACTACGTTAGGAGCAATGTGCCCCCAAATGATTCTAAAGGACTTTGCACCGATTGCCTTCATCGCTTCAATATAAGTCTCTTCACGTATGACCAATGCTGATGAGCGAACGACACGAGCAACATATGGCGTGTATACAATACTTAATGCAATAATAATATTTTCTGTACTCGGGCCCAGAGCAGCCATTAACGCAATCGCTAATAAAATGGCTGGTATAGCCATGATTCCTTCACAAATGCGCATTAAAACATTATCTAAAAATTTATAGTAACTCGCATATAAACCAATAATTGTGCCTAATATTCCAGCAAAGAACGCTACAGCTAAACCAATAAATAGAGAAATTTGAGCACCAAATATAACGCGAGCTAATAAATCTCGACCTAGATTATCTGTACCAAATAGATAATTCCCACTAGGACCTTGCAAGCGATCTTCTGGATGTATTTCATATGGGTCCAAAGATATAAAAATAGGACCTAATAGAGCCAAAGCAACAATAAACGCAAGTATGATAAAACCCGTTACAGCTTGTTTATTATGAATAAATTTACTATAGGCTAATCGGCGTTGTTCCTTCTTTAACGCCGTTCTTCTTTTACTAAGATCAGATGCTGATTTTACTACGGCTTCCATTTTCTCTCCCTACTTCCTTAGATTTTTATTTATCTAATTTAACCCTTGGATCAATCACACCATATAACAAGTCGACGATAAGATTGATGACAACATATACAAAAGTTACGAATAAAATGATCCCTTGGATTACTGGAAAGTCACGTCTTTCAATGGAGTTCACAACTAATTGTCCAATACCAGGAATATTAAACACCGTTTCAACTACTGCAGCACCAGCGATTAAAATACCAAAATTTTGACCAATAATTGTAATGATAGGTAAAAGCGCATTTCGAAGTGTATGTCTGTAAATGACAATACTTTCTTTTACTCCTTTTGCTCTTGCTGTTTTAATAAAGTTTAAATTCAATACATCCAGCATAGAGGAGCGGGTCATTCTAGCAGTTAAAGCAATATGCATACATCCAAGTGCTAGAGCAGGTAAAATCATGTATCTTAAGTGCTCCCACAGTCCTTCACTTAATTCTTTATATCCTGCTACAGGGAACCATTTTAAAGTAATAGAAAATATTAAAATTAAAAATAATGCTAGTAAAAAACTAGGAATAGCAACACCTATGTATGATAAACCCATAAAGGACTGATCAACATAAGTTCCTCTTCGTCTTGCAGCAAAAATACCAATTGGAATTCCAATTACAATTGCAAATATTTCTGCGAGAATTGCTAATGATAAAGTAGGTCCCAAATGACTCACAATGGAATAGGTTACGTCTTCTTTCATAAAGTAAGAAGTCCCTAAATCACCTTGTAGCACTCCGCCCATCCACGTAAAATATCGTTGGACAAAGGAATCATTAAGTCCCATTTCTTCTCGTAAAGCCTCTACTTGTTCATCTGTTGCCGAATCCCCCAACATAACTTCAGCCGGGTCTCCAGGTGTTAAGTAGATAATCAAATAAACGACTATGGAAACAATTAAGAGTGTTGGTATTAATGAAATTAAACGTTTTAATAAGTACGTTTTCACCTTATTTCCCTCCCCTTTTAAAATGATGAAAAGAAAGAATTTACTTCCCCACAAAAGACTTGTGGGGAAGTAAGAAATTATTCACTTACAGATACGTTATAGAATAAAGGTACTTCAAAATACTTATAGCCTTTTACATCCGTTGTGTAAGCCGAAATTTTATTTGCTGCAAATGTTGTAATAAGTTTTACATCTTCAATTGAATGTGTTTGTAATTCTTCCCAATACATTTTAGCTTCTTCAGTTGTTGGAGCACTTTTAATTTTTGTAAGCAATTCTTTTTGAGTATCTGTTTCTGCACCGTCAAAGTAGCTTTCTGCATAATATAGAAGTTCTACTGGACTTGGTGTTGATGGGAAACTTGTTGTGAAGATATTCCAATCCTGTGGAGAGTTACGAACTTCACTTAAAGCAGTTGCCCAGTCATAAACTAAAAGCTCAACGTTAATACCAACTTTTGCAAGCTGTTCTTTTACATAAACAGCCTCGTTATACATTTGTGGATAATCACGTGTTGTTAAAATGTTAAGCGTTTCGCCATTATATCCACTTTGTTCTACTAATTGTTTTGCTTTCTCTAAATCTTTTTGGTTATGGAATTCTGCACCTGCATCCGTTGCCCAAACTGCATTTAGCTTAGGTAATTGGCTAGGTGTAATTTCATAGTTATCAACTGCTGCTACTGCTGCAAGAGCATCAAGATCTAACGCATAAGCAACTGCTTGTCTTAATTCTTTTGATTGGAACGCTCCTTCTTTACGGTTAAATAAAAGAGTGTAGTTCGCATCAAATGGAGTAATATATTCTAAATCTGGATTAGCCTCAAGTTGAGCTAAATCATCTTGGATAATACCACCAGCAATATCATATTCACCTGTTTGTAATCCTGATAGTTGAGTAGATGGGTCAATTACGATATCAAAGTAAACATCTTTTACTAAAGCTTCCTTTTTACCAGATAAACCACTTGCAGGTGTATCTAAAGCAGCATATTCATCGAATCTTGTGAAATGTAAGTATTGATCTTGTTTCCATTCAACAAATTTGAAAGGACCTGTACCGATGAATTCTTCTACACCAGCTTCTGGAGCTGATTCAACTATTTCCTTTGGCATAATTGCAGCTAAATGTGATGTATTCGCAATAGCTCCTAATGCAAGAGTAGTAGGTTCTGCTAATGTCATCGTTACTGTGTATTCATCGACTTCTGCAAATTGTGGTTCAGTTAACACTGCTCTTGCAGATGAAGATTTTTCTTTCCAACGTTCCATTGAAGCAACAACGTCTTCAGCTTTCATTTCTTCTCCGTTGTGGAACATCACACCATGTCTCAAATTGAAAGTATAAGTTTTTCCATCTTCACTAACATCAACGGATTCCGCTAACATTGGTACCGGTTCGAAGTTTTCATTAAACGCAACTAATGATTCATAAATGACTGAAGCAACTTCACGTGTAACAATCGCATTAGACATTAATGGATCTAGTGTTGGAGGTTGAACGTTACTTGCATAATGTAATTCACCATCTGTTGAAACTGCTGTATCTGTACCTTCTGAGGTATTATCACCTTCACTGCTACTATCACTGCTACCACCACTACATGCAGTAACAATCATTAAAATAGAAAATACCGCTAATAACCATCCGAACTTTTTTATTTTCATATTCATTTCTCCTTAAATATTTAGTTTTTCCATTTAATTTTCCGTAAAGTAGAACTATATTCCAAAAATTTAAAATAAAAAGAATGATACGAGTTTTCAGTCTATTTAAAATGCAAATCTAGGTTTTCTCTTTAAGTAGAAAGAATTAAATTACTATATAAAGGATTTATGTACTTTTTAATGCCATAACTTCCTTCATCCTTGTAGCGATTTTACCGATATGTTCTTCCATTTTCTTTTTAGCAAGCGAGGCTTTTTTCTCTTCTATTGCTTCTAAAATTTCTAAATGCTCTCTAAAAGATATCTCACCAGTTTTCGGTAATTTATAAACGAAAAAATTAAATACACGGTATATTCCAGTATTCATCTCGTATATAATATCTCTTATTTGTTGATTCTTGTTTGCTGATGCTAATAGTAAATGGAAATCACGGTCTAGTTCTAGAAAGAGGTTGAAATTATGATCTAAGGTGGCTTTTTCTTGTTGTTTGATATTTTCTTTTAATTGTTTTAGGAGACTTTCACTGATGTTATCAACTATTTTTTCGATGCTATAAGTCTCGATTAATTGACGAACTTCTAAAGTATGAAGAAAATCCTCTTCTGTAAGATTAGTTACTTTTGAGGGCTTTCCTCTTTGTGCAGTTAGAAAACCTTCTCTTTGAAGTCGACGAAGCGCTTCACGAAGAGGGGTTCGACTAATTCCTAATTTAGCAGCAATTTTTTCCTCAGGTAATTCTGCACCAGGTGCTAGTTCACCAGTAACAATTGCGTCTCTTAAAATTCGAGTTGCTTGGTCTGCCAATAATTCTTTCTCAGTAACCTTTTTAACCATCGTCATTCACACCTCCTTTTGTATACTGTATACAAAAAGTGAAAAACGTATTGATGAAAGATACATCAAAAAAGGTTTGTATACTGTATACTAAATATACTAATAATAAGATTAATAGATTTCAGTATACTGTATACTGATTTGAGCTATATTAACTCATAAGAAACTATTAGAATATCAATGTGTAGTTTTGAAAACTATTTTGATAATTGATTGATTCTCCACAACACCACCTTTTCAATATTCTGAAAAATCGTTAAATTCAATTTACCTATTTTCAAAACAAAAATCAATACCTTTGTTAAAAATTATCACATAAAAATTTTTTTAGTATAAAATTCCGACTTATTAATGTCATAAAAAGTGACATAAATCTATTTTATTACGTTTTCTAAAAGGTTTTTTATAAAAAAATAGACTTTTATAGATTATTTAGGTTTCTGAATATCCATTTCTTGTCCTTATGTATATCTCTTTGATAATAATTTTGAACACCTTCAGCTGTTTATTAAACATTCTGAATTTTGTTGACACTATTAAACTTCAGTGTTATTCTTTTTTTAATTTTCCATTCCAAAAATTTTCCGTATTGTAGATAATATTAAAGAACACTTATTCAAACCTAATAGTTTAAGCTACACATGTTTAGAAAAACTTATAAGAAAAGGTGATCTTATTGAATAGTCTACAATGGAATACTCCAGAAAAATTACGCGCTTTATTATGTGAATTAGTTAGCTGGGAAAGCCGGACACACACTGAAGGTGAACGAAGCTTCCCTTATAAACTACAACAAAAATTAAGAGAATTAACTTATTTCAAGAAACAACCTGAATATTTATCACTAAATCTGGCTGATCACGGTCGAAATTTTGTAACAGCTTTATACAAACATTCCTCAGCAAAAGATACGATTGTTTTGATTAGTCATTTCGATACTGTTCAAACAGAGGAATACGGCGATTTAGAAGAGCTTGCATTTCATCCAGAATTATTAACAAAAGAACTAATGAAACGAAAAGATAATTTAAAAGAGGATGCAAGAATCGATTTAGAATCTGGTGAATATTTGTTTGGCCGAGGAACTATGGATATGAAGATGGGTTTAGCCCTTCATATGTCTCTAATTGAAACGGCAATATCTGAGGATTGGCCTATCAATCTATTATTAGTAACTGTACCCGATGAAGAAGTAAACTCTGCTGGAATGCGTGAAGCTGTTAAAGCATTAGTTTCTTTACGTGATCAGTTTAATCTCTCCTATAAACTATTTTTAAATGGAGAGCCATCCTTCTCACAAAAACCAGGTGATGAAAATTATTATATATACAGTGGATCCATTGGTAAGGTAATGCCTGCTGCTCTTTTCTATGGGAAAGAAACTCATGTTGGTGAACCATTAAAAGGGATGACAGCAAACTATATCGCTTCTTACCTCACTCAATTAATGGAGTGGAATCCACTTTTCAACGAAACAGATCGTGGTGAAAGAACACCATTGCCTGTATCTTTACAACAAAAAGATTTGAAAACACAATATTCAACACAAACGCCATATCGTGCAGTAGCTCTTTACAATGTCTTTTTAATGAAGAAAACTGCTAGCGACATTATGAATTTATTTGAGGAAATTGCTCAAGAGGCTGCTAGAAGATGTAACGAGTCCTATAAAGCATTATGTGAGCATGAACAAGTCGAAGGTATTGGCGAAGTTCGTGTGATAAGATATAAAGATTTATTTACTTATGCCCAAAAGAAATTAGGTAAAGAACAAGTCGAAAAATTAATTAGCGATGTGGAAAGTAATGAGCAATGGGATGAAAGAGAAAAATCCCTTCGTATCGCAGATGGTCTCATGATTCGTTGCAAAGAATTAGCACCAGCAATCATCATATTGTTTGCACCACCATATTACCCAGCTGTTAATTCTTCTGACGATCCGTTAATCAAGGATATTGCACAATATGTAAAAGATCTTGCTTCAAAGGAATTTGATATGAAAGTAAATCAAATCCATTACTTCAATGGACTTTGTGATTTAAGTTATGTAAATTACAACGATGAATCTGATGGTTGGTCTGCCTTTGAAGAAAATACGCCTGTTTGGGGAAATACTTACAGCATCCCATTCAAAGAAATGAGCCAGCTTCAAGCACCTGTATTAAATATAGGGCCATTCGGTAAAGATGCACATCAAAGTACAGAACGACTTCATATTCAAAACGCTTTTGTTCAAACGCCATTAATATTAAAAAGTTTAATTAAGCGTATGATGGAACAACAAGAAGAATCCTCAAATTTTTCAAATGAGGAAACCCTTGTTTAATAAACTAAAATTGGATAAAAGAAGACCTGTTTGATTGATTAGGACAGGTCTTTGACATGTAGTCAAACTCTTAGTAAGAAATTCGAGTTTGGCTATTTTTTTGCAGTTATTCACTGAATTTTTTAATGAACTTCTTTGTCATTTTTATTTGCAATCTTCTTATTTATTCCTCTGTATATTTGTGTTTGCATTGATCCTTGTACTACATGGTCTAAGAACAGATTACCGAGCAGTTTTAAATAATCGTCGTCATCATACATTTTTCTGTTTTGAATTTCCATATCTGCTAGGGCCTCGTATGTTGCAAAAATAGCGTAAGAATAATCATGACCGCTGATAGGAACCAATATTTCAACCGTGTGATCGTACTGATCATTTCTATACTTTTTGATATCCTGTAAATTTTCGATTGCCTCTTTAAACTTTTCTTGTTTAATTTCAAAGGTTTGATAGACATAAACAGGCATTAGCTCTACTCCTTCACTTTTTTTGGCTGAGATGATATTTCAACATTTGTCCTACTTTGGTCAAGCAATGAATAGGATGGTACAGACAAGTTTTCAGTTACTAAAGGAGTTTACAATAATGAATACTTTTCTTGGTTACGTTTTTTTAGGGATTTCCCTTGCTGCCCCAATTGGTCCCATCAACGCAGCACAACTAACAAAAGGAATTAATGGCGGCTTTATGCATGCTTGGCTAGTTGGATTAGGTGCGATGCTAGCAGATGCATTCTATATGTTCATTGTATACTTGGGAGTTTCCCAATTTCTTGAAACACCCTTTATGCAAACATTATTATGGTCTTTCGGTTGTTTTGTTCTGATTTATACGGGTGTTGATAGTATTTTAAGTGCCAAAAAGAAAATAAACATGAAATATTCCAAAGGAAGAACGCTTAAAAAATCATTTCTATATGGATTTTTATTATCCCTCACCAATCCATTATCAATTCTGTTTTGGCTAGGTATTTTTGGTTCTGTACTTGTTGAAACAGTTTCAACTTATGATATGGATCATGTTATTTTATATAGCCTCGCAATTTTTGTCGGATTATTTATATGGGATATTGCGATGGCCTGTATCGCAAGTAGTTTTAGAAAATTACTAAAAGCCAAAGTTCTTGGAGCTATTTCAATTTTATCCGGCATATCGCTAATTGGATTTGGTACTTATTTTGGTGTACAAGCAATAAAATTATTATTTTTTTAGCGCTTTATAAGCCACGTGGAAATTCTCTTTTATGTTTCTTATTTCTTTTTCTCATAAATAAAATAACGATCAACACTAAAACGATAAATAAAATACTTACAAAAAAGCCAATCCGATTCGTTTCATCAACCACAGTTCCACTTACCGCAAGTAAAATAAGGAACATTGCTACAAAACGTTTTATATGATCAAACTTAGTTGCTTTTATCAATTTAGGGAATGAAATTAAAATAAAAAACCAATTGTAAATAAGCATTAATCCAGCAGCAGTTGTAATGTACTCATATACTTGATCTGGCACTAATCTCGAAATAATAATAGAAATAATTAATACAGCAATGGTTAATGCTAATGCAAAAGGCGGTACCTTTAATTTACTTTTCTTAGCAAATAATTTTGGTGCATCACCTTCCTCTGCCATCGTAACGAGCATACTTGTTACAGCAAATAGTGATGCTGCCATTGTAGAAAAGCCTGCAATAATAATCCCCCCAATAAATACATGAGGGAAAAAGGCTAACTGATAATTTGCAAGGGCAATGACAAAAGGACTTTCCTCAGCATTAAACTGATCAAAGGCTGCAAATCCTGAAGCTAAAAAAATCGAGATTAGATAGATAGAGGTTAGCATGATTAACATTACTGTAGTGGACTTAATCACTTCATTTTTGTTTTGAAGTCTCATTGATAGAATGCCCATAATTTCAATACCACCAAAAGCATAAAAACCGAATATAAGTGATGTCCATAAACCGATTATTCCATTTGCGAAAAAATCATTAAGTGATGTAGGTAATGTAAAATCATTTGCACTACCACCAAACGAACCAGAAAGGACAAGAATAGCAAGGATGATGAACATAAAAATAGCAGCTACTTTCATAACTGCGAATATGTTCTCTACTCGCTCAAATCCTTTTGTTCCAATTAAAACAACGATAATTCCAAGTGTTGCGTAAATCGAAGCAAGTATCCAGAGTGGTATATTCGGAAACCAAAAGCGAGTTAAAATGGATAAAGCGGTTAGCTGACTCCCTGAGATGAGCATTTCTGAAAACCAGTACACCCAACCACTACTAAACCCTGCCCATCGTCCGTATGCTTTTTTAGCATAGGATCGAAAAGACCCTTTTTGCGGATCTTGTATGAACATTTTCCCAAGTACTTCTGAGACAAGCATTGCTGTAAGTCCAGCAAGTATAAATGAAAGTATAATGGAAGGTCCTGTTTTAGAAATACCAATTCCCGAACCGAGAAAATAGCCTGTTCCAATGGTACATCCAACACCAATAAGGGAGAGCTGCCACCACTTTAACTTTCCATTACTGTTTTTATCATTTTTCCCTCCTACACGTGCTGGGATCTCCATTAAAAACTCCCTCCCTCAGATTCCTAATTATTATGAGCTTTGGAAGGAAGTTTATGCAGATATAGGATTCTATGATAAGTAAAAGGAGCTATTTAGAAAGAAAATTTTCTAAATAGCTCCTCATGTAGAAAGCAAGTCCATCTTAAATTTTTCGAAAAGATTATGTAAAGAGCTTATTGAGTTTATAACACCTTCGACAAAAAGCTTTTTGTTCGTTCTTCTTTTGGGTTGTTAAAAATTTCAGCTGGTGTTCCTTCCTCAACTAAGTAGCCACCATCCATAAAAATTACACGATGTCCTACTTCACGTGCAAAGCCCATTTCATGAGTTACGATAACCATTGTCATTCCTTCATGGGCAAGGTCAGTCATAACTTTTAATACCTCACCGACCATTTCTGGGTCAAGGGCAGATGTTGGTTCATCAAATAACATCACTTTTGGCTTCATAGCTAAGGCACGAGCAATGGCAACACGTTGCTGTTGTCCTCCTGAAAGCTGATCAGGATAATTATTTTCTTTATCTTGCAGTCCGACCTTTTTCAGTAATTCTCGCGCTACTTTTTCACTTTCTTGCTTGCTTTGCTTTAATACCTGTATAGGACCAATCGTAATGTTCTCCATAATAGTTAAATGTTTAAACAAATTAAATTGCTGGAAACACATACCGACATTTTGTCTTAATTGATGAATATTTGTTTTTGGGTTCGTTAATTCTAAACCAGCGATTTCAATTTTTCCGCTCGTTACTGTCTCAAGACCATTTAAGCAACGTAAGAAAGTACTTTTGCCACTTCCAGAAGGACCAATAACTACGACTACTTCTTGATTTTCAACTTTTGTACTAATACCTTTTAAAATCTCATTGTTCCCAAATGACTTGTGAAGGTTTTCAACGTTTATCAACTTGCAGCCTCCTTTCTAGATAGCCAGCGAATTGTGAAACCACAAAAATAATAACAAAATAAATAACCCCTATGATGAGCCAAATGGAGAATGGTTCAAATGTATTCGAAATGATAATTTGTCCTCTAAACACTAAATCAATAATTCCAATTGGTGCGAGTAAGGATGTATCTTTAATTGTTTGAGCTGACTGGTTAACAAGAGGTGGAATCATACGTTTAAATGCTTGTGGTAATACAATAAAACGCATTGTTTGGAAATCCGTCATTCCAATACTTGCTGCTGCCTCTTTTTGTCCTCGATCAACTCCAAGAATTCCTGCGCGGATGATTTCTGAAATATAAGCCCCCTCATGCAATGCCAGTGTTAAGGTTGCTGCAATAATTGGATAAGCTTTTTGTCCAAACCATTCATTTAATGGCAGAAGTCCAGTTAAACCAAAAACAATAAAGAATAACTGTACTAGTAAAGGTGTAGACCTGAAAACTTCAATATATACGGATGCTAAGCCACGCAATACTTTTGACTTTGATAGTTTCATTAAAGCTGCGATTAATCCGAAAACGACTGCAAGGACAATAGCCGCGATAGAATAATAGATTGTTAGCTTAAGACCTTCCATAAGCATAGGAAAGTTCTCCCAAATCACTTCAAAATTCATTGTTCTCCCTTCTTTCTTTATTTATTGTGTACAACTAATCTAGGAAGTTAATAAGACGATTAAAAGAAATTGACTAGAGGTCAATTTCTTTTAATCGAAATCTCGTAAACTATTTAATTTTTTAGGAAATATAATATTCCCACTTCATTAACGGTCAATAACTACATCCTCAGGTTTTACTACACCATCGATGAAACCATTCTTTTCGCCACTTAAATATTCATCAAATAATTTTTCGTATTCGCCATTATCTTGGAGTTTAGCCAATCCATCATTAATTTTTTGCAGAATTTCTTCTTTTTCTTTACTGATAGCGATACCATAATGTTCACCAGCTAAAATGTCACCAACAATTTGTGCTTTTGTTTCTTGAGTTTGGATATAGTTAATGTTTGATGGGTGATCATAAAGAATTGCATCAACGCCACCATTTTCAAGAGCAATGTAAGCAGTAGCAATGTCAGCATATTGCTTAATATTTTGATCATCTATACCATTTTCTACCATATAATTGTATGATGAAGTACCTTTTTGGATACCAATTAGTTTTCCATCTAAATCTTCAAAGCTATTAATTCCAGAGTCAGGATTAGCTAGAATAGAAAGTCCTGATTCATAATACGCATTTGAGAAGTTTACACTATCCATTCGTGTGCTAGTAATTGAAAGCGCCCCAACTACTACGTCAATTTGTCCCGCTTTTAACGCAGGGATTAGTCCATCGAATTGTAAAACAGAAAATTCAACATCAAAACCTTCTACTTCAGCAATTTTCTCAATTAACGCAATGTCAAACCCTGTTAGTTCACCATCTACCTCTGATTCAAATGGTGGATAAGTTGGACTTGTACCAACACGTACAACTAATTTTTCTGAATCGCCAGATGTGGAATCTGCCGAGCCCCCTGTGTTTTCCGTGGAATTCCCAGTAGAACCACAAGCTGCTAAAAGCAATACACATCCAATTACTAGTAAAAACTTAAAAAAATAAGATTTTTTCATTTTTCTTTCCCCCCTAAATATTAAACCTGGCATAAAACCAATTTAAAATTTCTCTTTTTAGCATCCTTCATTCTGTCGAAGCGCATAGAATTTTCATGACAGACTTATTAGAATATTTTAAAAAGTGAAACTATCACTATTATAATAGTTCTTGTTTATACTTTTCAACAATTAGTTTTTTAGAAAAATAATAATAGTATAAAATTACAGATTATTTACAAAATTCAGATTTTTGATTTTTACAAAGACAGAGCTCAAATCCGATGAATAAATATGTATACAACAATAATGAAAAATCACTCAATAAAAACGATTATTTACGCTGTTTCTAATTAATAACCTTTCATTGTTACAGTATTAACATACAATTCTTAAGAATATTCATAAATATAGTTTAAACTCTATTGTATATTTATGCAATTAAAATTTTTATTTTCATATAGATTTTTTTAAAGTTATTCATTCCACCATAAACTAAAATAGTACTACCCGCATCATACTTACCATACAAATTAAATTAGCAATATTATTATATTGATAAATTCATCAGGTGTTTCATAGCATTTTAATGAAATAGTTTTTTCAAACAAAATTCGCGTCTATTTTTTCTGATTTTTCCGACTTTTCCATCTCTAAAACCATCAATATATCCTTTGCAATTCGACAAAATACAATTATGATCGATAAGATATTGCTATCTACTAGCTCTGTTTTAAGTAATTGAAAAAGCCTATAATAGTTTCCTTTTTTACTTTTCTTATATCTTCTTCAGTAGTAATATCAGAAACTAAAATAGGCTTTTTTTATTTAAACCAAAACTTGATTTATTTCCCCTTAGAAACTGTAGCCACTTTTAAATCTTTTACAGTGTTGGCTAACATAGGGAAGCCATCAATATGACACTCAACACTGTCGCCATCACTAATCACGACTGCACCAGGTGTTCCTGTAGAAATAATATCTCCTGGTAAAAGCGTCATCACCTTCGAATGGAACGAAACTAAATACCAAGGCTTAAATGTCATATTAGAAACAATATTTGAGCGATGTTCAAGACCGTTAATAACTGTTGTTACCCTCAGAGCGTTCACATCGCTTACTTCGTCGGGTGTTATTAAACATGGACCAAAGCTAAAAAATGTATCAAAACTTTTAGATCTAGTTAAATATCTTGGATTTCTTTGTAAAATATCTTCTGTCGTCATGTCAATAATCGTTGTGTAACCTGCAATCACGTAAGGTGCTTCTTCTTCTGAAACATTTTTAGTCTTCTTCCCAATGATCAATCCTAGTTCAGCCTCAGCGGTTGTCCGTTCGGATTGCACAGGTATT
Organism: Ureibacillus massiliensis 4400831 = CIP 108448 = CCUG 49529; assembly: GCF_000772965.1. GTDB lineage: Bacteria > Bacillota > Bacilli > Bacillales_A > Planococcaceae > Ureibacillus > Ureibacillus massiliensis. Next base: position 32,830 of record NZ_JPVQ01000005.1, on the reverse strand, counting down.
TGAATTTCATCCCCAGGTCCAATGATTGTCGTATCAGGTTTTAAGAAACTAGCTGGCTCCGTATCTGGTGCTTTCTCACTTAAATCTGCTGCATGTTCAACATAATTTAAGCCGATTCCCCAAATCTTACGTGGATGGCGATAAAGAGGACCAAATTTAACGTTTGTTATAGGAATTAAATATTTCTCTAATTCTCCAATATTAGAGAAAACGTTTTCATTAAACCAGGCTGTGAGCTCTTCCAACTGTTCTTTTTGAATCATTTCAAAAATGCTTGTTTCCCAATTTGTTTTAAAATGTTTGTTCGCATCTTCAACTAGTAATACATTTTCATTTATAACAAATGCTGCAATTTCCCGATCTTGACGTTGAACAGTAGCTAATTTCATGTAATACCTTCCTTCTATTAAATTAGTAAATTATTATTTTAATATGGTCTGACCATATTAAATCAAAATTATAGTAACATATCCATTTTTTTCTGTAAATTAACTTTTTAACTTTTCGGAAAATTCAATGTTCATCTATTTCGTTCTAATTTAATTTTGGAAGGCATCTTAAACCAAATCAACATTTATCATTTTCAATCTATAAATCATTACTCCAAATTTTTGTTTCGTTGTTAAGTAGATGATTTCGCATGGCAATACGTGCTGTTTCTTCATCATTTGATTTTAATGCATTCAAAATAGCCTGGTGTTCTGTATGAGCTTCTTGTAAATAGTGGTTAGACAAACGGTGGGATTGAATTTTACTAATTTTGATTGCTTCAAAGTAATGTGGTGCAATGACATCAAACATGGTTTCATAAAAGGAGTTACCTGTTGCTAATATGATTAAGTAATGAAATCTATAATCTTCTTCGATTCCTACTCCACCATTATTATTTGTTTCAATCAGTTCTCTATGAGCATTCTCTATTGCTTGTAATTGTTCTTCTGTAGCTCGCTGTGCTGCAAGGGCTACAGCTTCTACTTCAATTCCTCTTCGAAACTCAAGAACTTCTTGTAACGTTTGCTTCTGCATTTTCAACTGTTGAGTAACCGTCTCTAACAAATCCGAGGAATTATGTTCTTTTATAATACTCCCAACGCCCGCTTTTTTCTCAATTATTCCTTTTGCAGCTAATACACTTAAGGCTTCACGAATCGCTGTCTTACTTACACCGAAAATCCTGACCATTTCATTTTCTGTTGGTAATTTATCACCAGGTTGTAGGCCATGTTCATCAACAAATCGAATAATATGATTCGTAATTTCCTCATAAAGGTTTCTTTTCTTAATATTTCTAAAATCCATTTTCAAACCTCCTTCGATATATGGTAATTTATAGTTACTAAAAGTATACTATAAAATATTACTTTATCCTTTTAGCATTAAAAATAATAAGGGTGACGAATATGAATGAAAACATGCGTTACATAGTAAAGAAATTACCAAAAATGTATCAACAGATTATTAGTCAAATAATCGACTATATAGAACAAAAAAATCTTTCTGCAGGAGATCGAATTCCAACAGAAAGAGAAATAAGTGAAATGCTAAAGGTCAGCCGCGCTTCTGTACGTGAAGCTATTCGTAGTCTAGAACTTCTAGGTTATGTAGTGTCAAAGCAAGGCGAAGGGACGTATATTGCAAATCCACCTGCTTTTGTCATCCCTGCACGATCCTTTGACCATCGAATATCAGACAAAGCCTCGGACCATTATTTTGAAATTTTTATAATGTGCATTGAAAAGATAAGTATAACTTTACAAATGAAACAAGTAGCCCCACCTGAAGAAAACAGCAACCTCAATTTTTGGAGTAGCTGTTTCAATTGGATTCAAGATTATAAGATAGAAATAGAGAATGAAGAATTGCTTTCGCTTTTAACACAGCTATATCATTTGTTAATGGAAAATGGCAATCTGGTTAATAAACCTACGCCTATTTTAAGTAATTTTAATTCAGCTTATAGATTAGGTTCTAATGAGCTCAATCATTTTTTTCAGAAGTATGTCAGTTTATAGGACTACCCCACTTAATGCTCTGATGAGATGTTTGAAGTGGGAGTCTTCTATCGAGAAATGATAAATAGAAAAGATAATTGTAATTCTACAATGGCCTCGGACTATTTTAAAGAAACGATAGAATTCTCTGGATAAATTCCAATGAAGTCAATAAAACTATTTAATAATTCTTTATTATATAGATGTGATTCATTATATAAAATATCAATAGCATGTGAGACAGCAACCACTTCTTCATAAGACCTACGTAATGTAATGACAGAATATCTATCAATTATTTTCAGGATTTGAACTTCTTTTGGTAATTCCTCGTCCTCTAGTTCCTCTCGATATCCGGAGCCAGTGATACGTTCATACTGTGATTTAGCCATGTATATTACTTTTTCAAGACCTATTTGTTTGAGTAGATCGTAGCCTTTTTCTAACTGCTTCTGTACAATAAGGATCTCTTTTTTTGTCAGTTTCCCCTCTTTTTTTAATAGGTGTACTGGGGTATATAGTTTTCCAATGTCATGAAATAAAAAGCCTATTGCGATGTCTTCTATGTTTGGGATACCTTCTTTCCTACAAAATAAGGTAGAAAGTGTGAAAACATCTATCATATGATAATAGGTGTACTTACCAAGCTCTTTAAATTTTAATAAATATTGATAGTAAATCGGATTTTTCATATACTCTATGAATAAATCTTCCACATAATATACATCTTCTTCTTTCCTAAAAACATTTCCGTAGCGTGTTTCCGAACACAAAAATCCTATTATTTTGTAAAACTCGATCTGTAGTTCTGATATATTCGTTACCCTCTTTTCTGTTAATGTCTTATTATTATTTATTTAACTTACTTTGTGAAGGTTCTGGTTGAAATTTCTCTTTTACAAGATAGATAGATTGATTATTTAGATTTTTCAATATGTAAAAAGTACGTTCGGTAGGAATCAAGCATGCACATTAACCTCACTCTAAACCGACCTTTTGGAGTAAAAATTAGGATGGAACCTTGATGTTATCAACTTCAACACGATATAACTTTGCAAGAGCATAAATAACAAGACCGTTAATTACTTCACCGTTTTCCCATTTTTTCACGGTTTCCACATTTACCCCCATCTTGTCTGCAACATCTTGCTGTGTCATACCGGCATTATTTCTTAAAGTAGAAAGCGATAATTGCACATCTTCCATCTTTTTAACACCTCCAAAATTAGTATATTTAACTTAAAGTTAAAAATCAATAATATAATTTGAAAAATTATACAATTTCTATATTCGAACGTTTATTTTTTTAACTATTAGTCTTATAATATAATTGATAGGGGTGAATTGATTGAAAAGTGCTAGAGAAATACTTGGTGAAAATTTACTAAAAATGTTGAATGAAAAAGGTATTGATCAATCTGTATTAGCTGATTACCTTGGTGTCAGTAATGCTTCTGTTACCTACTGGATAAAAGGAGAAAAATACCCTCGAATCGATAAAATTCAAAAGATCGCAGACTTTTTTAATATACCTAAGTCTCATTTAACAGAAGAGCAGCAATCAAATAGAATTGAAAATCGATCAAATGTTATGAAGGTACCTATACTAGGAACAATTAGAAACGGGGAACCAACTTTAGTAGAAGAAAATTACTATGGGTATAAGTATGAGCTTATCGACTCATTGCCTAATAGAAATGTATTCTACTTTCAAGCAACAGAAGATTCAATGGAGCCATCTATTCCAAAAAACAGCTTTGTACTAATTAAAGAACAAAGTGAAGTACAAAACGGGGAAATTGCGGCAGTTCGTATGAACAATAATTCAGAAATTACACTAAAGCGAGTAAAATACCAAGGGGATGTTTTATTCTTAATCCCAGATAACCCAAAATACGAACCAATAATAATAAATAAGAAAGATCAAGTAACGATTCTAGGAAAAGCAATTAAGTATACATTAGATTTATAAAATTAATCTCCTATAAAAGTTATAAATTGTACATAAATAAAACCTGAGTACATATAAAAGTACTCAGGTAAAAACTATATTTAGGAATTAAATAGTTAATTTCAATCCTTGCTTTTAATTTCTTCGTAAGTATGAAATTCACGTCTTGTTATTTCTCGAAGCTAATTCGACTTTAGTTTACTTATTAAAATAATTTATTCCTATTACTCTCTAATTCTTCTAACAAACAGTTCATACATTTTTTTATAAAGTAACGTGAGTAGAATTCCAACGACCATCCAAAGGGATATGCTTGCTCCCGGTGGTGTGCCAATTTTATATGAACTTACTAACCCTAAAAATGTACAAATGATCGAAACGATACTTGCTATGATAAATACATACCGAAATCTCGACGTTAATTGAGTAGCTATAGCAGCAGGCAGGATAATGATCGCCGAAACTAGTAGCATACCAATCATGGGAATCATCATGGAAATAAATAAGCCTATTACAGCACTAAATGAAAACGACAGGAGCTTCGTTGAAATGCCGGCTACCCTTGCAACATCTTCATTAAATATCGTTGTATATAGTGAACGTTTCGTCATAATAAAGTAAATGAAAATGCCTATAGAAACGATAAGAAATACATTAATTTGATGCTGAGTAACCGTTACGATAGAGCCAAATAAATATTGGTCCATCGTTTTTGAACCGCTTGGACTAATCGACATTAAGCAAAGTGCAATAGATAACCCTGCTGCCATTAAAATAGCAATGGAAACATCAGAATAGCTTTTAAAGCGTAACCTTAAAAATTCGATAAGTAGTGCTCCTAAAATGACGATAATTACGCTCATCCATTCTGGCTGACTACCTGAAACTAACCCAATCGCTACTCCAGCTAAGGCAATATGACTTAATGTGTCTGCAATAAGCGATTGTTTTCGCATAATGAGGAACACACCGATTATTGGTGCAATTACAGCAATTAGCATTCCTGCTACAAAAGCTCGTTGCATAAAAGCTAATTCAAACAATGTTCTTGCCTTCTTTCAAGATGAATCAGTTGGTCGATATATGGTTCTAATTCATGAATATGATGAGTAATGATTACAATGGTCACCTGAGGATACATGTTTTTTAGCGTTTCATAAAACATTTGGCGCATCTTTTCATCCATCCCAGTAGTTGGTTCATCTAATAGTAGGATTGCTGGATTTTCCATTAAGGCTCTTACTATACACGCTTTTTGTTTTTGTCCTCCAGATAGCTTTCCTATTGGCTGATTTGCAACAGTTTCTAAGTCAAATTGATTCATGAACTCTTTTGCTCTTTTTATATCGTCTTTTGAAATTGGTTCGAACCATTTTTTTAACTTCCACGTACCAGATAGGATAAATTCAGTAACTGTACTAGGGAAATCCTGTTCAATGGATGCAATTTGCTGAGGTACATAACTTGCCCTTATATGTTTAGGCCATTGCCTCTGTCCTTTCCAAGGTTTTAAAAGTCCTACTAATAGCTTCATAGCTGTCGTTTTTGCAGCACCATTTTCTCCTGTAATCGCTACAAATTGACCTTGTTCAATTGAAAAGGATAGATTCTCTACTATCACTTTTTGCGAATAGCCAAATGTTACATTTTTCAAACCAATCGTCGACTCTGTCATCTTTTTTCATCCTTTATTTTAAAGCATCTTTCAGCACTTTTAAGTTTTCTTCCATAATGCTAATATAGGTTGCACCATTTTTTTCATCTTCTTCACTTAAGCCTTCTAGTGTATTTAATACGGCTGTTTTTGCGTTTAATTCATTTGCAAGGGTTTCGGCAACCTTCGATGAAGCATTATCTTCAAAGAAAATCGTACTGATATTATGTTCCTCTGCAAATTCTTTCAGTTCTTTTAATTGCTTTGCACTAGGTTCATTGTCTGGAGATAGGCCTGCAATTGGTACTTGCGTCAATCCATAAGAATCAGCCAAATAACCAAAGGCAGCATGTTGTGTGATAATTTCTTTATTGGTTACATTTGCTAATGCTTCCTCATATGCTTTATCTAACTCTTGTAATTTTTGAATATAGTTATTTTTGTTTGTTTCATATACTTCTTTATTTTCTGGATCAATTTTCATTAATTCAGTTGCAATCGTTTCAACTTCTTTTATAGCCATTTTCGGACTTAACCATAGATGTGGATCAAATTCGTGATGATGCCCATGTTCGTCGTGGTCATGTCCTTCATGTTCGTGTGCTTCACCTTCTGCCTCATGGTCATGAGCGTCAGCTTCAGGTTCGTGTGCTTCTCCTTCATGGTCATGTGTATCTCCCTCGTGTTCGTGGGCTTCGCCTTCGTGATCATGGTCATGTTCATGAACCTCTCCTTCATGGTCATGCTCGTGTTCATGAGCCTCTCCTTCGTGGCTATGATCGTGCTCATGAGCTCCTTCTGAGAACGGCAGTAGTTCGATGCCTTCAGATGCATCGATAATCGCTAAATTTGTTGTATCTACTGTATTTTGAATTTCATCAATCCATGTTTCCATATTTTCATTATTGAAAACTAGTGCATCCGCATTTTGAATAAGCTCTAGGTCTTTTGCAGCTGGCTCCCAGTCATGTGGTTCAATAGAAGCGGGGATTAACATTGAAACGTTTGCTTCATCTCCTACAATTTCTTTCGTAAATTCATAGATTGGATAAAAGCTTGTGACAATCTCAAGCTTTTCCTTCTTGGCTTCATTTTCAGCTGCATTTTCCGAATCATTTGTCGACTGGCACCCAGCAAATAGCAAGGATGTTGCAAGTAATGAAGCGGTAAATAATAGTTTTTTCATTTTCATTTCAATCTCCTTTTATTAAAAATTTGTTTAGTTTAGATTCCAATCAAATGGCGTTTCAAATGTATGCCAATCTTCATTAAATTCTTCATCTGTTAATAAGCACGCATCTAATTCCTTAATAATTTCTTCCTTCGGTAAATCGATGCCGATAATGACTAATTCTGTTTTACGATCGCCGAATTCAGGATCCCAGTTATCTCTTACTTCTGGGTTTTCATAAAAGATTTGTAGTTGCTCTTCTTTCGGTAATGACGCCACCCAATAAGATATTGGAGAAATATTTACTGATGAGCCAGCTTGTGAAAAGAGAATGGCGATATCGTTATGTCTTGCACTCCATATAAATCCTTTTGAACGAACAATCTCAATCGGCATATTTTCTGCCCAATCTTTAAAACGTTTTGGATGGAAAGGTATAGTACGTGTGTAAGTAAAGGAGCTAATCCCATACTCTTCCGTTTCAGGTGTATGGTTTGCATGTCCTAATTCGAGCTCCTTAAGCCACCCAGCTGATTGCGATACACGTTCAAAATCAAATCGCTTAGTATTTAAAATTTCCTGTGGATTAATTTCGCCATATGTAGTACGAATAAACTTCGCTTCTGGTTGTAACGTGCGTAACACTTTTTCAAGTTGTTCAAGCTGTTCAATATCAACTAAGTCACATTTATTCAAAATTAGTACATCACAAAATTCAATTTGATCTATTAATAAATCAGCAACATCTCGATCGTCTAATTCTCCCACAGCTTCTTTACGATCAAGTAGGCTCTCGCCAGATTGGAAATCTGACCAAAATCGGTTTGCATCGACAACCGTTACCATCGTATCTAGCGAACAAAATTCTGTTAAATCAATTCCTAGCTCCTGATCGATATAAGAAAAAGTTTGTGCAACAGGGATTGGCTCACTAATTCCTGTCGATTCAATAACGATGTAGTCAATATTTCCTCGAGCGGCGAGCTTCTTTACTTCAATTAATAAGTCCTCACGCAATGTACAGCAAATGCAGCCATTGGATAGCTCAACAAATTTTTCTTCAGTTCTTGAAATACCACTTCCTTTTTCTACTAGAGAAGCATCGATATTTATTTCACTCATATCATTTACAATCACTGCAACATGTAGATTTTGTTCATTTTTTAGGACATGGTTTAATATGGTTGTTTTCCCTGCTCCAAGGTAACCACTTAGTACGGTAACTGGAATTTTGTTTGTCATTTATACAACCCCTTAATCGTAATGATTACGTTTTAAAAATGCGTAAAAAAATTTAACCCTTATTATTTTGTTTCCCTGTGTAGAGTCACTCTTTTCAGACGTGGTGAGTATTTTTTCAATTCCAAACGTTCTGGTGTATTGCGTTTGTTTTTTGTTGTAATGTAATTTTTATCTCCTGTTTCAGTACATGCTAAGGTAACTTGAACTCGCATAATTATCCTCCCTTTAAATAGTAATGATTACGATTTAAAATATTATTCCTATTATTGAATTATGTCAACAATTTTCATTAAATTTCTTTTAATTTCTTTTTTCCTAACAATGAATAAACGGCTTAAACCCTTTATATTAATAGGATTTAAGCCGTTTAATTAATATTTGTATTGTTGCTTTCAATTTGACCAAAAAAATCTTAATCTATCAAACTCTAAAACTATGAAACTGCTACTTGTTCCTTCTTTTTGCGAATCCATGCAATTACTATTGTGATGATTAATGCGAAGCCTAGGTATCCCATTGTTGAGTAGACTTTCCCTACTAATGTTGTAAAGCCGACTAAGCTTGCTACAAAGCCCAATACGCCAACAAAAGCTACTGTCGGTTTAAAAACTTTATGATCTGGTGCGACAAAACGAACAGTAAATGAATAGAACATTCCTACCGCTGTATTATACATCATACCAAGCAAGGCAATACCCATTAACACACCTACAGCGGGATGAATTTGTTTTGCTAGTTCTAGTGTCGGCATATCCATCCCTCCAACAACATCTATTTTCACAAACATTGTAAGGTTAATAAGAATGATTAATACCCCAAGCATGATACCACCTAAAATACCACCAGTACCAGCTACTTTACTGTCTTTCACAGTACCGCCCATTACGATTAACAAAGCTGCACCTGCTGCAATATTATAAGAAACATAAAGTAATGCCCCCATAAACCAGTTAGAAGCAGCGCTTGCTTGATTTTCAGCAAGTGTATTAGCCGCTGTAAATGAAATATCCATCGTAAATAAAGAATAGATTAAGATAATAAAAATGATGACCATAAGATACGGTGTGATAACTGCGATTAAATTCAAGATATTTTTTACGTTTAATAAAAGCGTTGCAATCGTTAATACCACCATAATGATGCTACCTATCATTGGATCAATACCGAACATTTGATTAAATGTGGAGCCTGCACCCGCAAACATAACTACCGCTACCCCAAATAAGAAGAATGTAATAAGGAAATCTAATACAGCGCCTATATAACGACCGCCAATATAATAAATTACCCCTTTATGAGATGTTGTTTGTAGATTTGAGCCAAGCTGCGCTAATGTCATCCCTAAAAATGCAAAAGCAATCGTTGCAATAACACCACCAATAAGCCCCATTAAACCGAAACTCGTAAAATACTGCATAATTTCTTGTCCGGATGCAAAGCCAGCACCGACAATTAATCCGACGAAGGCTCCACCGATTTGCAAACTTTTTTTCATATATTTTCACCTGCTGTTAGTTTAGTTTTTAAATGTTTTAAAAATTCTGACAAAATAAAATATGATCTATCCTTAAGCATCTTTCTTCGATGCTCAAGGATTTCGTATTAGTATTATCTATAAATCTTTTTATCTACTGTATAGGATTCAACCGTATCTACATTCACTTTGTAGCCAATTCCAACTGTTTGTGGCACTTGAATATAGCCGTCTTCTGCTACAACCTCTGGCTCGATAATATCTTTCTCCCAATAACGACTTGAGCTTGCTGTATCCCCTGGTAAAATAAAGTTCGATAATGTTGTTAATGCAACGTTATGGGCACGTCCAATTCCTGACTCAAGCATACCGCCACACCAAACAGGAATTCCCTGTGACTCACAGTAGTCATGAATTTTCTTCGCCTCTGTTAAACCACCTACACGACCGATTTTTATGTTAATAATTTTCGTTGCTCCAAGCTCCACAGCTTTACGTGCATCCTCAAGGGAGTGAATACTTTCATCTAAACAAATTGGTGTCTTCATTTGTTTTTGTAATGTCGCATGATCGATAATGTCATCTGATGCTAATGGTTGTTCCACCATCGTTAAGTTAAATTCATCTAATTGCTTTAACAGCTCTGCATCTTCAAGTCGATAAGCTGAGTTTGCATCTGCCATTATGGCAACATCCGGGAATTTTTGACGTAATGTGCGCATTACATCCACATCCCAGCCCGGCTTTATTTTTACTTTAATTCGTTTATAGCCTTCTTTTACATAGCCATCTACAATGGTAACTAATTCATCAATGCTTTTTTGAATACCGATACTGATGCCTACTTCAATTTTGTCCTTTTTACCGCCAAGAGCAGATGCTAACGATTGATTTGTTTGTTGTGCGTAAATGTCCCAAACCGCACCTTCAATCGTTGATTTTGCCATGTTATTTTTACGAATTGGCTCAAAAATTTTATTTACTTCGTCCGGATGTGAAATCTCTTTATTTAGAAGTAGAGGGATTAAAAAATCCTCTAGTATGTGCCAGTTCGTTTTTAACGTTTCCTCATTGTACCAAGGAGAATGGAATGCTACAGATTCCCCCCAGCCGATTGTCCCGTCCTCATCCTTTGCTTCCAAAAGTAAAAATTCCTTATCTTCAAAGGTTCCGAAGCTTGTTGTAAATGGATCCTTTAATTTCATTTTCAAATGTCGGATTGTAATTTCAGTAATTTTCATATTAAACCCCTCCAAGTGCTAACGTATCTTTTTTGACAAAAATATAATCGTTCCATTGCTCATTCTTTTGAAGTCGAACTGCCACGTACCCTACAGCAAATACAGCTTGAAACACTTTACGCGTTTCTAATCGCCAATGCATCGCATGCTCCTGACTCGTTGCTTTTAAGCTTTGAAAATCCAATGGAACTGGTAGTGAGTATACATCACCCGTTAGATTTTCAAGTGCGGTAATTTGTAAAGTTGGTAAACCTGCTTCATCGAAAATAATTTCGCCAAGTGGGTGTGGGTTTGCAATTGTTGGTTCGATTTGATTTTCGACATATTCACTTTTTAAATGCCAATGCACTTCAAATCGGTCAGATGGCAAGCCTTTATTGAAGCCGTCTTGCATTTTACCGTAGCAATTTTCAATATATGTATTGCAAATACCATTTAGCTTTGTCAGATTCAAATAGCCATTACGAGTTTCGAGCGGATCAAACGTCCAATGCATATCGTCAAAGCCTTTTTTAATAGCAATTTTCCTTTGAGCATGCTTTAACTGTTCACCGATTCGCTGTGAGCGATAGTTTTCGTCGATTCCAAGCATATGTGAACAAAGATACACTTTGCCGTTTTTAAATCCAGCAAAACCGTAGCTAAATCCTACTAGTCTTTCACCATCATATGCACCGACCATAATGCCACCATTTTTCACAGCAGTTAAGGTTTGATGAGTGGGCAGAGGATGTATCCCCCAAATTTTAGTTTCAAGCAGCTGTACTTGCTCCATTTCTTCGACTGTTGTTAATTCTCTAATTTCGATCATACTTCTTCACTTCTTTCTACTTGCTGTAATGCGATTAAAAGTGCCCTTGCTATAATACGTGCCCCAACAGGTAATTGTTGTTGGTTAAAGATCATTTGCGGATGATGAAGTCCCGGTGTTACACCACAACCAAGTCCAAGCATCGTCGTTTTAAGATGTGGTCTTGAATAGGAATAGAAATGAAAATCCTCTCCACCAGGTGTAACTACTTCTGGTGCACAATGTTCTTTTCCAACTGTTTCAATAATAGCCTGTCTCATAATGGCTTTTGCATCATCATCAACCTGAGCTGCCACAATATGAGCACCTATATTTGTAGTTATTGTGGCACCGTATAATGCACTAACGGCAGCAACTGCCTTTTCAAAGCCTTTTGTTAACGCGGCCATCGTTTCATTTGTTTGTGCACGAGTATCAATACTAAAGGTCGCAGTGCCTGGAATGATATTTGCAGAAATACCTCCCGCTTGAAGCTGGGTCATTTTGATTGAACCAGAATCTGCTGGACTAATCCAAATACGTTTTAGTGCATCCACTAACGCAGCAGCAACTTCTATCGCATTCACCCCATATTCAGGTCGTGCACCATGTGCTTCCACTCCTGAAATCGTTCCTGTAATGAGCTTCGCAGCACCGTGATAGAGTGCTGGAGAGTGAGCGCCATCTGAGAGCTCGACTAGAGGACGAACGTGAACGCCAAATAAATATTCCAATGAATCAATAACACCTTTTTGAGTAATTGCTTTTGCGCCCCCCGCCTTTTCTTCAGCAGGCTGGAAAATTAGTCGAATTGCACCAGGCAATGAATCTTTTTGTTCCTTTAATAGAAGTGCCACACCGATTGCCATTGTCATATGGCCATCATGTCCACAGGAATGATTGGCTTTAAACTCACCATCTACCTCTTGCCAAAGTGCGTCAATATCTGTACGGAATCCTACTTTAGGTGTCCCTGGGCCAATATCAACATACAGTCCAGTCATATCTTCAAATGTTTGTGGCACTAAGCCTTCCTCTTTTAGAAATTTAGCTAAATAAGCTGTAGTATTGATTTCTTTCCAGCTGATTTCAGGATTTGCGTGTAAATGTGCAAATACCTTTTCCATACGTTCAGCCAATTGCTGTTCTTCCATATTGATCAACTCCATCGATTTGCAATAAAGCTATTTTGAAAATCATCATATTTTACACGTTGTTGATTATAATACTCTACGTCATGGGACATCATGCCAACAACTAAGGTATTTAAAAATGCAATAAGTGCAGGCATCATATCAATTGTCGATAATTCTGTTTGCTGTAAAACAAAGGCTTCGTTCGCAAATTGATTGATCGGTGCGACATTTGAATCAGTTATCGCTACTGTATAAACACCACGTTTACCGAATTCCTCAGTTATTTGAATAGGCTCCTTGTAATAGCGGTGTAGTGAAATGACGATTGCAAGGGAGGATTCATCTAATTCTTGAAGGGTACGAATTAGCATACCTGTTTCCGTTTGGACAAGCTTTACATTGGGTCGAAGTATATTCAATGTAAACTGAAACCATTGGGCCGCAAAACTGGATGCCCCTTCCCCAACAAGGTAGATGCTTTTCGCTTCATGCATTTTTTTTGTCGTTTCATGAAACTGATCAGGGCTAATTTGTTTCGCAATTCTGATAATTTGAGTGCTCGTTTGCCCCATCACCTTTTCACAGAGCTGTTGCTCTTTAAAAAGCTCCTCTTTAGATGAAACATAATTGCCCAAAGTGCTATTCGTATTATTCTCAAATAAATACATCGTCAGCTCTTTTTGCAGCTGGGCATAGCCATTTAAACCAAGGGCATAACAAAACCGAATGACAGTCGTCTCACTCGTTCCAGCCAGCTTCCCGACCTCTGCCGCAGAATGAACCCCAACATAAGTAGGATTATTTAAAACAATATTCGCCACCTTTTGCTGCGATTTCGATAACGAATTATAGTGTTGTTCAATTGTATCTTTAATCGTTGCCATATGGTTCAGAGGAAGCCTCCCCTTTATTTAACATCATTTTGAAGTTTTAGCTTCAAATTTATATCTAGTAATCTAACATGAATAGGAAAGAGATGCAAGGAGTTTTCAGAATTTTTTTATTTGTTTGTTTTTATTAGTTTTAGAGGGAGTTAAAAAGAAAGCACATTTAATGTAAATTCATGGTTTAGCATTTTTACATAAACTAAATATTTCCTTTCTTTATCTTAATAATTGCTCAACAAATGTTCGTTATTATAAAAACGAGCAAAATCAATCATAACCTTTCAAAACTCACGAAAGAATATGAAAGAAATAGGAGGATTTAATGAAAGGATTCATTATAGATTTGGATGGAACGATATATAAAAACTATCAAATAATAGATGGTGCTAGAGAAGCCATTGAACTTTTAAAAAAGAATAATCTCCCTTTCGTTTTTTTAAGTAATAGAGGCAATATTTCAAGAAAGGATTGTCTTAAAAAATTAAACCAAATTGGAATTGACTGTCGAATTGAAGATGTCATTCTAGCTTCAACTATTGCGGCTCGCTTTTTTCAGCAAAGAAAGGAAGAGAGTATTTGGATTTTAGGAGATGAGGGTTTAAAAGAAGAACTCATTGATCACCAAGTAAATTTAGCATCGAAACCCGAACAAGCAGATTGGCTACTGATTACATTACATGAGCAGCTTACCTATGAGGATTTGAATAATGCCTTTCGTGCGGTTTTGAACGGAGCAAGGATTGCCGTAACAAATCATGATCTTATTTTCCCAAGAGAAGATGGACCTTGTATAGATGTAGGTGGGCTAATAGCTGCAATAACAGCTACTACTGGAGCAAAAGTTCAATATTCCTTTGGAAAGCCCTCTCCTTTTATGCGAGATGCCGCATTACAGCAACTTCAGCTAGAAGCAACAGATTGTGTAGTCATTGGAGATGGTTTATCTACAGATATGCAATTAGGCATTATAAATGAGATGAAAACAGCGTTTGTTTTAAGCGGTGTAGCCTCAGTGGAAGATTTGCATAAGGCAAATATTACTCCATTATTTATGGGAAATACAATCCTTGATGTTGTTAAGGACATATTGGAAGGAGTAAAGCATGAATACCATTGAAAAAGTCATCAAGAGCATGAATAAAGAAAAAGAACCGCTTAAATTATCAAATATTAACATTGAACACATTTATATTCAGGAAAATATATATCCCCTTTTGCAGCAATACTTGTTAGATCAGAACTATACGAACGTGTTACTAATAGGTGACGACAATACGGTAGTTTTCATGAATAGCATTATTGAACAATGTCAAAATGAACATCTCACATTTTCCAATACTGTTTTGCTACCTAATCAGAATCAAGATGTAATAGCGGATGAACAAAATGTCTGTCAAAGTCTTATAGCTGCACAACAAACAAATGTTGATGCCATATTAGCTGTTGGATCTGGAACAATTCATGATGTTGCACGTTATGTAGCGTTTACTTTAAAAAAGCCTTTTGTTTCGTTTCCAACAGCACCTTCAGTTGATGGGTTTTATTCCAGTGGAGCTCCATTAATTTTGCGAAATATGAAGGTTACAGTTACAGCTAAAGCTCCTAAGGCAATTTTTGCAGACTTACATATTTTAAAAAATGCCCCTAAGTCGATGATAGCAGCTGGGGTAGGCGATATTTTAGGAAAGTATACTTCTATCTTTGATTGGAAATTCGAGACAAAATGGCGAAAAAGCGAGCTTTATGAACCTACATTATTGCTAACAGAACACGCACTTGCAAAAACTGTTAATAGCTTATCTGAAATAAGCTTAGGGTACCTTTCAGGAATAAGTAGACTAATGGAAGCTCTAATTGAATCTGGTATTGGTATCGCTCTATATGGACAGTCTCACTCTGCTTCCGGAAGTGAACATCATCTATCTCATTTTTGGGAAATCCATCATTTAATCAATGAAGAAAAACAACTATTACATGGAGAAAAAGTAAGTGTTGCAACTATAGAGATACTTCGTTTATATCAAACACTGTTCCCAAAAGTATATAAACAACACAATTTCTTAACTGATGAAGATTGGGATTATTTAAAGAAAGAGCTAGATACTCTTCCGACTGTAGAAGAAATCATCCATTTTTTAAAAGAAGTAGAAGGTAAAACTGAGTTAGAGCAGCTTCCTATTTCTTCATCACTATTCAATGAAAGCATTTTTAAAGCATCAAGTATACGGCCAAATCGTTATACGTTTTTACGTTTTTTAATTGATTATCATTCAAGAGAGGTCGAACAATATGTTACCAGTCGAACGTAAAAGAAAGATACTTGAATACTTAATTTCAAACCAATCTGCATCTATTTCGGAGCTTTCTGCACTTTGTTCTGTTCACGAATCAACAATTCGGCGAGATTTAGTTGAATTGGAGCTAGAAGAAAAATTAAAACGAACACATGGTGGGGCTATTTTGGAGGATTGGGTCTCGGTGGAACCTTCGTTTGACGAGAGACAAGGTCATAATATCGACGAAAAAAGTAGAATCGGCCAAAAAGCTGCACAATTTATTGAAGCTGGAGACACAGTCATTTTGGATTCAGGTACAACATCGTTGCAAATCGCAAAACATATGAAGCATTTAAAAAATGTACAAGTATTTACGAATGATATCAACATCGCAACGGAATTAAAAGATTGTTCAGGCATTAAGGTTTATATTACAGGGGGCGAGCTGTATTTACACAGTTACATGTTAAATGGGCATTACACAAACAGCTTTTTAGAAAGTGTGCAAGTCAAAAAGGCATTTTTAGGTACACCAGCTATCCATCCCATTCACGGGTTAACACATATGGAAGCCATTTTAGTACCTACCAAACAAAAAATTATTCAAGCCGCAAAAGAGGTTTTTGTCGTTGCAGACAGTTCTAAAATAGGCCGCTATTCTGCACATCTAATTTCAAAAATAGATGAAAAATTTTCACTTATTACAGGTAAAGAAGTAAAAAACGAATATATTGAGGCATTTCAAGAAGCAGCTATTAAATTATATACAGTTTAGGAGGATTATAAATTGGCGGAAATTCAATTTAAAAATATTTCAAAAAGCTATGGAAGTACAAAAGTAATCGATAACTTAAATTTAACAATTGAAGAAGGAAAATTCACTGTTTTAGTTGGCCCTTCTGGATGTGGTAAAACAACTTTACTACGTATGATTGCTGGTATTGAATTACAAACGAGCGGACAAATATTTATAAATGGAAAGAATGTATCACGTACTTCTCCGGGAAAACGTGATGTAGCAATGGTATTTCAAAATTATGCAATCTATCCAACGATGACTGTTCGAGGAAACATCGAATATGGATTGAAAAACAATAAAGTTAGTCGCGAAAAAAGAGAAGAACTAATTAATAACATAACATCCATCGTCGGCCTTAAACCATATTTAGACCGCAAGCCAAGCACTTTATCAGGTGGACAACGACAACGAATAGCATTGGCTCGCGCTATGGTAAAACAGCCAGCCGTTTTCTTGATGGACGAGCCCCTCTCCAATTTAGATGCAAAATTGCGTGCTCAAATGCGATTAGAGTTAATAGAGCTACATAAAAAGTTAGGAACCACTTTCGTTTATGTAACTCATGATCAAATAGAAGCGATGTCAATGGCGGACCAAATTATTCTTATGAATGATGGAAAAATTCAACAAGAAGCTAGCCCAGAAGAAATTTACTTTGAACCTAAAAATCTATTTACCGCTCAGTTTATGGGGACTCCGCCTATGAATATATTACATGTTTCAAATGAGGCTCAATATAAAATGGGTTTTCGTCCAGAAGCTGCGCAACTATCGGAAGCCACAAAAACTAGCAATGGAATGAATTTAAAGGGGGTGATTATCACTCGAGAAATGCTAGGTTCAGAAACAATCTATCAAGTAAAAAATAGTGAACAAACATTTATGGTAAAAAGTACGAATCGCAATTTTAAAGTTGGAATGGAAGTTCATGTCACCGTAAAGTATGAAGATTTAATCTTTTTCGATCTTCAAGGAGCAGCTATTTCGTTAACAAATGATGAAATTTCATCAATTTTAATGAAACAACAAGGAGAAAAGCAATGGAACCTATAGACAAGGAAGAAGGTAGAATGAGCCATATTTTAAATCTTATACGACCATATGTAATGATTGCTCCTGCAATGATAGGGATCGGATTATTCGTTTTTTATCCGTTAGTGTATCTCTTCTATATTAGTTTGTTTGATTTTAATTTAATGAATCGATTAAAAAGTGAATTTATTGGTTTTCAAAATTACGCTGAAATATTAGCTAGAGAAGATTTTTATGACGTCCTTAAAAACACTCTTATTTACACGATAGGCGTCGTATCCTTTACAATTATTATTTCTCTATTCGTTGCATTTTGGCTAAAAAAACAATCCAAATTGAACTTTATAGTACAAGCTGGGATTTTCACTCCACATGTAATTTCAATCGTATCGATTTCACTTGTTTGGATGTGGTTGATGGAACCTAATCACGGGTTACTAAATTTTGTGTTGAATTCATTGAACCTCCCTACTTCTCAATGGCTACAAAGTTCAGGTAGTTCGATGCTTTCAATTATTATCGTATCCGTGTGGGGCAATATTGGTTATTACGCACTCATTATCGTTGCGGCAATTCAAGGAATTCCAGGTTCTCTATATGAAGCGGCACACTTAGATAATGCCTCAAGATGGAGTATTTTAAGACGTATTACGGTTCCAATGATTTCTCCACAGTTATTCTTTATCTTAGTTACGATGACGATTGGTTCATTTAAAGTGTTTGATACTGTACGTATTATGACGGCTGGTGGACCTAATAATTCGACGAATACAATTGTTTATTATATTTATAGTTTCCGTACAACAAATATTGGATATGCCTCTGCGATTGGAATTTTATTAGTCATTATTATCGGTATTTTAACAGTCATTTATTTCAAAATATTGGCTAAAAAAGTCCATTATCAATAAGGAGGACATTAAAAATGACAAAGCATTCTTATATGACAGCATTTATCAATGGTGTGTTAAAAATCGTCTTATTATTTATTTTTCTAGTGCCCTTTTTATGGATGATTTCAACGTCTTTCCAAACATTCGAAGAAACATTAAAAGTACCTCCAACACTTATTCCCGAATCTTTACAATGGGGTAACTTTTTACAAGCGTTGAGTTCAGGTCCTTTTGGAGCCTATTTTAGAAATTCAGTTATTGTAACATTTTCAATAATGCTTATTCAGTTAATCATTATGATACCAGCGTCTTATGCATTTGCTAAATATGATTTTTTTGGAAAGAAATTTTTATTTAGCTGTGTATTAATTGCTTTTATGATTCCAGGTCAAGTTACTTTTATTCCTGTTTATTTAATGATGGCAGACTGGGATTTAATCTACACTTTATGGCCACAGATTTTACCCTTTATGACAAATGCTTTTGGTATTTTCTTGTTGCGCCAATATATTATGCAAATTCCAGATGAATTATTAGATGCTGCGAGATTAGATAACAGTAGTGAATGGAAGATCATTTGGAAAATTGTTGTACCAATGGCGAAACCAGCGTTAGCTACCATTATGTTATTTAGCTTTGTATCACATTGGAATGATTACTTCTGGCCATTGATCATGACAAACACAGAAGAAGTAAGACCTTTAACAATCGGTATTAGTATGCTGAGAGAAGTTGAAGGCATTGCTAATTGGCATATTATAATGGCTGGTAATGTAATACTCGTTGTACCAATCTTACTCGTATACATCTTCAGTGCAAAATATATTCTACGAGCATTTGTTTATTCAGGTATTAAATAATCATATTTGGAGGATTTTAGAGATGAAAAAATGGTTGGTTTCTATATTCATGTTAATAAGTTTAATCAGTATTTTAGCTGCTTGCTCAAATAATAATAATAATGAAGGAGCTAGTGAAGAAACAAATGGCAATGAAAATTCAAATAACGGACCTGTAACCGTAAATTTCTGGCATACGATGACAGGAAAAAATGGTGAACGTATTCAAGAAATGGTGGATCGTTTCAATTCAAGTCAGGCTGAAGTAGAAGTTGTCGCTACATATCAAGGGGGCTACGATGAACTAACAACAAAGTTACAACAAGCTATTGCTTCAAATACTGCTCCAGATGTCGCGGTAATTGAACGTGCTTATGTTGAAATGTTTGCTGAGTCGGAAGTATTAGCGGATTTAAGTGGATTTTTAGAATCTTCATCTGTTATTAGTGAAGAAGATTTTGTTGAAGGTTTAATGGGCCATTCATACTTTAACGATCAATTATTAGCTCTGCCAATCTATCGCTCTACTCCTATTTTACATGTAAATAAAACCTTATTAGAAGAAGTAGGCTCAGAAGTACCTACAAATTGGGCTGAGCTAAAAGAAGTAACAAATAAATTAGTAGTAAAAAATGGCAATACAATAGAACGTTATGGCTTAACAATGCCATATGATACTTGGTATCCAATCGCAATGATTGGTCAATCAGGTGGTCAATTCTTCACTGATGACAAAACATCTGTTGGTTTTGTAGATAACGGTATTGGACAAGAAGTATTCGAATATTTAACAGATTTACAATCAACGGGAGCTCTTTATTATCCACCACAAACTGATTCAGGAAGTATTGCGAATCAAATGTTTATTGAAGGTAAAGTAGGTTTAATGTTCCAATCTACAGGCACAATTGGAAATTTACAAGACAATGTTGACTTCGAATATGTAACAGCATTCTTACCTCAAAACGATCAATATTCAACACCAACTGGCGGTGGAAACTTTGCAATGTTAGATGGTTCTCAAAATAAAGAAGCTGCATGGAAGTTCATGGAATGGGTCGTTTCTGATGCTGGAGGGGCTCAACAATACGTCATTGAGACAGGCTATCTACCTTTCACTACAAAAATGGCTGAATCACCAGAAATCCAAGAATTATGGGCTGCTGAACCAAACCGAAAAGTAGCTTTCGAACAATTACAATATGCAGAAGATACGAATAAATCAACGAAATGGCCAACAGTCATGCACGAATTCTTTGCTGCTATCGAAGCCATTATGTATGACGGGGAAGATATAAAATCAACACTGGAAACATTTAAAGAAGCTGCTGAATTAAATTTAAATTAAGGAAGTCATGATGATGATAAATACAAATGAACTAAAGGTTGCCGCGCATCGTGGTTATAGTGCACATTATCCAGAAAATACTTTACTTGCGTTTTATGAAGGCATTCAAGCTGGGGCTCACATGTTAGAGCTAGATTTACGATTGAGTTCAGATGGTCAAATTGTCATTTTTCATGATGAATTACTAAAACGCACAGCACAGGTTGATAGGCCACTATCAGAATTTACTGTTGAGCAATTAAAGAAGCTAGAGGTAGGTAGTTTTTTAGATGTACGATTTGAAGGGCTAAAAATCCCTACATTTGCAGAGTTCTGTCTCTTTATAACACCATATGAACATATCTTATTAAACATTGAAATTAAACCTGCATCTAGCTCAATTGAAGTAGCTGATAAAGCAATAGAGATGCTAAAAAATTATGATTTAATGGAACGATGTGTTTTCACATCCTTCGATGCTAACGTGTTACATCATGTTATCGATCATTACCAAGTAAAAACACAAGGATTTACAACAGAACAATTAAAAAACTGTGATGACTCTATTTATGAAAAACTATATGCAGTTGCACTCCGAATGGATGAAATAAATACAGAAAACGTACAAAAGTATCGTTCAAAAGGTTTAGAAGTATGGGCATATTGCGCAGATACAGAAGAACAAGTACAACTAGCAATCGATCATCAAATTTCCTTAATTACCTGCAATGAATTGACTCATGTATTACCAGTTAATAAAATTGCAAAAGTACGATAGATCAATAAGCGTTTTAGAGTTGCAACTAAGTTTCTTAAATCGTAAAAAACGTAGAATTGAGTATACGATTAAAAGTGTAAATAAAAATATGAACTAACAAAAAATGTCCATTCACTCCTTCTTTCAAAAAGGCTGAATGGACATTTTTTAATTTTATGCCGTTACATCGCGGCGTGTAAAATACGTAAAGCTAACTGCTAAAAAGATAATTGCATATACGATATTAACCACGATAGCAAAATTTAACGATAAGTCTGGAATGATTGGTGCTGTGCCAGGTAAAAATTGTGTTAAATCATTAGCAAACCAAATGAATTTTGCAAAGTCATATTTTGCTAAAAATACTGTTATCGTTGTGCCCATAAATAAAAGAATAAGTGATAAACTTACCGCTAATGTGCTTGAACTAAATAATGTACCAAGCATGAAGGCAAATAAAATCGTCATAAACATTGATACTGAGGTTAATAGAATTGTTTGCGCGTAGTTTGTTTCTAAAGTTTGCGCAACCACTTGCCCATCTACAACCGATAGTAAGGCTACGGGATCTGTGTTAAATAAGAAAAAGCTAACCAAAATTCCAACAGCAATGCTTGAAACAAAAATCGCAGCGCCGTACAAACAAGAAGCAACAAGCTTTGATAATAATATTTTCCAACGTGCTGCCGGACGTGTTAATAACATTTTAATTGTTCCTGTTCCAAATTCATTGGAAACAATAGAGGCAGCTATGACCATTGTAAAAATACCAACAAGCATTAATATAAAGTTTAACAACTGATTTACGACATCTTGAAACATAGTCGCATCGACTGCTGGTAAGTCATGAGCAATTCGATATTCTGTCATTAAAATTTCTTCGTTGAAATATTGAATATCTTCTTCTACCATGCCTGGGCTATCTAGTAGCCCTTTATAATGTGCTAGCCATTCATTATTTGCTTTTTGACGGAGTTCTGGTGTGCTTTGGTCAATTTCAAAGTATTTGTTTGCCCCTAAAAGTGCTGCCACTCCTAAAAGGACAATACCAAACATGATCCACGCATTTTTTTGAGCCCAAATTTTAATCCATTCATTTTTAACGTACTGCATCGATCGCACCTCCACCTGTCAACTCGATAAATTGATCTTCTAAACGTTTGGTAATAGGTTGAATTGTATAAACGTCAATACCCGCTTCTACCATCCTACGCACAAATTTTGGTACGTCCTCTTTTGTAATAGTTACAACAAATCCCTCATTTTGTGGTTTTGCATTCTCCCCTGCAAAGGATGCAAATTGTTCCTTTTGACCAACTTCGATGTAATATTCGCTGACTGTTTCTTCCTTTAGCTCACGAATATCAATAATTTCACCATTTTGAATAACAGCAATGCGATCTACCATAAGTTCAATTTCAGATAATAAATGGCTAGATACAACTATAGCCACATTATCTTCCTCAGCGATCCTACGTAAATACATGCGAAACTCACGAATACCCGCCGGATCAAGTCCATTTGTTGGCTCATCTAAAATTAAAAATTTTGGACGGTGAAGCATTGCCTGTGCAAGACCTAGTCGTTGACGCATCCCTAAGGAATAAGTTTTTACCTTTTCATGAATGCGATTTTGTAATCCAACTTGCTCCACTACTTCATCGATACGAGATTTTGGAACGTTATGCATACGAGCGAAGTGCTGTAAGTTTTTATAGCCACTCATATATTTATACATTTCCGGGTTTTCAACAATCACCCCAACATGGCTTATTGCTTGTTCGAAGTTTTGTTGGAGTGACTTTCCATTAATGATTACTTCACCACTTGTTGGATACATTAATCCTGTCATCATACGGATTGTCGTTGTTTTTCCTGCACCATTTGGCCCTAAGAAACCGGTAATTTGCCCCGCATAAAAGTCTAAATTAACACTTTTAATAATGTGTTTTCCTTTAATCGTTTTATTTAAGTTTTTGACTTGCACAATTGGCGTTGTCATTTATCGCACCCGCTTTTCATATAGATTTTTCATCCAATTAACTGTATCCTCACCGCGCTCATGACGAATATCTTCTACGACATCCATCGCACAAAGATGGCCGTCTTTTAATAACATGACTTGATCTAATATTGGCTCTACTTCGTTTACTTCATGAGTTGACATCACAACCGCACAATGTTCTGTATCGATAAATTTAATAATGGCTTTCATTAAGCTTTCGCGCGCCAGTGGGTCAAGACCAGCAAATGGTTCATCCAGTAAATATAATTCCACTTCCCGCGCTAAAAATGTAGCCAGTTTTATCCGTGCTCGATTTCCTTTCGATAAACTACCAAGCTTTACGTTTGTCGGCACTTGTAAAAAAGAAGCAATCTCTTTTGCCTTTTCGTTGGAAAAATCATCAAACTGGCTTTCGTAAAAGGCAAATACTTCTTCACCTGTTAGCTTTTCATAGAACAGGTCGATATCGGGAAGATAAGCTATTTTATTTGTGTGACGTCGCGTTACTTTTTCACCATTTAATTCGATTCGCCCTGACGTTGGAGTTAAAATACCAGCCATCAATTTCAAAAGCGTCGATTTCCCACTACCATTCTCTCCTATTAGTCCAATAATTTGTCCTTTTGGAATGGAAAATGTTAACCGTTCTAAAATTGTTTTCCGTTTATATTGGAATGACAGTTGCTGTACCTCCATCCTAGCTATCCCCTTTCTTCTTTTGTAGTACTTCGATAATTTCGTCTACTGTAAAACCAAAAGATTCAATGGAGGAAACAAACTGCATTGCCACTTGTTCCTTCATTTGCTCACGTATCTTATAAATGACGTCATTTTCAGTCGTAATAAATGTCCCTTGTCCCCGTTTCGTTTCGGTTAATTCCAACATTTCCAACTCCTTATATACTCGCTGTACCGTATTAACATTGACACCTGACTCAAGAGCAAACTCTCGTACAGAGGGTAACTTATCACCTGGATGGAGCTTTCCTTTTATGACATCGCCACATATTGTTTCAACAAGCTGTAAGTAAATCGGTCGATCTTTTACGAAGTCCATTGTCATCGTGTGATCACCCTTTCAATCCACTTACATGACAGTATGTAGATCAAAATAAATACTAAACTCGCAACAATTTCTTCTACTAAATAAAAGTCATGAAATAATGATATATCCATTTTGGTATCTGCAAATGTCGGTAAGTAAGCGTTAAGACTGGATAATTGCACTTTGCCAATTTGTAAAAATGTAAAGTTTGGCAAACGATTCAACAGCTCTAATAATAAAATGACAGTAATAAACATTACGACGTAGCTTAACTTACCAATATATCGAGCCAGTTGAGTTTTCAGTCCTGTTAAAAATAAGACCACGACTATAAAGAAAAGATAAGTCATCGTGACAATAATTAGACAAGCAATGCCAAATATTAAATATTGCATGATCGTTCCTACAATCAGATCACCAACAAAGAAAAAACCGATAAAAGCAATGATGTTTAAAACGATAAGACTAATGCCATGATAGACAATCTTTGCTCCTATTAATGCATATATAGTTTGATTATTATGAAGCCATAGCTCTTTTGTTTTTATGTCACGGTTTAAACTACTTGTAAACATAGCAATGGAAAGAATCCCAATAAACACTGCCGCAATTATCGTCATACCAAAACGTATATTATTGACATCGTAGTAATTCTCATTTGGAAATACCTGTGCAATGACAACTGGTCCTAAAAAAACAACTAACCCCACAAGCCCAGCCATTACATAATTGAACAACCCGTAATGTCGATGTTCCTGACCAATCAAACCAACGAACTTTCTCATTTCGAACCTCCAGTAATAGTGTACTAGTGAAATAGTACACTAAAATTAAAAAAAGTGTCAATAGGCAAATATTAAAAGTTAGCGTAATCTTTGTTCATGTTTTTTTACAGAGTGGTCTTTTAGGGGATATTCTTTAAAGTATATAAAATAAAAAGCCATTCTCTCACCTTCGAAGAGAATGACTTCTTTTATCATTTGCTAAACCATGACTATAGTTTTGCCCAACGTTCCTCTAACCAGTTCATAAATTGTTCACCTTTGTCACCTTCATAGGCATCATAAACATCTAAGCGCATGCGTTTTAGCTTATCTGCAAAATCTGCCACAGTGTGGTCTTTTGGTAAGCTTTTTTTCACTCGTAGGAAAATCTTGTCTGTTCCTTTTATAATATCAAAACGTGGGGGTGATGGCTTCTCTACATCTTCCCCAAAAGCTCTAAGTGCTTCATAGGCTGCTAGTCGAACGTTGTAAACCGTATCATTCTGCATACGATTTTGTAATAAATCGATAATTTTGTCATGTTGATAAGCCGATAACTCTTTCACTGCGGCTAAACGTTCACGCCAACTAGACGTATAATTGGCCTGCTTTTTTAATGCTTCGTACTGCTCAGGTAATTCTGTTTCAAACTGTTTCAAGTAATTGCACCTCTTTTTTTAACTAGAGGAAAAATGAATTCTTCTTCTGCTTCCTCTATTATACGTTGTCTGTGTGTAAAAAGCGATGAATTGCTGGTAAAGTATGCAAGAATAAAAATAGCATTTAACTGATTTTCTGCGAACTTTACCATTAAGAATTGGAGTAATCTTAGTTTTCTTTTTGAACATAAAAAACGCAAAATCATTTATATCATAGTAATACACAATGGACAATGAACATATACGCTTATATTATGTTAATTACATCAAATTCATTTAACATAGTACATGTTAAAATATAAACATACTACCCGTTACCATTATGCACCATTTGATGGCAATTGTACGATTATTAACTAGAATATCTGCGCCACGAATATAGATTTTATTCTATTATTTCCATGTAGAGAATTATATCAATTTGAAACTTTATCAAAAACTTAACCCCGACTAGGGCGCTTATTAGCGAAGCCTAATCGGGGTTGTTGTTATTAGCAATTTCCAAGAGTCCAAATCATTTGATTCCTCTATTCATTTGCGATATTTTCATATAAATCTCGTAGTTCACGTTTTAAAATTTTGCCACTTGGATTTTTTGGTAATTCATTGGTAATAGCGATATACTTCGGTACTTTAAATTTCGAAAGCTTATCTTTACAAAAATCGATTACTGCCGATTTTGTGATAGTCACACCAGCCTTTGGTACAACAACCGCCGTAATGGCTTCAATCCAATAGTCATCAGGGACACCAATGACGGCAACTTCTGATACGCCTTCCATTTCATAGATTACTTCTTCTACCTCCCTACTCGAAACATTTACACCACCAGTATTAATCATATCTTTCTTTCGGTCTACAATTGTAATATAACCTTCCTCATCCATTACACCTAAATCACCGCTGTGGAACCAGCCATTGCGAAAAGCTTCTGCCGTTTTTTCTGAATCATGAAGGTAGCCCTTCATTGCATGTGGTGTGCGATGGACAATTTCACCTACTACATTCGCGCCTACTTCTTGATCATTTTCATCTACAATTTTTGTTTGACAATTTAAAATCGGCTTACCAGCAGACCCTAATTTACTTAACTGATCTTCAGGCTGTAATACAGTGACTAGTGGTGCAACTTCCGTTTGCCCATAGCAATTCCAAAGTTTCATATGTGGTAGTCGTTCGCTTAATTCTTTAATTACTTCACGTGGCATAATGGCAGCACCATAGTATCCTTTTCTTAATGAGGAGAGATCACGTTTATCAAAATCTGGATGACGTAATAATCCGATCCACACAGTCGGAGGGCAGAAAAGAGAAGTTACTTTCTCTTCTTCGATTGTTTTTAGAATGCTTTCTGGTGATGCCGCACTTAATACTACTCCACTAGAGCCTACATATATACTTGGACCTAAAAAGACGTGAAGCTGTGCACTATGATACAGTGGTAATGCATGGATGACCACATCATCTGTTTCCATTTTTGCATCGACTACTGTACTGACATATTCACTAATGATGCTCTTATGGGTTAACATGACACCTTTTGGTTTTGATTCCGTTCCACTTGTGTACAATACATGGGCTAAATCATCATCATCTAAATCAATATCTAATGCACGACTGGACTTTGCTTCTCTTTCTTGTGCTAACACTTTCCAATGAGAAAGCGCTTTCTGATCATTCTTCTCAACGTCCATTAAATAACGATATTTGATATCGAGACCTTTTGCAGCTTCATCCATTACAGGGGCATATTCCAAGGAAGTAATTAGTCCTGTTACTCTAGCGTGATCTAATATATATGCAATATCTTTTACTTTGAGCATATAATTTAATGGAATCATGACCGCTCCAATTCGCGCTAGAGCGAAGTTTACAATGATAAAATCTAAACTATTTTTAGATAAAATACTAATCATATCACCTTTTTTTACCCCAGCTTCATGAAATGTATTTGCTGATTTGTTCACCTGTTCATCTAATTCTTTGTAAGTTAATTGTTTTTCTCCATATCGAATCGCTACTTTCGTGGGATATCGATCTTTCGTCCGTTCTAAAAGATCCCCTAGTGTGTTTCTTCTTGCTCTTTTTACGATGGAATCCACTTCCAAATTAGTTTCCAACTTCATTACATCAACTCCGATTTATATTCATAGGTGTTTTTCATGTTAGAATCTTCTATATTTATTTTATTCACAAATATGGTTAAACATGATTTTCATAGCATGGTTCGGTGCTAGGCACTTTACTTTGATTTCTATTTTAAGAGCAGAATAATCACATTTGCATCAAATATTAAAAAGTGACCGCCTTCAAAAGGCAATCACTCTTTATATTTTATTGAAATTCGCGCAAAGAATTTTCTCCACAAATTACAAATTTCTATATTTTCCCAATTCAGATTCTCTCTATATAGTTGAATTTGGAACTATTCCCCATTTTCACTACTAATAATACTCTCAGCAAACCAATAGTTTATTCTATAGCCATCTCTAGACACTTTCAATTACATCTAAGCTAAGATCTTAATATAGCCTTTTGACCGAATGATTTGGCCTTTTGTCACAATAATATTTATAGATCATTTGTGAATAATTATTATAGTATCTTTACAAAACTATGGTTTAAGTGTTTGGTACATTCTTCTGTGAAAAAGTATTCTTTTTATAACCACAAAATTTACATTGGTGATGTATTGTATAGTGACGACGTTTGCCTGAAATATATTGTTCACTTGTACCAATAATCTTTCCATTTAAGTCTCTATTTTCTAAATCTACTTTGATATTAATAATCTCGCTTTTTTCTAAAACAGTTTGTAACTTTTTCATGCCGAATATTCTTCTGCAATCTGGGCATAACCACAATTTTTTACGTATCCACCAAATGAAAAAATATAGTATTAAAGTTAATAAAATAGCTAATTGAAAAGATAGCGGTAAAACTATTTCTAAAAGGCTTATTAAAACTACTAAAACACCATTAGTATGAAATAATTCTGGCAGAGTAACATGTGTTATTCGACTGATTGTTAAATAAATTGTTATTACAAAAGTTATTAAAAAAACAAATAAAAAAGTTCCTAATAAAGTTAGAGTATGCCTTCCTAAATTTGATTTTTTGAATTTTTGCCAAATTTTATTTACCGAAGCTATTACCTTGTTATCTGAAGTCGATACAGGTAATTCACCAGATTCATCTGGGAATGTTTTCGATATGTTTACACTGTTTCCTGTTGGCAAAGATATTTGCTTTTGTAGTTCCGCAACAATTCTTCTTGCTCTAGCTTGAATATTAATAATAACATTGTTCAAATATTCATTTAGCTCTGACTCATTTTGAGGCAAAAACTTTCTTGGATTATTTAGTGATAGTCTTTCAGAACTGAGAAATGCTGCATGTGATTTAAACAGCGGTTTAACGTTATAATTTGCATCAACATAATCGTTCAAAAAAAATGTATCAATACATTTTTTGAAAACTAAATCACTAACACTTTCCTTTAAGAGTTTTAGTGATAGATCAAAATAATCATAAACAAAGTACTTTCCAAAATTGGCCCCTCTATATTGATTAAAAGATTTTCCGTCTTCCTCGGGATTTAATTTGAAAGGAAGTAAGGTGAAATTACCAATGGAATGTGTCAAAGCTGCAAATTGGTTTAAATAAGGATTTCCCTTAACTTTATTTTCATCATTCCCATAAATCACCAATGCTTGATTATAAGTAGTTGCAAAAGAATTCATTGTGTCTGGACCAAAACGATTCCATTGCAATCCAAATTTTTCTTTTAGAAATTCAGGAACCGAGTAGCGATTTTTATAACTCCATCCCCATAACATCTGATAAAGGCTATCGGTTAATGCACAAGTTCCATTTGAGTTATCGCAATCAAATTTAATATTACTTTTATTTTGATACTTATAGTTATGGAACTTCTGAAGAAAATCCGTTTCATTTCTTACAGACTCCCAAGGAGATTCATTTTTGAAATCATAATTAATTAGCATTTCAAATGTATTTCCGCCATTAATAAATTCGTTAATGTTTCTAAACATATGAGTTCACTCCTACTACTAATGTTTCCAAATAGATTCGTATTTCACAATGTGTGATGACGACAAGCACTAATCACATAGTTCATGAAATACATCGATAAACACAAGTCTTAATGTATATGCTATTTCATGCATTAGCATAATCGATTCTGAATCTTCATGACTACAGTCCGAATTATCGAATTTATCCCATTTGAAATTTCTTACCCTCGAATGACAATGAAGATATTCCATATAATCATCACGTTTTATTACATCATCTGGTCCATCAGGAAAATAATCAAATAACTTCATAGATTGCATGATTTCAAAGTCGTCCTCTGTCCATTGTTTCATTTCTGATACAAACCCAAAATAATAACAGGAACGGAAAAAGTTTAAATTCGGATTCAGTTCAAACCAATGTTTATCAATAATCGAATCAACACCACTATAACCCCTTACAAAAGCATGGACAGTTTCAATTATTCTTTTCAGTCGATCATACTCAGAGGCATTAAGAAATACCATGGAATTCAAATTACAATATACAGATTGGATTTTCTTCTCCATATAGTTCCAGCAATCTTTTTTTGTTCCGGGGATGTAATTGTAATAATTCGTCGGAATATATAGATAGATAATCTTTTCAAGCGGCGTGACTATCCTATCAATAATATTCGATATTTTATTATCAATACTAATTTTCCACGAGCCTTTCGCTTTTACAACACATGGGTTGCCCTTGTTGTCAATTCTTCGAATACGTCTGAATTCCTTCGCACTCTTACTTAAAATAAATTCTTTACCCATAGGTTTATGAGGTTTCATAGCAATTCCTCCTTAAGGATTAATGAGTTACATCCTCATTTTACTTAAGCCATAGGGTAAACAATAATCCCAAAAAATGTGACCAAAATCTTTGTTTTTATTTATCGAATTTTCTAATATAGTTTATAAAGTTAGTGAAATGAATCCGATAAAATCTAGTAAGTTCGGTAATTTCATAGGTAACAAGAGAATCTTTATTGCAATGTTTCTCCAAATATCTATCTAAACTTTCTTCGATTTTGTCCACACGAAGTTTTAATAAATTGTTTTTTTTTGCTTCTTTTATTATTTCTTCAGCCGACCATTGTTTATATGGATTTTCAAACATTACCGTAAAACATATTTTTTCATTGGGTGTAAAAATGAGATTGCTACTTAACAGCAACATTCTATATAGCCTTTCAGTATCAATGAAGAGTGGAGTATCCTTCTTGAATAATTGGTACATTTTTTGCACAGTTTGTTCATTTGTTCTTCTAGAATTACTGTTAATATTTTTTATAAGTTCTTTTTTATATATGTAACCTCTGTCCCTCATGTAATCATAAAGTTTCGTTTTATTTTTAAATCCTGTTCCGTTAAAATCCCATTGTTCTGGTTCTTTTAATAAAAAACTCTTTTCTTCATCATTAAGATAGTTAATTGTATTTTTTACAAGATTATTGTCAATAAAATCAAAATTTAGTAATAGACTCATATGCGCCTCCTACAATCTAGTGCAAGTTATTATTTATTGCCTTATTTTTTAGAAATACAATCATCGAATTATTTTTAAATGGCTCAGGTTAGTCGCTTTATCAAATACTCGCTATCACCATAACCATTTATCCCTTTTGTAAATGATGAATATTTACAGGTTTTCGAATCATATTTCAAAACTGGAATAATACCACTGATATTTGTTTCGCCGTCAATATAAAAGTGACTTTTGCCGTCCCAAAATACATCATGGAAATTATTATCTTTTGCTAAGGAACTTGTGCTAATATGTCCTGAAATTATATCTTTGTAAAATTCACCCAATACCGCTGGATATTTACTTACAAAATAGTCATCTGACGTGCCGTACTTCCAATACTCTCCTGCTTCCTCATCAATCCCTGCATGGACAAATATTTGAGTTTCAGTCTCGTAATATAATGGCAATCCCTTTAACCACTTAATTAACTCTATATGATTAGTTAAAATATCCTTTTTTATAATTTTAGCAGCACTAATTAAAAATTCATGATAACCCAACTTTAAATTTAGCTGTTTAATCTGTTCTTTGCTAGATATTGAGATAAATGTATTGACAGTAGAAAAATCTTTATCTGCTCCAAGCCATTCAATATTCCATATATCATCATCTTCCGCGTATAAAAAATCTAAAAACATAGTTTCGTGATTACCTTTTATTGCCATAACTTGCGATGGGTTATTATTGATCCATTCTTTGATTTTATATAAAACCCTACAGCTATCAGGACCATAATCAATATAATCACCACATAAAATTAACTTTGTCCGATTATCAGTAAAATCAAGCAGTTTGAAGTTATTTTCCATGATAGTATAGTACCCATGTATATCACTCATAGCGTAAATTATTGCCAATTAATCGACCTTCTTCCAGTGTTTGGTTAATAGCAATTTCCAATATGTTAGCAAAATATGTAGAATTAGTTAAATTCCAACTAATCTTGGTCTTCTAATTGTAATTTCTCAAAAGTCTATACTTTTCTTATAGATTATGGTGCCTTTTGTTGATAGAAGAATTAACAGAGGGTTTTATGGGGATTTATAGAGTGGTTTCCAAATTAAACTGTAAGATAATATGGTTAACATTAAAACTAGTGAACCCTGATATAAATTTCACATGTACAACGGCACAGATTCACTAAGATGCAATTAAAAAACTATTGATTTTCTCCTATTGTCCACTGATTCCCTCTAAGTTTAAGTATTATTATGCGTATGTTGATTTAAATATAATTGATTTTTCACTAGCGTCGCATTAAAATAATTCAAAGCCCTTTATAAATCTGAATTT